>NZ_JBDGIV010000009.1:191457-198546 GCF_057657255.1 Variovorax sp. Soil_C_19 | reverse complement strand
TTCTTCATCGGTCCGATCTCCGTTTCGGGTTGATCGAACTCTAAATCGCGGTGCTACGGTTCTCCGGGGGCAGCGCACCGACTGTCGGCTTTCGTTCAGGACCGAACTGCTTGCTTTTAGAAATCAACGACTTGTGCCGCAACCGCTCATGCAGATTGGAACTGGTGTTTCACTACCAATGAAATTCCTCGCGATTTGCACCATTAAATTTGGAATTTTCGGCCAGTGTCCTCACTACGATTGCCTTCGTTGGAGAAACTCGAAGACCTATTCAGCGTAGTGCGCCAAGTTCACTAGGAGACTCAACTTCACATTCGACGAATCTCTTCCAAGTCTTCGCCGGACGCTGAACAACGGTGCCGACGACCTCAACAAGCCCTCTTCTGACCGAGCCGGATCCGAGCATCCACAGGGTGAGCGATCTCTCCTGGATCTGATGCACGAGCTTCCTAGTACGGAAGGCATTTAATTCGACTTCTTGCCTGTTGAAATTGGATTGCGTCCGTTCGATCTGGACTAGCCCACGGGGCGGCTTAAGGTCGGACCGGTGTCCAACTGCAGGGGTCACTCCAGCACCACCAACAGAGAGTGTCATTGCCAACCCCGCGGATCAGGCTCCCACCGCAGAGACTGCTCCTTCTCGAGGAGAGCGCAGACCAACGCACCCAGATCAACACTGAGATGCTCATGCGCTGACGCCGCTCCCGCATCAGCCGCATGCGCATTGAGGACGAAGCGCTTGAATGTCTTCCAGTCTTTTGCGAAGTGGGCAATGAGCATTCGGGCAAGATCATATGCAAGCATGCTGCCATCGTCGGATCTCTTGAAAGCGTCGCCTGACCAGAACTCCTGCATCGTCTCCGGACTCCAGAAGTCCAGGTGTTTAGCCCGCAGTTCGCGAACTGCCAGGGATGAGTCAGCAGCACCGGCGATCCGATGCTCGGTATTAACGGCAAGTCCTTCGTTCAGCCATAGGGGAATAGGCAGATGCGCTAGGCAGCCATGAGTCATCTCATGTGCGATGACCGGCTCGATGGCACGCAGATCTGCTTTCACAGTAACGAAGTGGGCGCAGCCATCGTCGATGTACATCCCGCTGCTGAAAGCGAACTCCCCCGTCTCAGGATAGTAGTGCGAGACGTACCTGTAGTAGCTCTCCGCATCATCGAAAACGATCAGGATGTCCTTGCCCCAGGGAGGTATCTGTGCGATGCCATCCAATGTTGCGGCGACACGTTTGAGCGTTCTCTCCATATAGCGGAGGGTCGCACTTGCCACGCCGTCATCCAACGATGACAAGAGCGCGGCGGAACCCGCTTCGCGCAGACGGTATCGCGGGCCGAGCGCTGCTCGAAAATGAAGAAGCCAAGCTCTCTCGATTGCCTCCCATGCGAGGGCTTGCAAAGCAGAGGACTCAAGGGCAGAAAGCCAAGATTCGACCTGGGGCCATTTCATCAATGGCAAATCTTCGTGCCGATACAGATGATGCGCGATCTGGAAATCGGGCAACCCTTCGATGGAAACCACGGTCGGGAGTGACGCAGCCTGGTCGCTCTGCTCAGCCCCATCGTCGCTTGATCGGTCGGCGCTTCTTCGCAGCAGGATGCGCATGAGGTTCAACATGTGCCTATTTGGGCTTTCTCGAGCGCCTGTAAACCGCATGCCCGACGATGACAGTGCCGATCAGGACCACCGGAAGTCCGCCTGCCCAAGACTCGCGCGAAGCCGGGAGGAGCATTCTGAACAGTTCGTCGATCCAACAAGTCGTGCGACACATACTTTGTCCTGTCCACATCAATGCCAGGCCGATGAGAATCCCGGTGAAACCGATACCTATCTCGACCTTCACATTTCACTCCTTAGCGCCGAACAGCATCCAGCATCCGGCGAAGTTGACCATCACTGGTCCTGTATTTGTTCACCAGCCCGGGGAGGTCTGATACCGGATCGAAGCTCGGCGCATTGAAAACTGGGCCGAGCATCGTCTGCGTGCATCTGCAACCGTCCGGCGGCGAGTCCTTGAAATAAGCCGGCGGAAGAAAGTCCATCGGAGATTTCCCGGCCGTGCAGGACTGTGCAGAGCATTCCCATCGAACGCATCTGAATTTGTAATCACCGGCTCCCGGATCGGCGATTGGCATTTGCGCTGCGGCCTCCCAAGCCGACTGAGTTCCCTCTCCCCGCGGAATATCGAAAGGCTTTGGTCCATGCCGCTGCCATTGGCGCCGGTTGTATGCGCTACCTCCCGGAGTCGCAGGACGCATGTTTCGTAGTCCCTCTGGATCAACGAAGCTTAGAGGATTCGAGTCGACATATCCAAACCGATTCCACCCACCATCCAGCCCAATCGGATCCGGCTGGCTGTACCTCCCGGTCCTCGCGTCATAGCTCCTGAAGTAGTTGTAGAACAGCCCTGACTCCTCATCCGCATACTGTCCCGGATACCTCAGGTTGAACTTCACCTCGGAGATGCTCGTTGTGCCCGGGTTGGGTGTGATGTCGAGGTTGGCGAACCGGTGCTTCGCAATCGTCGGCTTGTCCTCCCCGAACGCGCTGTAACTCCATTGCCAGACGGCTTGCCCGCTGTCACTGCTCAGGCGCCTCGGGGTGTTCAGGTGGTCGCTGTGCACCGCATAGGTGGCGCCGTTGATCACCGCCGCCACCGGCATCGGCCCGTTCGCCGTCGGCAGGTAGATGTAGCTGGCCTGGCCCGCGCTGTTCGCCCCGCCGCTGCCGGCCTCCGAGATCAGTGTGCCGTTCTCGTCATAGACATAGGCATAGCCCAGCTGCTCGGCCTCGCTTGTTGCAGGACTCCACAGCCGCGTGAAGAACGCGATCAGCATCTGCATGAACCCGGGGTCCGCTTCATCGCCTTCACCCGGCGGGTACAGTGGCTCGGTCTTGAACACGCGCTGGCCCAGCGCATTGTGCGCGTAGCGCGTGGTCGGGCTCACGTCGGTCGCTCCGGTGGTGGCCGCGGCCAGACGGCCCTCGGCATCGTAGGTGTAGCTCCTGAGGCCATCGCTCACCAGGTCGCCATTGGCGTTGTAGCCGTAGGTGACGTTGGTGGTGCTGGCGCCATTGATCGTCTGGGTGAAGCCGGTGAGGCGGTTGCTGGTGACGCCCACGGTGTAGCTGCGGCTGGTGCTCTGGGCGCCGAGCACCCGGGTGCTGCTCGATCGGTTGCCGTTGGCGTCGTAGCCGAAGCCGGCGGTGCTGCCGGTGGCGTTGAAGCCGGTGATGCGGCCGACCGCGTTGTAGCCCACGGTCCAGGTGATAGCGCTGGCGCCGATGGTGCTGTGGGTGGGGTCGGTGTCGCCCGGCGCGTAGAGGGTCTGCGTCAGGCTGGTGATGCGCCCGGCCGCGTTGTAGACGTAGCTGCTGAACTCGGTGGCAGTCATGCGGCCCGCGGTGTCGTAGCTGCGGCTGGCCGCCAGGTTCGGGCTCGAGAACGCCCAGGTCCAGGCGGTGGGCTGGCCCAGCGGGTTCCAGGTGATGCCGGTGACAAGCGGGTTGCCGTTCAGGCTCAGGGCCGTGAGGCGGCCGGTGGCGTCGTAGCTGTGGGTGAGTAGTCCGCCGCCGTTCGGGTCGCCGATGCTCGCGAGGGTGCCGTTCGCGTTGTAGCTGTAGCTGACCTGCTGCACGCTGCCGTTGGCCAGGGTCTGCTTCTTCAGGGTGACCCGGCCGAAGCCGTCGCGGGTGTAATCGGTGGTGCCGCTGCGGTCGACCACCTCGGACAGGTAGCCCTTGCTGTTCGCACTCAGGTCGTAGCGCAGGGTGGTGGTCTTGCCGTCGGCGAAGACGAGGCTGGTGGGGCGGCCCAGGGCATCCCGGGTGATGATGGTGGCTTGGCCGAGAGCATCGGTGATCTGGCTGGACAGGCCCAGGGCGTCGTACTGGGTGCTCTCTCCACCCGTATCGGCGCTGCTCTCGGCCGTCGCGTTCCCTTGGGCGTCGCGCGCATAGGTAGTGGCGACACCCTTGAAGTCCTTGGCTTCGGTGACGGCATCCAAAGCGTTGTACTTGAGGGTGGCTGTCGCGTTGGCCGCATCGGTCACGGCCTTGACGCGGCGCAGGCCGTCCAGGCCGTACTGGGTGCTCTGGTTCAGGCCGTTGGTGGTGCGGGTCAGCTCGCCGTTGGCGTCGTAACCGAAGGAGCTCGCCTGGTTGGGCCCCTCGGTCTGGGCGGACAAGCGATTGATGTTGTTGATGGTGCGCGCGGCGTTCCAGGCCACGTTGCCGGCGCTGTCCTTGATCTGCTCGGCGGTGCGGTTGCCCATGCCGTCCAGGGTGTAGGTTCCGCTCTCGCCGCGGTTGTTGCTCCAGCCGGTCAGGCGATGGGCGGCGTCATAGCTGTAGGTGAGGACCAGGCCGGTAGGCAGGGACACGGTCTCGACCTTGCCGTAGGGCTTGTAGGTGAGCGTGGTGGTCTGGCCGCCGGTGGTCTGTGTCAGCAAGCGGTCGCGCGGGTCGTACGTGTAGGTGGTGACGAGGCCGTTAAGGGCCGTCGAACTCGCGACGCGGTTGGCGTTGTCGTAGGTGTAGCTCGTGACGTGACCGAGAGCATTGGTCGAGGTCAGGACGTTGCCTCGGGGGTCGTGGGTGTAGCTGGTGACGGCGCCGTTGGGCTCGGAGGCGGTGGCCACCAGCTGTTGGGCGTTGTAGGTCCATTGCCAGAGCTGGGCCTGGTTTGCCACCGTGTCGGTGACCGTGCGGGTCAGGACATTGCCGAGGGCGTCGTAGGTGTAGGCGGTGGTGCGGCCAGCCTCCGTGACCAGCGCGGGCAGTGAGAACGTCGGGTGCCACTGGGTGGTCACCGCCTGCGCTTCGGGGGTGCCGGAGGCGCGGGTGACCGACATGGGCAGGCGGCGGGTGACGTCCCAAGTCGTTGTCGTGACCACACCCTTGAAGTCGGTCTCCGAGGTGATTAGGCCGTTGGCGTCTTGGATGCGCGATGACACGTCGGCTTCGCCGGTGCCGGACGGCAGCGAGCCACCGGTGACCGCGAGCTTACCCAGAGTGGTGCTGTAGCTGTAGGTGCGGCTCGTGCCAAGCGGATCGGTGATGGAAGCGCTGCTGGAGGATGAATAGCTGACCTGGTAGCGGTCGGTCGAGCCGGCCAGCTCCGAACGGATGGCGCGGCCTTTGCTGTCGTAGCTGAAGGTGGCGAAGCGCTCGCCCGACTCGTCGATGATGCCGGTCAGTGCCTGAGGGAACGCGGTGTTCTCATAGACGAAGGTGCGGCTCTTGGCGTCGGGATAGGTCACTACGGACAGGCGGCCCATCGGATCGTAGGCGTAGCCGATGGCGCGCGAGTCTGGCGTGAGGACACTGGCGAGTTGGCCGGTACCGTTGTAGTTCAGCACCAGCATGCGGCCGAAGCCGTTGCCGATGGTAGCGAGCCGGCCAGCGCCGTCGTAGGTGTAGACCAGGGTCCAGCCATTGCGCTGGGCTTGTGTCTGGAGCTTGCCGGCGGCGGTGAAGCTCAAGGTGGCATCGTCTTCGAAGCGCCGGTAGGTCCAGCTGCCATCGCCGGCCTGGGTGAGCTTGTCGGCGCTGTTGGTGGCTGTCCAGGTGGCGGAGCCAGCGGCCTTGAAGAAGGTGCGCAGGTGGCCCTCGGCGCTGGTGACGGACACCGTGTGTGGGTCGACAGCCGGCGTCGCAGCGAGCGACGTGCTGTGGCTGTGCGTCCAGGCTTTGCCCAGCGGGCCGACCGGGTGCGTTGCGTCGGCGCCCCGGGTGCTGCGGTAGGTGCGGACGAAGGACAGTGGCGCTGGACTGCTGTCGATGAAGTCGGTTTCGGAGCGAAATTTCTCTGTCGTGGCGGGCAAGATTGGATTCACAGTCGCGGCTCCCGCGGGCGCCTTGCAACTGTTGGCACTTTCCACTTCGGGAAGGGCAGCTATGCAAGCGGTCTGCCCGGCGTTTTCCTGATATCCACGTTCGCATTGACAGCCCGCAGCTACGGCAGTGCTGTTAGCAGGACAGCTTAGGTATTTCCACAGAGATCCGTCCTGATAGGTACGCGGGTCTGGCGGATACTGAAGAATGCACTGGGCGACCAAGGCAACGGGACTGTGGGAGCGGTGAGAAATATCGTATAGGACCGCGCCAACGCGCGATGCCACCTCGATATGGTCAGAACAGCCCTCCTCCGTGGTGGAGTAGTACCTCGGGGCGGTATGAGTCCAGTCTGGAAATGTCATCAGCCAGCGCCCTTGCATTGGGACGACCGCAATGGCATCTCCACCTAGCAACGAAAGTAAGAACGCCGCCAGAAGCAGGGTTTTCAGCATCTTCATCGCACTCTCCCTCACGCTTTTCGTTTTCACGCCTGAACAGGCGTGCGTACAAAGAAGACGCACACTAGCGTTCACGAGAAAAGCTCACGTCCCGGCTGGGCAGCTGGAGAGGGAGGCCGCAACGTTGCGAGACTCCTTACCGCTGACTTCTGCCCGAGTCAATGAAAAAGAATCCCGGAGCGAGTTCACTATTCGCGCATGGTCTGCCATGAACAGGGCCGAGAGTGAGTCGCCGAATGACGACTCACTCCAGGAAATCCCTTTGCTCAGCAACTACTCACTGCCAGCTGGCAGCGATCACTGAGCTCAAGCTGCTGTGATACTCTGCCGGCAAAGTCGTTTGGCCCGCCGCTGGCGGCGAAAAAAGCGCCATCGCCTGCACGAGATTCTGGACCTGACCGTCCAGTAGGACCTTCCCATCGCTCGTCTTGAACTGCTCGACGTGATAGCCGGCGTCGGTGTACCAGTTGTTCACGGTGAGCCGGTCCTCCGTTCCGATGATGCTCACTTCGAGGTTGCTTCCGATTCGGCGGAACCAGAGTTGGTCCGTGGTCACGTCGCCGCCGAACAAGGCAACGTCCGCATTTCCCGCCGTGATGTCGTACTCCGTCAGGGAGTCCTGGCCTGCGCCAAGACCGAACACATAGGTGTCGTTGCCCGAGCCGCCATCGAGCGTGTCGTTGCCGGCGCCACCAATCAAGATGTCGTCGCCCGCGTTGCCGTTGAGTGTGTCGCTGCCCTCGCCACCATCGAGCCGGTCAGCCAACTTGCCGCCAGAGATAGTGTC
>NZ_JBDGIV010000009.1:112725-191358 GCF_057657255.1 Variovorax sp. Soil_C_19 | reverse complement strand
CCCGAGCCGCCATCGAGCGTGTCGTTGCCAGTGCCACCAATCAAAGTGTCGTCACCCGCGTTGCCGTTGAGTGTGTCGTCACCAGAACCCCCATCGAGCCGGTCGGACAGGCTGCCGCCCGTGATGATGTCGTTTCCACCAAGACCGTAGTAGTTATTGCTCGCCAAGCTCGAACCCGTAACGCTATCGGCCAGTGCGCTCAAGCTGGTTGACGCCGAGATCAGCTCATTGCGGCTCCACTCGACGTTGTTGGCAAATGCGACCCTGTCGATCTTGTATTCGTGACTGCCGTCGCTGTAGTAGAAGTTCGCCAGCTTGACGCTGTCGCCACTGTTGAAGCTCAGAATCACATCACTGCCACTGCGCGTCACGCTCGTGAGGTCGGTGCTGGCAAGGTCCGTGAATTGCACCACATCCATGCGAGTGGTTGTGCCGTCCGACTGGCTGACAGTGTCCTGGCCAAAACCCTTGGCAAACACATAGGTGTCGTTGCCCGAGCCGCCATTGAGCGTGTCGTTGCCAGTGCCACCGACCAGGATGTCGCTGCCGGCGTTGCCGTTGAGTGTGTCGTCACCAGAACCCCCATCGAGCCGGTCGGACAGGCTGCCGCCCGTGATGATGTCGTTTCCACCAAGACCGTAGTAGTTGTTGCCCGCCAGACTCGAGCCAGTGATGCTGTCGTTACCTGCACTCAAGCTCGTGGCCGCCGAGATGATGTCCGTCTGGCTCCACTGCTCACCGTCGCCGAACACAATCTTGTTGATCTTGTATTCGTGACTGCCGTCGCTGTAGTAGAAGTTCGCCAGCTTGACGCTGTCCCCACCCGCAAAGACCAAGGTCAGGTGGTAGCCGCTTCGCGTCACGCTCGCCAAGTCAGCGCTGTTGAGATCCGTGAACTGGATCGTGTCCACACGCCCGGCAGTGCCGTCGGATTGGTTGACCGTATCCTGCCCGAAGCCGCTGCTGAACAAGTAGATGTCGTTGCCCGAGCCGCCATCGAGCGTGTCGTTGCCAGTGCCACCAATCAAAGTGTCGTCACCCGCGTTGCCGTTAAGAATGTCGCTGCCCTCGCCACCGACCAGGATGTCATCACCTGCGCCACCATTGAGCGTGTCGTTGCCTGCGCCGCCATCGAGCGTGTCATCTCCATCGCCGCCGCTCAAGGCGTCATCTCCATCGTCGGCAAACAGCGCGTCGTTGCCAATACCCCCGCTCAATACGTCGTTGCCGCCCCCCCCACGCAGACTGTCCGCACCGGCTTCCCCGTACAGCGCATCGTTGCCCGTGCCACCCTGCAGCGCGTCATCGCCATCGCCACCATAGACGGTGTCGTTGCCACCGCCAGCATTGACATAGTCATTTCCACCTCCAGCGCTGATACTATTTCCGGCAGCGTCGCCAAGAAACATGTCGCTACTGGTCGTGCCAGCACGTCCGGCGGGCAACACATAGCTGAACGCTGCGATGTCTGAACGCAGCGGCGATGCGTCTGGAAGCGCATCCATCCACTCGCCAAGCAAGTCCAACCCTTTGAAGCCTGCAGCTTCAAGCGATATTCCTGCATACCGGTTGAGTTCGACGAGATCGATCAAAGCTGCTCGTTCGTTACTGGCCTTGAGCACGTTCAGCTTCGCTTCAAGCGCAGTCAGATCCAACCCGATGAGCCCGTTCTCATCAACTGCGAGCTCAACCGACTCCAGGTAAGGTTTCAGCCTGGTCTGCACGACCAATGCTTCGTAGATGCTCTCTTTCAAGCTCTCGTAGCTCTTCTGAAGCAATGCCAACTGTGCTGCCGGAGGGTTGATTAGGTAGGCCGGGAGGGTCACGCTACCTGACGTCGTCGTACCTCTAGTGAAACCCGCGACGACCTGCACCGTGTCAGCTGTGTCGGTGGCAGGCTTCTCGTAAAAGCGCTCGCCATTGAAGGCCTCGAGCACCCCAATTAGGTTACGGAACTGATCGACGGTCATCCCCCCAGTTACCGTGATGCCCAGGCTGACGTAGTCCCCGCCGCCAAGATTGTCCTCAATGCTGCTCCAGAAGTCGCTGCTTTTCGCCCAGGTCGTGATCAGGTCATCGATCAGCGCCATTTGCCCTTCACGCGTGGTAGCCAAACTGAAAGCCGTGAGCGCGACCGCCAGCTCTGGGTTCAAACTCACGGCCTCCGACAAGTCGCGTACTCTCCCGGAACCTTGCATCGTCGGAAGCGCCTTGGCGACGTCGGTCAGGGGGATGTGATCAGTGAACTCGCGATGGAAGTTGCTTGAGTCCAGATCAATAGCGCCTGCGGAGAGGCTGGCGGATCCCACGCTGAGGGTTTGATCGTTGCGCGTGAAGCTGGCGCTTTGCGCAATGAAGTTCCCGTTGACGGTAGTCCCCGCTTGGCTTCCGCCGGTGGTGTTAGTGGTGCTGCCAATCACCCCGATACGGGTGATGCCCAACTGGTCAAGCGAGAAGAGTTCGCCTGCATCAGAGATTCCGTCCTGATCGATGTCACGCCAGACCTTAACGTGGCTCCACACCAAATCAGTGCTCGTAAAGCTACCATCGGCATTGCTGTCTAGGTCTGCCAGGGCGTCGAATGCATTGGCCGCCTTTTCACCATTGAGTTTTATAGTGTCGACGCCGAAGAGCTCTCGCCCGGTCTGGATAAGGCCATTGCCATCGAGGTCGCGCACGAGAAGGCCGTCATCGGAGCCGATCCAGCCAGTACCTGTCCTAACGCCATCGGCGTCGTGGTCAAACAGAATTGAACTACCGGCAGCTCTCAATTCTAGTCCGTCGCCATCGAGATCGAGCATTAAGGGATCAACAGGCTGGCGCCAGCCTTTGGCATCGTTGAAGTGATTGTTGGCGCCCTCCGAAATTTCACTCCCCGGCCATGGCATACCCGTAAATGGCTCTCCCCCAATGCCCTCAGGAAACGCCTTATTCCAATTATCTATTATCTCATCGATAAATCTATTGACATCTGCTTCATTTTGGCTAATCGCAATTTGGGCTGCTGTCGCAGAAACGGCAACAGCAGCAAGCGCCAGTTTGACGGCCCCCGGAACGAGCGGTGTCAGAGCACTTGCCACTCCCCCGATGACCCCGAGCCCAGCGGCTAGCTGTTGCGCAGAGTTTGTAGCACCCTGGTACTGAGCGACTGAGGCTATGGCCGAAGCCACGCCAACAGCAGGACCAACACCACTTCCTAGACCTATCAAAAAAGGACTACTTGATGCAGAAGCCAGAGCAGAAAGAGCGCCCCCTACAGCCGCAGCTAGCCCTAGTTGGTTGGCGGGAGTGCCGCCGGAATAATTGCCGTAAGCCTCACCGACACCACCTGCAACCCCTGCCGCTGCCTCATAATAATTGGCCATGACTTTTCCGATCTCAAGGTTTAATAAAATACGAAATTAAGCAAATTACAAAGAACGGTATCAACCAAGCAAATAAATCGATTACAAGAAAGGAGTAAAAAGCAGCCAATCCTCGCCAGTTTTTTGGGTAAAGTTTTTTTTGCAAAACTATTGAAAGCGTAGGTCTGTTATTTCTTTTTAAATCCCAGCCAGGGTAAGCGTAGTTTCCAAAAAGGGCGGCAACGAACAAAGGAATTGAAATTACCGCAAACATAACGGATGCAAAATTTCCAAAATCTGAAAGGATTTCATACATACGATAAATTTCCGGCCACCCTGCTATTTCATTGCGCCACACATTGGATAAGGCCGGAAATAGAACGAACACAATCCCAATGAATGCCATGCCAATGGCCCACGGGATCTGGAATTTGGAAATAAACGAAGTAGCTGCAATAATGAATTTTTCAGATTTCATGAAATAATTTGAGCTTAAAATTTCGCACCCGGATGAGCTTTGTTAACGCTCTCTCAATCAGGGCCGGCACTCAAGAGTTAACGTTCTCTTAAACTTTCGCTTGTTGCCCGCTGAACGGGACTGAGTAGGAACTCAATGATTCGCCGCTTCCCCGTCTTGATCTCGGCCGTGAGATTCATGCCCGGGCTCAGCTTGATTGGCCTGCCATCCACGTCAATGGTGGTCACGCCCAAGTTCAGCGTCACGGGGAAGATCGCGCCGCGCTTCTCGTCATTGACCGCGTCCGCCGTGACGCGGCTCACAGTGGCCCCAAGCGTTCCGTAGCGCGTGAACGGAAACGTCTCCAACTTGATCTCGGCCTCCTGATTCAGGTTGACGAAGCCGATGTCCTTGTTCTCCAGCGTTACCTCGGCCGTCATCTGCGCACCATCGGGCACGATGACCATCAGGGGCTGGGCTTCTGTGACCACGCCGCCTTCGGTGTGCATGGCCAATTGCTGCACCGTGCCGGCCACCGGCGCCTTCAAGGTGGTGAGCCGCTCGCGCTGCCCCGCTTTGGCCAACTCCTGCGTGCCCTGCTGGCGCTTGAGCTCGGCGGCGGCCTCGCGCGTGCGCAGGCTGTGCTTGGTCTCTGCGATGTAGGCGGCCCGGGTGTTCTCGCTCTCGCGCAAGGTCGCATTCGCTTCCGCGAGTCGGGCGCGCTGTGTAGCAAGATCGCGCTCCAGCTCGATGCGCTCCCTGGTGCGGTCCTGATTCGCATGACTGGACATGAAACCCTGGTTGGCCAGTTGGTGGAAGTCGGCTTCTCGCTGTCTGGCGATCGGCACCGTGGTGTCCAGCTTGGCGACCATCTCGCGCACGGTGGCGATCTCAGCTTGGCGGCGGTTGAGCTCGGACGCCGCCCTGGCGAGCTTGGCTGTGATGTCGCTCCACTCGTCGCTCAACTGCGCCCTGGTTGCCGCGAGATCGGCCTCCGTCCAGCCATCGGGGAGGCTCTTGCCCAGCTCAGGCGTCCGGGAGGTCATTGGCGCATTGAGCGCCTGCAGCAAGGCGCGCGTGCGCAGCACTTCGGACTGCGCCGACTTCAACTGCTCGTCGATGCTGGTCTTGTCGGCATTGGCCGTCGTGGGATCGAGCTCGACCAGGGCCTGCCCGGCCTCGACGTGGTCGCCGTCCTTGACCAGCACGCGCTTGACCACGCTCACCTCCAGCGGCTGGATCACCTTGGTGCGCTCGCTCACGATGATGCGTCCGGGCGCCACGGCCACGATGTCGACCTGCCCGAAGATGGCCCAGGTCACGGCGATGAGGAACAGCGCAATCAGCGCATAGGCCAAGCGCCTCGGCGCCGGATGCACGGGGGTGTCCTGCAGGCTCAGCGCGGCGGGGAGGAATGCCGCCTCGTCGGAGAGGCGCTTCGGTCCGGCCAGTTCATGGCGGTGCTGCCAGGCGGCCCTGAATACGGCCCGGTAGCGCCCGAGCAGTTCAATCACCGGGTGGCGCATATCCCGCGCATGCGGCGCGTTGGCCGCGGGTGCGGTGGTGGAGACTTCGGGCGTCATACCGCTCCGGCGCCTTCTGTCGGATGGCCCCCACCCTGCATGGCCCACAGGTGCGCATAGATGCCCTTGGGCCGGCTTAGCAGCGTGTCGTGCGTGCCGCCTTCGACGATCCGGCCCTTGTCCATCACGATGATGCGGTTCGCATGTCGCACGGCGCTGAGCCGGTGCGCAATGATGAAGACGGTGCGGCCCTTGCAGATGTGCGCCATGTTGCGCTGCACGATGGCCTCGCTCTCGTAGTCAAGCGCGCTGGTGGCCTCGTCGAAGATCAGGATGCGCGGATGGGTGAAGAGCGCGCGGGCGATGGCGACGCGCTGGCGTTGCCCGCCCGAGAGGCTGGCGCCCTGCTCGCCGACCATGGTGTCGTAGCCCTCGGGCAGCTCGCTGATGAATTCATGGGCGCCGGCCAGCTGCGCAGCCAGCATCACGGCTTCCAGGGGCGCGGCCGGGTCGACGACAGCGATGTTCTCGCGCACGCTGCGGTTGAAGAGGGTGTTCTCCTGCAGCACCACACCCACCTGCCTTCTGAGTTGCGCCGCGTCGATCAGGCTGATGTCGATGCCGTCGACGAGGAGGCGCCCTTGCTCGGGGGCGTAGAGGCGCTGGATGAGCTTGGTGAGTGTGCTCTTGCCGGAGCCCGAGCGCCCGACGATGCCGATGACTTCGCCGGGGCGCACGTCGAGGCTGACGCCGTGAAGCACAGGCGCGGCTTCGGGTCGGTAGCGGAAGGTAAGGTTGTCCAGCGTGACGCGGCCCTTGAGGGCGGGCAACTGGGCGGCGGTGCTGGGTGGCACCTCGGTGCGGGTGTTGAGGATGTCGCCGAGCCGGGCCATGGAGATGCCGGTCTGCTGGAAGTCGGTCCACAGCTGGGCCATGCGCATGATGGGTTGGCTCACGCGCTGGGCAAACATGTTGAAGGCGACGAACTGGCCGACGGTCATGTCGTTGTTCATCACGAGGTGGGCGCCGTACCAGAGGGTGGCGGCGTTGACGAGCTTGCCGATGAGGTTGACGCCTTCGTGCGCCCAGCTCGCGAGGTTCTGGGTGCGGAAGCTGGCCGAGACATAGGCAGCGAGCTGGTTGTCCCAGCGGCGGCCGAAGGCCGGCTCGAGCGCGGTGGCCTTGACGGTCTGGATGGCGCTGACGGTCTCCACCAGCATGGCCTGGTTCTCGGCGCCGCGTGCGAACTTCTCGTCCAGGCGCCGGCGCAGGATGGGCACCACCGCCAAGCTCAGGCCGAAGTACAGCGGCAGGCTCACGAGCACGATCAGGGTGAGGGGCACGCTGTAGAACAGCATCACGGCCACGAAGACGACGGAGAAGACGACGTCCAGCAGCACCGTGAGCGCATTGCCGGTCAGAAAGCTGCGGATGTTCTCGAGCTCGCGCACGCGGGCGACTGAATCGCCGACGCGCCGGGCCTGGAAGTAGGCCAGCGGCAATTGCACGAGGTGGCGAAACAGACGCGCGCCGAGCTCGACGTCGATGCGATTGGTGGTGTGGCTGAAGATGTAGCTGCGCAGCCCGTTCAAGAGCGACTCGAAGACGACGATCACCAGCAGGCCGATGACGAGCACGTCGAGCGTGGTCATGCCGCGGTGCACCAGCACCTTGTCCATCACCACCTGGAAGAAGAGCGGGCTGACCAGCGCAAACAGCTGCAGGATGAAGGAGATGAAGAGCACTTCGCCGAGCAGCTTGCGGTGCTTGACGAGGCTGGGAATGAACCAGGAGAAGTCGAACTTGGCGAGTTCGCCCGCGAGGCTCGCGCGGCTGGTGATGAGGATGAGCTCGCCGGTCCAATGCGCTGCGAAGACGTCCAGAGGTTCGATCACCGGGCGCGAGGCTTCGGGCGATGCGGCGGAGGGGTCCTGCAGGAGCACGCGCTGGGCGTCGCACTGGGCGAGGATGACGAAGCGTTCGCTGCCATCCTCATTGCGAAGCACCGCCAAGGCAGGCAAAGGCGTCAGAGACAGGCGATCAGGTGTGGTGCGGGAGGACTTGGCCTTGAGGCCGAGGTGCTTGGCTGCGCGTAACAGCGTGGCGGTGTCGACGGGCTCGGAAGGGGTCAAGCCCAGTTGATGGGATAGCAGGGCGGCATCTGCGGCGATCTGGTGGAAGCGCGCTACCGTGCATAGGGCAACGAGAGAGGGATGCGCAACGGCTCCTGGTTCAGGAGCCTTTTTCGGCGCAGCCTCTTCTCCGTGCGGTCGCAACGCCGCTCCGACAACTACCATTTAGTACCCCTCGCATACCTTATGAAATATCAAGATACACGAGTAGGATCAGTCTGACAACTGCAATATAAAGACACACTTTAGCGTTACAAGGAGCTCACGCCAATCCGGCCGCTGGAGAGCGAGGCCCACGCTGCGGCTCCGACAAATCACTAAGGCCAATCTGCGTCTGAGCGAAAAATTGGCCAAAATTTCTCGTCGCTATCAACTATCCCCATTACCAAGACCAAGCCCTTTGGAATTAGCGCGCGCGACAAGTATTCCAGCGCCTTCCCTGACGCGAGGGTTCCATCATGAGTTGCAAGAATTACGACTGGCTTGGCTTCGCGTCCCTCCGAACCCTCTAGCAAGGAGTTGCTGAGCGAATTGATCGCCACGCGAAAATCTTCAATCGTCGAGAAATTTTTAATCTCGACGCGAAAATCGCTTCGGTCTGTTAGCACATCATAGCTCGATGGTGAGTTGCTCCCCAAAGCGTAATTATCACCCGCCGTGACAACATCGCGCAGCCAAGTAGCGACAGCTCGATATATTAAAGCAGTTGGCGCCGGCCTTCTTCGAAACAACTGCTTTTTGCGCGTGGCGATTTGTTCCGTTGCGATTTCCTGTACCACCTCTTTGGACGCACCGAATAATTCAAAGAAACGTGAGGGCTTTAAAAGATGGATGGTCCCCCCGTCAGTGACGCGTCTGAATTCTTCTACAAGCTCTCTTCGCGGGTAAAGCGATTGCTGATTGCTGTTATGCCACCAGTCGGGCTTCTCTTCTCCTGAAACTAGGATCGCGTCCTTTTTTTTGATGGCGCACGTATCGAGAATAGCTTGCCACACCAAAAAATCTCCGATTCCAGAGTCCTCCTTTCCGCCATCTTTATACCCCGGAGGAATCTTGTTCCTTAAGCGACGATCCCATTCTGATAACAGCTCCTCGCCTTTGATTGACGTGATGATGGCGGCTGGTGCGTCTTTGAATATTTCTCGATACATCTGCCGAACCGGATCGTTGTGATTCCAGTTTTCGATTACAGACAAAGTGCTTCGGACAGCTTTTCTATATTCCGCAATCTTTGCCGATAGCTCGGCTGCAACCCCCTTAAGGGCTTTGTATTCTTCTATTTCTTCTAGAAGGGGGAGCTCTATAGCCGGGGTAGCGACATTCTGAGCGAGAGAAATAGCTTGGAATATTCTTTTTAGCTGATCAGGGACGTTCGTTTCAAACTCCTGCATCACGCGGTCAGGCAGCAGAAGCCGTGAATCTTTCGCCAACGATTTATAAACCGCTTTTATTGACGCGAGACTATCTTTCCCGGTGTTATACGGCAACAACAGCACGTTGGTATCAAGAAACACCAAGCAAGAATCTTTAATTTCAGCAAAAGATTTGGGCTGATGGAGAAATGCCTGCTTCGGGTCTGGGTAGATCCCATTGAGCACTAGCACGTCGCGTTGCTTTTCTTTTTGATCTTGACTCATGAGCTACCCGGCAGTTGGTGGTCGCCATTCTGGCTTGTCTGGCATCGTCCCCCTAGGACTTTTGGAAAGGTGCGCGCCGGCAAGGCGCACCCAAGTGTGAAGCGAAAGCGAAAAGTGAAGCAGCACGCTCACGAGAGCCAGCGCTTCCCCGCGAAGTTGCGAGGCATTCCACGGCTGGAGGCTGCAGGGCCGGGCGGTGGGGCTTCGCCCTGCCCAGCACTCTGTATGCCGATGCCACCTCCGCTCTCGCCGATGCGATATGTGGTGGACGAGCATTCCCATCCTCGGCATTGCGCCACTCGGGGCGCTGGAAGCAACCGTACCTTTAGCTTTTTGATCAGTCTAGGTGCCCCGAGGCAACGTCCTGCTTGGTTTTTCCGAGACATTCGTTGGTAGGAGGATGCACACCGGATTCAGTTCGAAATCAAGCTGGACCACAGCTAGCAAATCGGGGGCGACCCACGGCACCTCGTGAGTTGACTTGCTCGTCCCGCACTCTTGCTCGTGCCGCCAGAGCTCAGCGGGGAGGCTCTTTCGCATCATCGGGCGTTTTCCGCGTGTCCACAGGCTCCAACCGCCCGTCGGGAAACTGCCTGTAGACCACATCATCAATGACCACGGCCTTCGGGAGCCCAAGCTCTTGGCGCTTTGCGGCAATCTCTGCAAAATGCGCCTTCAGGCGCCGCTTGAACTCAGGCGTCTGTGTCAAGTCAAGCACTGATCGGACCATGATGGTTTTCCTTCTGCCTGCGACGGTGCTGTTGGATTCCGCCGATCTCTGACCCTAGATTTCCATTGAATACTGACCCACCCGCTTTGTGAGCCTGAAGGCTTCACGGTGTGGATAAGTGCTTGATGTTCTCCTTTTTGGGTTGAGGCTTTGCAGAACTGTTTTTGAACCGGAAGCTGTCGTTCCCGGTTGTGTGGATCTGCCGCAGATTGCGCCGCTGTTTCCGCGATTTGGTGGCCTCGATCGCGAGCCAGGTCGCGAGCTTGTCGGCATAGGGATCGAGCTTGCTCGAGCTCGCCCGCTTGGCGTAGCGCGGCGCTTCTTCGCCCGCTCGCAGGTACTTCTTGACGGTGTTGCGAGACAGGCCTGTACGCCTTGCAATCTCGCGGATGGACATCTGCTCGCGCAGGGCCCAGCGTCTGATGACACTCAATGTCGCCACGTCTATCACTCCTAAGATCCCCTGCCTTAAAAATGAGCAGGGTAGAGTTTTACGTGGGTCAGTCTTAGACGGAAATTAGTGCGTTAGCCGGGTCAATTTTCGGTGGCAATCAACAACTAAGCAGCTGCCAGCGTTTTCGCCTGCTGCGCTGGCAGCGCAGCGGCACTTCCTGCCCGAGGAGATCGTGACGATCCGCGGACGCTGGATCTCCGTCAAGGAACTCCCCAGCGGTGACATCGCCGTCAAGGCCGTGCGGTTCGACCCCGACATCGTCTCGGCAGTGCGCACAGTCGCACGGGCTCACTATGGACGATACCGTGAGACGCACCACAACTGGGTGATCCCTCGCTTTCGGGCGGAGGCCGCTCGTGCGCAACTCCGGGCAATCGCTTCAGCCGCCGAGTCGGCTCTGAGTTGAGCTTCCACACCCGCCAACAACTTTTATCCGGGTAATATAGCTTGATGCCAGGGGAGAAAAACAGAGTTGCATGAAGAAGGAAACTGGCGGCGGAACCGACCACTATTTCCCGGCTCCTACAAAAGGCGAAAACGGCTGGGTTCCTCATCTGCGCGACGAGCGATGGAGCCAAGTCGTTGATTTCAAAAGAGTCAGGGTTCCATTCCCAGTGAAAAAAGTTCCAAGCCCAGTGAAAACCGACAGCTTTTGGCTATCGTGGCGATAGAGACTGGAGGGGAACCCTTCCCTTAGCACTCCCTCTAACCGAGTGCTAATATGCCCAATACAAAGGAGTTTCCCCTGATGACCACGCTGTCTGGAGCCTCTGCCAACCAGCTCGCCGTCGCCAACCCCTGGTCGATGGTGCCTCCGCTGGGCAACCTGGATGCCTACATTTCGACCGCCAACCGGCTGCCGATGCTCACGCTCGAAGAAGAGCAGGGCTTCGCACGCCGGCTGCGCGACCACAACGACCTCGAAGCGGCCGGTGCGCTGATCCTCTCGCACCTGCGCCTCGTGGTGTCCATCTCGCGCCAATACCTGGGTTATGGCTTGCCGCACGGCGACCTGATCCAGGAGGGCAACGTCGGCCTGATGAAGGCCGTGAAGCGCTTCGACCCCGACCAGGGCGTGCGGCTCGTGAGCTATGCCATGCACTGGATCAAGGCCGAGATCCACGAGTACATCCTGAAGAACTGGCGCATGGTCAAGGTCGCGACGACCAAGGCCCAGCGCAAGCTGTTCTTCAACCTGCGCTCGATGAAACAGAGCTTCAAGGCCGATTCGGCCGCGGCCGACAACGGCACGCACCGCGAAACGCTGAGCCCCGACGAGGTTTCGCAGATGGCGAGCCGGCTCAACGTCAAGCCCGAAGAAGTGCTCGAGATGGAAACCCGCCTGTCGGGTGGCGATGTGCTGCTCGACCCGGGTCCGTCGGACGACGGCGACGAAGCGTTCGGCCCGATCGCCTATCTGGCCGACGCCTCGCAGGAGCCCACCGCGCTGCTCGAATCGCAGCAGCGCGATCGGCTCTCGACCGACGGCATCGCCACCGCTCTCGAAGCGCTGGATGACCGCAGCCGCCGCATCGTGGAAGAGCGCTGGCTCAAGGTGAACGACGACGGTTCGGGCGGCATGACGCTGCACGACTTGGCGGCCGTCTACGGCGTGAGCGCCGAGCGCATCCGCCAGATCGAAGTGGCGGCCATGAAGAAGATGAAGAAGGCACTCGCCGACTACGCGTAAGCGTCCGCCTTCCTTCGCCTCGAAGCCCGGCTGCGTGCCGGGCTTTTTCGTTGTTCACGCCGCCTTGGCGAGCGAACGCAAGGCGCGGCGAACGATGTAGCGCGTGGCCGGCGTGTCGGATTCCTGCAGCCAGCGCGCGCCAAGCCGGTCGACCCATTCGGGCTGGGTCTTGCTCGCATCGTTGAGCCAGTTGGCGACCGAGTTCTGCACGTAGCGGCTGCTGTCGGCACGCAGTGCCTCGATCAGCGGCAGCGCACGCCAGGGTTCGGCCTTGAGCGCCTCGATCTGCGCGCACCACACGCCACGCGGCCGCGTGAGTTCACTTGCGAAGCGCCGGATGTTCGGGTCGGCGTCGGCCGTCCAGGGTTGCAGCAATGCCAGCGATTCATCGAGCGCGCCGATGACGGCCTCGCGCACGGCCATCCAGGCGATCTCGCGCACGCCGAAATGCGGATCGGCGGCAAATCGCCGCACGGCATGCAGCTGGGCCGCGAGCGGCAGGCCCGACAGGGTGATCCATTGCGCCGCCCAGCACCGGGCGGCGTCGCTCGCATGCGTGGCAAGCCGATGGGCGACCGCATCGCGCTCGGCGTGCATCGCCGCAAGGTCGTAGAGCGCACGGGCGATGTGGCCGTGCCGCTGCATCGGCTTGAATGCCGCGAGCATGGCGAGCGTGTCGAGCAGGCGATCGCTTTCCGCATCGAGGCCGATGTGGCCCGCCACGCTACGCGCCAGCCTGGGCAATTCCAGCGCCAGGAATTCATTGAGGTTGACGGTTTCGAGCAGGCCGTCGTTGAGCGCGTGCAACACCTCGGGCGGAATGAGCGCGATGCGGAATGCGCCCTTGCGCGACTTCAGGTGCTCGACCGAGGCCGGCGAGACGTCCATTGGCGGCGAGATCGGCGCACTCAGCCGGCGAGCAGCGCCTTGACGTCGGACACCATGGGCTCGACGCCCGTGCCGTAGCGGGCGTAGAGCCGCAGCCGACCTTCGGTGTCGTAGACGAAGCTGGCCGCCGAATGGTCCATCGAATAGCTGGTGGGCGTCTTGCCCTCGACCTTCTTGAAGTAGACCTTGAAGTCCTTCGCGGTCGCGGCGAGTTCCTCGGGCGTGGGGATCAGCGCGACGAAGCTCGGGTCGAAGGCGCCCATGTAAGCCTTGAGCACCTCGGGCGTGTCGCGCGCGGGATCGACGGTGACGAACACCACCTGCAGCTTGTCGCCGTCGCTGCCGAGCTGCTGCTTGACCTGCGCCATCTCCGTCATGGTGGTCGGGCAGACGTCGGGGCACTGCACATAGCCGAAGAACAGCACCACGACCTTGCCCTTGAAGTCGGCCAGGGTGCGGACCTTGCCTTCGGTGTCCTTGAGCGAGAAATCGCGCGCGTAGTCGGCGCCCGTGAGGTCGATCGCCTTGAAGCTCGGCGCGGCGGCTTCCTTGTTGCAGGCCGAGAGCCCCAGGCCCAGGGTGGCGGCCATGCCGGCCCATGCGGCACTGCCGGCCATCCATCGGAGAAGGTTTCGCTTGTTCATTGGCAGGTGCGCGCGGTCAGCGCAGGTAGTGGTCGACGAGCAATGCCGCGAACAGCACGCTCAGGTGGATCAGCGAGAAGCGGAAGGTCTTGCGCGCCAGGGCGTCGGAATAGTTGCGCCACAGCGCGAAGGCGTAGCCGGTGAAGCCGAAGCTCACGATGACCGCCACGGCGAGGTAGAGCCAGCCGCTCATGCCGTAGATGAAAGGCATCAGGCAGGCTGCGAACAGGATGAAGGTGTACAGCAGCACCTGCAGGCGCGTGAATTCGTTGCCGTGCGTCACCGGCAGCATCGGCAGGCCGGCCTTGCGGTAGTCCTCGACGCGGTAAAGCGCCAGCGCCCAGAAATGCGGCGGCGTCCACAGGAAGATGATGAGGAACAGGATCAGCGCCTCGGGGCCGACGTCGCCGGTCATGGCGGCCCAGCCCAGCACCGGCGGCATCGCGCCCGAGGCGCCGCCGATCACGATGTTCTGCGGCGTCAGCGGCTTCAGGATCACGGTGTAGATCACCGCGTAGCCGACGAAGGTGGCGAAGGTCAGCCACATGGTGAGCGGATTGACCTGGAACCACAGCAGCACCGAGCCGGCCGCGCACAGCAGCCCGGAGAAGACGAGCGCCTGCAGGTCGCTCAGCTGCCCGCGCGCCGTGGGGCGCCAGGCAGTGCGCTTCATCTTGGCGTCGATGCCCTTCTCGACCAGGCAATTGAACGCCGCGGCGGCGCCCGCGACGAGCCAGATGCCGATGCAGGCGAGCGCCGCACGCTTCACCTCGGCCCAGCTCGGCAGGCCGGGCACTGCCAGCACCATGCCGATGAGCGCGCAAAAAACGATCAGCTGCACGACGCGCGGCTTGGTCAATGCATAGAACTGGCGCAGCACGTTGGCGGTGCTGGTCTGCTGCACGGAAATCGGCGTGCTCACGCTGCTGCCTCCCTGGGGTTGTTGTTTTTTTCGTTGTGCGAAGCGAGCGCCACGGATGCGGCCGCCGATGCGCGCCGGCTCTCGCAGAGCGCCCATGTCAGCACCACGGCCAGCGCGGCAGCACCGCCCGTGTGCAGCACGGCGGCGGCGAGCGGCCAGCCGAGCAGCACGTTGCCAAGACCGGTGGCCAGTTGCAGCAGCGCGAGCGCCGCGAGCCAGCGCGCCTGCGGCCGCAGTGCGGCGATGCCGTGGAGCCGCCAGGCCAGCACGCCGAGTGCAACGAAGACCGCATAGGCCATCAGCCGGTGCGCGTAGTGGATGGCGGTGAGCGCCGAGAAATCGAGCGGTGCGCCATCGCCGGTCACGCCGAGGTGGCGCCAGATCTCGAAGCCCTGGGCGAAGTTCATCGGCGGCCACCAGCTGCCCTGGCAGGTCGGGAACTGCGTGCAGGCGAGCACGGCGTAATTGGTGCTGACCCATCCGCCGAGCGCGATCTGCAGCAGGAGCAACGCGGACGTGGCGAAAAGGCCGATGCGAAGTGCGGGCGACACCACGGTGGGCAAGCGGTCCGCGGCGGCCTGCCGGTAGCGCACGGCCTGGATGCACAGCAGCACCAGCAGCACCACGGCGCCCAGCAGGTGCAGGGTGACGATCGCGGGGAAGAGCCGCCAGGTCACGGTCAGCGCGCCGAAGGCGCCCTGCAGGCAGACCCAGACCAGCGTCGCCGCCGGCCACCAGGCGCTCAGCGTCGCATGCTCGCCCGCTGCCGGCGCCCGGGGTTCGCGCCGCTGGCGCCGCCGCACCACCCAGGTGGCGCCCGCGAGCGCGAGGATGAGCACGCCGACGCCGGTGGCGAGGTAGCGATGGGTCATCTCGATCCAGGCCTTGCCGTGCGTCACCGGGCCGCTCGGCTGGGCCGACTGGGCCATGGCGATTTCATGGCGCGCGCCGACCGGGCTCGCGTTGCCGTAGCAGCCGGGCCAGTCGGGGCAGCCCAGCCCCGAGTCGGTGAGCCGGGTGAAGGCACCGAAGAGCGTCAGGTCGAAGGTAAGAAACAGCGTGAGCACCGTGAGCGCATGCAGCCGGCGCGCCGGTCCGGCGCCTGCGTTGCGCCGCCAGACCCACACCAGCGGCCCGAGCGCAATCAGCACGCCGGCCGCCATCAGCCAGACGATGGGCGTGAGGTCGTAGAGCGAGCTGGCGGTGTCCATGCGGTGTCAGCGTCCTGCCTCGTCCCACGAGGAAGAAGCGCGCAGCAGGCGATCGAGGTCGCGTTTGGCCCGACTCGCGCCCTTGGCATCCATGCCAGCCGGAAAACGCATCATCCAGTTGCCCATCGGGTCGACCACGTACAGGTGATCGGCGAGCGCATGGCCGGGCACGGGCGCCAGCCAGCCGGCCAGCTCGGCGGCCGGCACGCGCAGCACCGTGGCGCCGTGCAGACCGTTATCGAGGCGCTCGGGAATGGGCGCCGCGTCGCTCACGAGCCAGACGCGGTCGAGCCGGTCTTTCTCGCGGCCGAGGCTTTCGCGCAGCTGGCGCTGCAGGTAGAGATGCTGTTCGCAGAGCGCGTTGCAGGCTGCGTCGGCCACCGCGACCAGCAGCCACTGGCCCTTGAGCGTGGCCAGGTCGACGGGTGCGCCGTTGCGATCGGTGGCGCCGAAGGTCGGCAGCGTGCGCTGCGGATCGATCAGCTCGCCATACACGCTGCGCCCGTCGGGGCGGATCACGTAGTAGGTGAAGTAGGACGCGATGACGGGCGCCGCGCACATCAGCATCACGGCGATCATCTTCCAGCGCCCGACGACCGTGCGGCGGCCTTCGGCGGCGTCGAGCGCCTGGTTGGGCGAGGGCATCGAATGCACCGTCAGGCCCAATGGTTCGTCAGAAGCGGTCTGCTGCATCGCGTGTGCGGCGCCTGGAGCGGCGGAAGGGGGCAATGATTTGGAACCAGACATAGAGGATGACGACGAGGGCGGAGAGCCCGAACCACTGGAATGCATAGCCGTAGTGCTTCTCCAGACCCAGAGCGGGTGCCGGCCAGTCGCGCTGCAACCCCTCGGAGGCGGGGCCGATCTGCTGCAGCGACACGTCGGTGCGCAGCGGCAGCTTGGTTTCGGCGCGATACGCTTCCAGGTCGAGATTCTGCCGGATGGGCGAAGACCCCGCGGCATCCGGTGCCGAGGCGGCGGTGGCCGGCTTGCTGGCGAATTCGAAAAGGTGGCCGGGCGGGGGCTCGATCAGGCCGGTGACTTCGACGATGCCGGGCGGCGTCTCGACCGCGCCGAGCTGCGTGCGGTCATTGAAGTTGCGCTGCACCCAGCCGCGCTGCACCATCACGGTCTGTTCGCTGCCTTCCAGCGCGAACGGGGTCAGCACGTAGAAGCCAGGCACCCCGTGCATCTGACGGTTGTCGAGGTACACCGTATGCGGCGTCAGCCACAGGCCGCGCAGCCGCACCGGTCGGTGCAGCTCGTTGACGGGCGACGCCAGTTCAAGGAAGCCGGCCTGTTCGAGCGGCGGCTTCTGCTTCTGGGCGTCGATCTCGGCCTGCAGCGTCTCTTTCTGCGCGGCGCGCGAGAGCTGCCAGCGGCCCAGCGAGACCGTGGTGCAGACGGTCAGCACCGCGGCGAGCGTCACCACCAGGAAGCGGCCCTGGCGGGGCCGCGTACCGGCGCGAAGGGGTTCGGGCGTCACTGGAGCGGATGAGGCATGCGGCCGATAATCGGGTTCATGAAATATTTCATCGCCCTTGCTTTCGTGGGCATCTTCGCGAGTCTGGCCTTCGCGCTCTTCTACATGCTGAAAGACGGGCGCAACGGGCGCGCCAAGACCGGCGGCATGGCGCGCGCGCTCACCTTTCGGATAGGCCTCTCGGTGATTTTGTTCCTCTGCATGCTGCTGGCCTGGAAATTCGGCTACATCCAGCCCACCGGGCTCCCGGTCGGCAAGTAGATGGTGCTCGTTCCACGAGAACCATGAAAAAGGCGCCTTACGGCGCCTTTTTTGTTGTTGCATGCCGCGAGGTTCGGTCAAAGCCAGTAGACCAACACGTAGAGGCCAAGCCAGACCACGTCCACGAAGTGCCAGTACCAGGCCGCCCCCTCGAAACCGAAGTGCCGATCGGGCGTGAAGTGACCCTTCTGCAGGCGCAGCGTAATGAACAGCAGCATCAGCATGCCGATGAACACGTGCAGGCCGTGGAAGCCGGTCAGCATGAAGAAGGTCGAGCCGTAGGCGCCGGAACTGAGCTTGAGGTTCAGGTCGGTGTACAGGTGGTAGTACTCGTAGCCCTGCACGCCCAGGAAGACCACGCCGAGTAGCACGGTGAGCCACATGAAGCGAATCGTCTGCGCCCGGTGGCCGACGCGCAGTGCGTGGTGGGCGATGGTGAGCGTGACGCCCGAGCTCAGCAGCAGCGCGGTGTTGATCGTGGGCAGCCAGAACGGACCGACGGTCTGGAACGGCTCGACGATGTCGGCCGGCGAACCGGTCACGCCTGCGGCGACGCTGGGCCAGACGGCCTTGAAGTCGGGCCAGAGCAGTGCGTTGTCGAGGCTGCCGAGCGTCGGCAGCGCGTGCGTGCGGGCCCACCAGAGCGCCGTGAAGAACGCGCCGAAGAACATCACCTCCGAGAAGATGAACCAGCTCATGCTCCAGCGGTACGACAGATCGATCTTGTGGCCGTACTGGCCGCTTTCGCTCTCGCCGACGGCGGCCCGGAACCAGGTGAACAGCGTGCCGAGCCAGATCACCATGCCGAGCAGGAGCGACCATGCGCCCCACTGGTGCCCGTTGATCCATTGCCCTGCGCCGAGAATGACGAAGAACAGGCCGATCGCGGACAGCACCGGATAGGCCGATGGCCCTGGCACGAAGTAGTAAGGCGTGGTGCCGTGGGTGGATGAACTCATATCAGCTCCTGGCTTTCTTTCTTCTCTCGACTCGATGGGTACTGGATACAGCGGCTCATGCTCAGGGCGCCACCGCGAAGCGCACCAGCAGCACAAGGCCGACGATGAAAAGGATGACCATGACAAATGCCACGGCGATGATGTGCAGCGGATTCAGCTTGGCCAGATCGTCCTGGTAGGCGCTTTTCTTGCGCACGCCGAAGAACGACCAGCACACGGCCTTGACCGTGCCCCACAGCGTGCCCTTGCGCGACGGTGTTTCCGGAGCGGTCACGAGCGGGGCTCATTCGCAGGGCTCGAAACGGTGGCCACGGGCGCCGCGGGCGTGCGTCCGCCGACCTCGAAGAAGGTGTACGACAGCGTGATGGTCTTCACGTCCTTCGAGATCTTGGGGTCGATCACGAAGGCGACGGGCCATTGCTTCTTCTCGCCCGGATCGAGCGTGTACTGGGTGAAGCAGAAGCACTCGAGCTTGTTGAAGTGCGGCGCGGCCTGCTGCGGCGCATAGCTCGGGATCGCCTGCGCGGCCATGCGGCGGTTCTGCACGTTCTGGAACTCGTACATCACGGTGTTGAGCTGGCCGGGGTGCACCTGCATCGTCCGCTCGGCGGGCTTGAACTCCCAGAGGCCGCCGCGCACGTTGGAGTCGAACTCGACCGTGATGGTGCGGCTGGTGTCGACCTGCGAGTTGTCGGGCACACGCACGTTCTTGCCGCCGCTCGCGCCGCCCGGCACCTCGAGTTCGTTGAGCGCGAGGATGTTGATGCCGGTCATTTCG
This sequence comes from Variovorax sp. Soil_C_19, assembly GCF_057657255.1. Lineage (NCBI taxonomy): Bacteria > Pseudomonadati > Pseudomonadota > Betaproteobacteria > Burkholderiales > Comamonadaceae > Variovorax > Variovorax sp. Soil_C_19. The sequence continues at coordinate 172,245 of NZ_JBDGIV010000009.1, read as the reverse complement.
CAGATCGCACGGTAGAGCGGCACCAGTCCGTAGCCGAACGCGAACATGCCGCAGGCCACCACGGCCAGCTTGCCGACCATGCGGACGTTGGCGCGCCGGATGCGTTGACCGAGGCTCATGCTGTGGTGGCTCCGTGGGTCGTGCTCAGCGGGCGCCGAACCAGATCATGCGGACCATGAAGCCGACGAAGAAAATCAGCGCGATGGAGGCCAGCGTAAGCCCCATGCGTCGGTTGTTTCTTTTCTGCTCTGGCGTGGTCATGGTCGTCGTCGTGCGGGCCGCGGGCCTGGGAAGGTTCAGCCGATCACCTTGGTGGCGGTCGGATCGAGCTTGGGCGGATTCTCGAAGGTGTGGAAGGGCGCCGGCGACGGCACTTCCCACTCGAGGCCTTCAGCGGCTTCCCAGGGCTTCTGGGGAGCCGGCTCGCCCTTGCCGAGCATGTTCGGCAGCACGATGAACAGGAAGAAGTACACCTGTGCGAGGCCGAACCCGAAGGCACCGACCGAAGCCACCGCGTTGAAGTCGGCGAACTGCATCGGGTAGTCGGCATAGCGGCGCGGCATGCCCGCCAGGCCCAGGAAGTGCATCGGGAAGAAGGTGATGTTGAACGAGATCAGCGACCACCAGAAGTGGATCTTGCCGCGCGTCTCGCTGTACATCACGCCGGTCCACTTGGGCGCCCAGTAGTAGTAGCCCGCGAACATGGCGTACAGCGAGCCGGCCACCAGCACGTAGTGGAAGTGGGCCACCACGTAGTAGGTGTCCTGCAGCTGGATGTCGATCGGCGCCACGGCGAGGATCAGGCCCGTGAAGCCGCCCATCGTGAACACGAAGATGAAGCCCACGGCGAACAGCATCGGGGTCTCGAAGGTCATCGAGCCCTGCCACATGGTGGCGATCCAGTTGAAGATCTTCACCGCCGTCGGCACCGCGATCAGCATGGTCGCGTACATGAAGAACAGCTGGCCCGTGACCGGCATGCCGGTGGTGAACATGTGGTGCGCCCAGACGATGAACGACAGGATCGCGATCGACGAGGTGGCGTACACCATCGAGGCGTAGCCGAAGAGCTTCTTGCGCGCGAAGGCCGGCACGATCTGGCTGATGATGCCGAAGGCCGGCAAGATCATGATGTAGACCTCGGGGTGGCCGAAGAACCAGAAGATGTGCTGGTACATCACCGGGTCGCCGCCGCCGGCGGGGTTGAAGAAGCTGGTGCCGAAGTGGCGATCGGTCAGCGTCATCGTGATGGCGCCGGCGAGCACGGGCATCACCGCGATCAGCAGGTAGGCGGTGATGAGCCAGGTCCAGCAGAACATCGGCATCTTCATCAGCGTCATGCCCGGGGCGCGCATGTTCAGGATGGTGACGATGATGTTGATCGAGCCCATGATCGACGAGGCGCCCATGATGTGCATCGCGAAGATGCCGGCGTCCATCGAGGGGCCCATCTGCAGCGTGAGCGGCGCGTAGAGCGTCCAGCCCGCGGCGGGCGCGCCGCCGGGCATGAAGAACGAACCCACGAGCATGATGGCCGCCGGGATCAGCAGCCAGAAGCTGAAGTTGTTCATGCGCGCGAACGCCATGTCCGACGCGCCGATCTGCAGCGGGATCATCCAGTTCGCGAAGCCCACGAAGGCCGGCATGATGGCGCCGAACACCATGATCAGGCCGTGCATCGTGGTGAACTGGTTGAAGAGTTCGGGGTTCACCACCTGCAGGCCGGGCTGGAACAGCTCGGCGCGGATCAGCAGCGCGAGCACGCCGCCCACCATCAGCATCGTGAAGCTGAACAGCAGGTAGAGCGTGCCGATGTCCTTGTGGTTGGTGGCGAACACCCAGCGGCGCCAGCCGGTCGGCGCTTCGTGATGCTCGTCGTGTGCGTGGCCGTCTTGAACGTGACCGTGGGGGTCGAGGACTGCACTCATTTCGTTGTTCCTTGCAATTTCTTCGTCGCGGTGCGCTGTGGCTCGATCTTCGCGATCACTTGCCGCGCAGGGCCAGAACTTCGGCCGGCTGCACGATCTGGCCGGTCTTGTTCGACCAGCTGTTCTTGGTGTACGTGGCGACCGCCGCGAGGTCGGTGTCGCTCAGCTGCTTCCAGGCTGGCATGGCGCCGTTGTTCTGGCCGTTGAGCAGCACCAGCAGCTGGACCTTGTGGTCGGGGTCGATCACCTTCGGGCTGGCGTCCAGCGCCTTGATCGGACCGGCGCCCTTGCCGTTGGCCTGGTGGCAGGCCGCGCAGTTGGCCGCATAGACCTTCTCGCCGCGCACCATCATTTCGGGCAGGGCCCAGACCTTGCTCGGGTCGTCGAGCTTGGCCGCGGCTTCCTTGCGCTTGGTGTCGACCCAGGCCGTGTAGTCGGCGGCCGAGACCACCTTCACGTGGATCGGCATGTAGGCGTGTTCCTTGCCGCAGAGTTCCTGGCACTGGCCGTAGTAGTCGCCCACGGTCTCGGCACGGAACCAGGTGTCGCGCACGAAGCCGGGGATCGCATCCTGCTTGATGCCGAGCTGCGGCACCGCGAACGCGTGGATCACGTCGTTGGCCGTGGTGATGATGCGGACCTTCTTGTCCACCGGCACGACGAGCGGGTTGTCGACCTTGAAGAGGTAGTCGACAGGCACGTCGCCCTTGGCGCCGGCGTCGGACATGGCACGGTGCGAGCTGTCGAGCGTGGAGATGAACGCCAGGCCCTCGCCCTCGCCATTGAGATAGTCGTAGCCCCACTTCCACTGGTAGCCCGTGGTCTTGATGGTGAGGTCGGCATTGGTGGTGTCCTTCTGGGCCACCAGCACCTTGGTGGCGGGCAGCGCCATCACGATCACGATGAGGAAGGGCACGATGGTCCAGATGACCTCGACCACCACCGACTCATGGAAGTTCGCGGCCTTGTGGCCGACCGACTTGCGGTGCTTCCAGATCGAATAGAACATGACCGCGAACACGGCAACGAAGATCACCGTGCAGATGATCATCATCACCGTGTGGAGGAAATGCTGTTCCTGCGCGATCTTGGTGACGCCGATCGGGAGGTTCAGCTGGCGCACCGAGGGGCCGCCGGGCAGATCGTTGACTGCGTGCGCCGCGCCGCTGAAAGCCGCGCCGGCCGCCAGCAACAGATTTGCCAGCCTGTACTTATTGCGCCAAATGCTCTTCATCGTGTTCACGTTTCTTCAATTTTTTCAACAAACCCAACCCAGCAGCGCCGCGCGGACCCTCAGGCGCCACGCAACGCCATGCGAATCTCGCGCGCCAATGCGGCCCGCAACTCCGGGCGCACAAAGCGCCCCACCCTGACCGTCCGCCCCTGGCCCGAGACCTCGATCAGCGAACGATCGCCCGACCAAGGCTCGATGCGGACCTGATGCGGCAGGAATTCCGTGCGCTCAAAGTCACCCCCGTTCTCGAGCTCCACCACCAGCCGGCCGCCCTGCAGCGCGATCCTCTCTCCGTCGGTCGCGTGCCGTGCATACAGCATGAAGGCGAAACCCACCGCCGCCAGCTCGAGCCAGGCAAAAGGCAGGACCAACGGCGCCCCGTTCAGCCAGAAGGCCGTGCCGATACCGAGCGATACCACGCACAGCGATGCATAGAGCCAGCCCAGCTGGCTCGGCGTCACCGAGCAGTTGCGCTTCAGGAACCATTGGATGCCCTGGCCTGAAACGGTGGCAAAGCGAAACACGGAATTCGACACGGGCGAGTTCTGCAAATCGGTGCGTCGACGCTGTCCAATCCCTTGTCTCCACAGGATCCGGCAGACCTCGTTCGCGGAACCATTCCCGCGAGTTTCACGCAACGGCGGATTGTAGCGGGTCGAGAGAGGCGGCCGCTCGTGAAATGCGTGTTCGCGGCCTACGGCCCGGGGCGGCCGCGCTGGAGCATCGAACGCATTTCGCGCAGGGAAACCGCGCTCTCGGCCGACAGCGCCACGCGCGGTGCCGGCTTGAAGGCATGGCCATAGATCACTTCGAAGGTCATCGCGATGCCACCGCCGCCGGCTTCTGCCGGTGCCAGCTCGGGCAGCGCGCGCTTCAGCGCCGCGTGCCAGGCCTTGCCGCGCAGTGCCGGGAAGCGCGCGGGATGCAGGTTGCGCCCAAGCGTGCGCAGCTCGGCCAGCGCCGCCTCGGGCGTGGTCCAGGTCAGCACGATGCGTTCCATGTCCATCACCGGCTCCGCGAAGCCGGCATGCACCAGCATGTCGCCCCAGTCGTGCATGTCGGTGAATTCGTGACCCGCCGCCGGCCAGCCGAGCCGGGCATGCAGCGCGCGCAGTTCGCGCACCGTGTCGGGTCCGAGACACGAGAACATCAGGAAGCCGTCGGTGGCGACCAGGCGATGCCAGTGCGCGATGAGCGCCTCGGGGTCGGCGGCCATGTGCAGCGACATGTTGGCCCAGAGCAGGTCGACGCCGTCCTCGGGCGGCGGCTCGAAGCGCGTGCGGCCGCCAGCCTGCCAGCGGCGCGCGCTCCACCAGGGCGCGGCGAGCGCCTGGCCGGTTGCGGCGGCGAGCGCCGGTTCGGGCTCGATCACGAAGGAGGCGGCATCGCTGTAGCGCCGGGCCACCAGGTCGTGTGCCTCGAGCCCGCCGCGCAGCGGCGCCCAGTCGGCCCAGGTGCGCGGCTGCGCCTTGATCCATTGCAGCCGGTCTTCCATGCGGCGGCCCACTTCCTCGTGCAACCAGGGCGATCCGGCCTCGGGCACGGTCCGGCGCCAGCGCGAAGCCGCCGTGGGGTCGATGGTCGGCGGTCTTCTTGCGGGGTCGGTGGCCATGGGGCCGTGAGTATATTGAGCCCATGTTCAGCCGCTGGGGCCACCGGCCTTTGACCTCTCTGCTCGCACGGCTGCCCAGCCAGTGCGAGGTCTGCCGCGCCTGGCCTTCGCAGCGCGTCTGCGATGCCTGCGTGGCCCGCTTCGCGCCGCCGACCACGCGCTGCGCCACCTGCGCCTTGCCCGTGCCCGCGGGCGTGGTGCGCTGCGGCGAATGCCTGCGCGATCCACCGCCGCTCGATGCCTGCCTCGCCGCCTGCGCCTATGCGTGGCCCTGGCCGGAGTGCATTGCCCAGTTCAAGTTCCGCGGCGAAGCCGGTTGGGCCGGCCCGCTGTCCACGCTGATGCGCAGCGTGCCGTGGGTGGAGCCGGCGCTCGAGCGCTGCGGCCTGGTGCTGCCGATGCCGGTGGCGCCGGCGCGGCTACGCGAGCGCGGCTTCAACCAGGCGCTCGAGCTCGCGCGCCGGCTCGCCCCGGCCAAGACCGATGCCACGCTGCTGCTGCGCACGCGCGAGACGCCGCCCCAGCGCGGCCTCGCGCGCGCCGAGCGGCTGCGCAACCTGCGGGGCGCCTTCGCCGTCGAGCCCTTGGGCGCCGAACGCCTGCGCGGCAGCCGCGTGGTGCTGGTCGACGACGTGATGACGAGCGGCGCCTCGGTGTTCTCGGCCGCCGCGGCGCTGCGGCTGGCCGGCGCCGCGCATGTGACGGCGATCGTGTTCGCGCGCACCGACCCGCCGCATTGAGCGGCCTCGCCCGCGCCGACAATCGGCGCATGTTCCATATCGTTCTGGTCCACCCCGAAATTCCCCCTAACACGGGCAACGTGATCCGCCTTGCGGCCAACACCGGCTGCGCGCTCCACCTGGTCGAGCCGCTGGGTTTCTCGATGGACGACCGGCTGCTGCGCCGGGCCGGACTCGACTACCACGAATATGCCGAGGTCAAGCGGCACGGCAGTTGGGAGGCGCTGCTCGACAGCGAACGTCCGGCGGCCGAGCGCATGTTCGCGCTCACGACCCGCGGCACGCGCGCCGTGCACGACGTGCGCTTCGCGCCGGGCGACTGGCTGGTGTTCGGCTCGGAAACCAGTGGGTTGCCACCCACGCTGCGCGAGCGCTTCGGCGAAGCCCAGCGGCTGCGGCTGCCGATGCGCGAGGGGCAGCGCAGCCTGAACCTGTCGAACGCCGTGGCGGTGACGATCTTCGAAGCCTGGCGGCAGAACGGTTTCGGCTGAACATTTTTTCGCCGGTGGTGTATCCAACCGGCGTTCGGCTGCGTATAGAAGAGCACGTACGGGGCACAACTGCACCCGACCTCTTCAATCATTCTTTCAAGGAATTTGCCATGGCCATGAACCTCTCCACCCTCCTCGTCGCTGCATCGGCAGCCCTCGCCGCAACGACCAGCGCGCAAGCCTTCCAGGGCGAGCAGAACCCGCTGCCGCCCGCGCCGTTCCAGTCGACGCTGTCACGCGCCGAAGTGCAGGCACAGGCGCGCAACCCGCTGCAGATCAGCAATGGCAGCACCGGCGTCCATCACCTCGCCGGCTCGAAGATCGATCGCGCAACGGTGCGCGCCGGTGCGGTCGGCATCACGGCGGACGGCCACTCCGCCTATGGCGAGGCATCCGGCACGATGCTCTGACGTGCTTCAACGGTAGCGGCGCGCCACCGATTCGGCCACGCAGGCCGGCTTGGCCGCGCCTTCGAGCTCGATCGTGGTTTCCCAGGTCATCTGGTAGCCGTCATCGGCGATCGGCTCGGCCGTAAGCAGCTTCATGCGCGCGCGCAGCCGCCTGCCAACGGGCACCGGCGACATGAAGCGCACCCGGTTGAGCCCGTAGTTCACGCCCATGCGCGACTCGACCACCTCGATCGCCGTCTCGAAGAAGCGCGGCAGCAGCGACAGGGTCAGAAAGCCATGGGCGATCGGCGCACCAAACGGCCCGTTCTTGGCACGCTCGATGTCGACGTGGATCCACTGGTGGTCGCCGGTCGCCTCGGCGAACTGGTTCACCTGTTCCTGCGTCACGGTGATCCAGTCGCTCACGGCGACTTCCTGGCCCACGCAGGCGGCAAGGTCCTGCAGCGTCTGGAATGTCTTCTTGGTCATGCGCGGCACTCTAGCGGGTTGCTGCATGCAGGCGGTGTCGGCCGCGCGACAGCGTCAGCCTTCGAGCCACTGGCAGATCGGCTGCCACTGCTCGAGGTCGCGCTGCACCCGCCCGGGCGCGATGTCGAACAGCGTCAGTCCGCGCGCGGCGAGCTGCACATAGTTCTGCGTGTCGCGCACTTCGCCGAGCACCGGCACGCCGAGGCTCGCGACGAATTCGCCGAGCCGGTCGGCCGCGAGCGTGCGGGCATTCACGCGCATGCCCACGAGGCCGATCTTCGTCTTCTCGGCGCGGCGCTGCGCCATGAGCCGGTCGATGAAGTCGCGCGTCGCGTAGATGTCGAAGATGCTGGGCTGCAACGGCACGATCACGCGGTCGGCCAGCGCCAGCACCTCCTTGAAGCGCCATCCGTGCAGGCCGGCGGGGGTGTCGAGCACGGCATGCGTGGTGCCCTTCGGCGGGCGCACCACGGCGCTGTCGCCCGACGCTTCCCAGGTGGCGATCGGCCGCGCCTGCGGCGGGCGCAGCCCGAGCCAGAGCCGCGACGACTGCTGGCGGTCCACGTCGCCGAGCATCACGGCATGACCCCGGCTCGCGAAATAGCCCGCAATGTTCGTCGCGAGTGTCGATTTGCCCACGCCACCTTTCGGGTTGGCGACCAGAACCACCGGCATAGATAAGCCCTCCAGAGCTGGAACAGCCCCCATCGTAGTGCCTGCCCCTGCGCCCGGGCGGGCCGGCAACTTTGCGCTATGTTCGCGAAATGACGACAACAACTACAAGATCCGCCGGCGCCATCTATGTGATTGCCGCCCATCCGCACTGGCGCGAATCGCGCGTCAACCGCCGGCTGCTGGCCGCAGCGCGCTCGGTGCCCGGCGTGGAGGTGAACGATCTCTACGGCACCTACCCCGACCTCGCGATCGACGTGCAGGCCGAGCAGGCGCGTCTCGCCCGGGCCAGCCTGGTGGTGCTGATGCACCCGATCCAATGGTATTCGGCGCCCCCGCTGCAGAAGCTCTGGTTCGACGACGTGCTCGGCTACGGCTGGGCCTACGGCCGCGGCGGCACGGCACTCCAGGGCAAGGACTGCTGGCTCGTCGCCACCACGGGCGGCCCCGAGCGCAGCTACCACCCGCAGAGCTACAACCGCTATTTCTTCGACGCCTTCCTGCCTCCCTACGAGCAGACCGCCACGCTCTGCGGCATGCGCTTCCTGCCGCCGCTGGTCTTGCATGGCGCGCGCAGCGCCTTGGAGGCGGAGGTCGAGGCCCACCTGGAAGTTTTCGTGCAACGCCTCCAGAGCTATCCCGACTGGCCCGAGATGGACGAACTCGATGCCTGCATCGCCTGCCCGGTGCCGCAGACCGACCGGCCCGCGGAGTCGACCTGAGATGGAACACGCACCCGCCTGGCTGACCAGCAGCCTGATCTACCTCAGCGCCGCGGTGCTCGTGGTGCCGCTTTCCAAGGCACTGGGCCTCGGTTCCATCATCGGCTACCTCGTCGCGGGCATCGCCATCGGCCCGTGGGGGCTCGGCCTGGTCTCGAGCGTCGAGGAGGTGCTGCATTTCGCCGAGTTCGGCGTGGTGCTGATGCTGTTCCTCGTCGGCCTCGAACTCGAACCCAGGCGCTTGTGGAACCTGCGCCGGCCGATCTTCGGCTGGGGCACCGCGCAGGTGCTCGCCTGCGCGGTGGCGCTCTTTGCCGTCGGCTTTGCGGTGGGCGCGCCATGGCGCGTGGCGCTGGTCGCGGCGCTCGGCCTTGCGCTGTCCTCCACGGCGATCGCGCTGCAGGTGTTCGGCGAGCGCAACCTGCTGAAGGCGCCGAGCGGCCAGGCCGGTTTCTCGATCCTGCTGTTTCAGGACGTGGCTGCGATCCCCATCCTCGCGCTGCTGCCGCTGCTGGCCGGCGCCACGGCCGCCGAGCCGGCGATCTCGGGACTGGACCGCACGCTCGAGGGCCTGAAGATCGTCGGCGTCATCGCCGCCATCATCCTTGGCGGCCGCCTCGCGTTGCGGCCGCTCCTGCGCTGGATCGCGCGCAGCAACACGCCCGAGATCTTCACCGCCGCGGCGCTGCTGGTGGTGGTGGCCATCGCCGCGCTGATGCTGTTCGTCGGCCTCTCGATGGCGCTCGGCGCCTTCCTGGCCGGCGTGCTGCTGGCCGAAAGCGAATACCGGCGCGAACTCGAGACCGACATCGAACCTTTCAAGGGCCTGCTGCTCGGGCTGTTCTTCATCGCGGTCGGCATGTCGATCGATTTCGGCGTGCTGATCGCAAGCCCCGGCATGATGGCGCTGCTCGTGGTCGGCTTCATGGCGATCAAGCTGGCCGTGATCTACGCGCTCGCTAAGGCCATGGGCATCGCCTACCAGGAGCGCCCCGTGTTCACGCTGCTGCTGGCCCAGGGCGGCGAGTTCGCGTTCGTGGTGTTCCAGGCGGCCGGCCCCGACGTGCTGCCGCCCCAGACCACCTCGCTGCTGATCGGGGCCGTGGCGCTCTCGATGCTGCTGTCGCCGCTCCTGCTGGTGCTGCTAGACAAGCTGGTGCTGCCGCGCTACAGCCGGCCACCGGCCACGCAGCTCGAGGAAATCTCGGAGCAGCAGGATGCCAAGGTGCTGATCTGCGGCTTCGGCCGCTATGGCCAGATCGTCGGGCGCATGCTGATGTCGCAGGGCCTTGCCGTCACGGTGCTCGACCACGATGCCGACACGGTCGAGGGCTTGCGCCAGTTCGGCTTTCGCGTGTTCTACGGCGATGCGACCCGCCTCGACCTGCTGCGCACCGCGGGCGCGGGCACCGCGAAGGCGGTGGTCGTCGCGGTCGACGACGTGGAGCAATCGCTCGAGATCGTCGACCTGTTCCGCGCGCACTTTCCGCAGGCGGGCATCGTCGCGCGGGCACGCAACGTGGGGCACCTGTTCCAGCTGCGCGACCGCGGCGTGGAACACATCGAGCGCGAACTCTTCGAATCGTCGCTGCGCAGCGCGCGCTCGGTGCTCGAGGTGCTGGGCTGGCCCGCGGCCGAGGCGCGCGAAACGAGCATGCGCTTTCGCCTGCGCAACCTGCAGCTCACCGACGAGATCTACCCGCACTACAAGGACCGCGCCAAGTTCATTGCGGCCAACAAGGAGGGTCGCCAGCAGTTCGAGGCGCAGATGGCGCGCGAGCGCGAAGAACGACGCCGCCGCGCCGCGGGCGACTGGGACCGCCTCGGCGACGACGAGGAGGCCGACGCGCCGCGCCGGCCTTGAGCCCTCAGCCCTCGAGCTTCAGCAGCCTGACCGCATTGCCCTTCAGGATGCCCGGCATCACCTCGGGCTTGAAGCCCGCGGCCTCGAAGTCCTTCATCCAGCGGTCGGGGGTGATCAGCGGGTAGTCGCTGCCGAACAGCACGCGATCCTTCAGCAGCGTGTTGGCGTACTGCACCAGCTGCTTCGGAAAGTACTTGGGGCTCCAGCCCGACAGGTCGATCCAGACGTTGGGCTTGTGCGTGGCCACGCTCAGCGCCTCGTCCTGCCACGGAAAGCTCGGGTGCGCCATCACGATCTGCATGTCGGGGAAGTCGATCGCCACGTCGTCCAGGTGCATCGGGTTGCTGTATTCGAGCCGCAGCCCGCCGCCGCAGCGCATGCCCGAGCCGATGCCGCTGTGGCCGGTGTGGAAGATGGCCGGCAGCTTGTGCTCGGCAATCACCTCGTAGAGCGGCCAGGCCATCCGGTCGTAGGGATGGAAGGCCTGCACCGTCGGGTGGAACTTGAAGCCCTTGACACCGTGCTCCGCGATCAGCCTGCGCGCCTCGCGCGCGCCCATCTTCCCCTTGTGCGGATCGATGCTCGCGAAGGCGATCATCATGTCGCTGTTCTTCTGGGCGGCCTCGGCGATCTCCTCGTTCGGGATGCGCCGGCGGCCCATGTTCGACTCGGCGTCGACCATGAACATCACCAGCCCGATCTTGCGCTCGCGGTAATAGGCCACGCTCTCCGCGATGGTCGGACGGCCGCTCGAGCCGAAGTACTTGTCGGCGGCGCGGTCGTACTCTTCGCCGTAGTTGTCGAACGGATTCCAGCAACTCACCTCGGCGTGCGTGTGGATGTCGATGGCAATCAGGTTCCGGTGGTCCATGTCGTGGTCTCCAGTACGGGTAAGTCCCTAGGAATCAGTGCGCTCCAGCGCCTTGAATTGGTTATTTATCATAACCATAATCGAACTCACGGACGAACGCAACATGACCCATCCCGACCTTCACCTCGACATCCGCGACGACGTCGCCATCATCCGCCTCGCGCGCGGCGCCAAACGCAATGCCCTTTCGGACGGGCTGATCCTCGCGCTGCGCGATGCCTTCGAGAACCTGCCCTCGAGCGTGCGCGCGGCAGTGCTCGACGGCGAAGGCCCGCACTTCTGCGCCGGTCTCGACCTCAGCGAGCTGAAGGAGCGCGATGCGGGCCAGGGCATGCAGCACTCGCGCATGTGGCACAGCGCGCTCGATCTGGTCCAGCACGGCCCGGTGCCGGTGGTTGCGGCGCTGCACGGCGCGGTGGTCGGTGGCGGCCTCGAACTGGCGAGCGCCTGCCACATCCGCGTGGCCGACCGCTCCACCTTCTATGCGCTGCCCGAGGGCTCGCGCGGTATCTTCGTGGGCGGCGGCGGCTCGGTGCGCATTCCCAAGCTGATCGGCGTGGCGCGCATGACCGACATGATGATGACCGGCCGGGTCTACAACGCCGAAGACGGCGAGCGCGCCAACTTCGCGCAGTACCTGGTCGACGAGGGCACGGCCTTCGACAAGGCGTTCGAGATCGCCAAGCGCGTGGCCACCAACGCGCCGCTGACCAACTACGCGCTGATGCATGCGCTGCCGCGCATCGCCGAGCAGTCGGCCGACCATGGCTTCTTCACCGAGGCCCTGATGGCGGGCATCGCGCAGGCCGCACCCGAGGCCAAGGCCCGCGTGCGCGACTTCCTCGAAGGCCGTGGCGCCAAGGTGAGCAAATCATGACGCCGATTCGCTACCGCCCGCTGACCTTCGGCGTGACGCGCGCCGTGCTGCGCGCCGGCCCGCCCGGCACGCAGTACCTGCAGGCCGAGACGCCGCTCGGCGCGTACCGCGACCGCATGACCGATCGGCTCGTGCACTGGGCCGAGGCCGCGCCCGATCACACCTTCATCGCGGCCCGCGAGCGCCTGCCCGACGGCAGCACCGGCGAATGGCTGCGCGTGAGCTATGCAGAGGCGCTGTCGCGCGCACGCAGCATCGGCCAGGCGCTGCTCGATCGCGGCCTCGGCCCCGAGCACCCGCTCGCGATCCTCAGTGAGAACAGCATCGACCACGCGATGCTCGCGCTCGGCTGCCTCTACGTGGGCGTCCCGTACTGCCCGGTCTCGCCGCCCTATTCGCTCGTGAGCCAGGACTTCGAGAAGCTGCGCCACGTGCTGGCGACGCTCACGCCGGGCCTGGTGTTCGCCGCCGATGCCGCGCGCTATGGCCGCGCCATCGAGGCCGCGGTGCCGCACGACACCGAAGTGGTGCTCGGCGAAGGCCGGCTCGAAGGTCGCGCCACCACGCCGCTGGCCGAGCTGCTCGCCACGCGGCCCACGCCCGCGATCGATGCCGCGCAGCAGGCCACCGGGCCGGACACCATCACCAAGTTCCTCTTCACCTCGGGCTCGACCAAGATGCCCAAGGCGGTGATCAACACGCACCGCATGTGGTGCGCCAACCAGCAGCAGCTGCGCCACTCGATCCCCGCGCTGGGCGAGGAGCCGCCGGTGCTGGTCGACTGGCTGCCGTGGAACCACACCTTCGGCGGCAACCACAACGTCGGCATCGTGCTCGACAACGGCGGCACGCTCTACATCGACGAGGGCAAGCCCACGCCCACCGGCATGGCCGAGACGCTGCGCAACCTGCGCGAGATCGCGCCCACCATCTACTTCAACGTGCCGACCGGCTTCGAGGCCATCGCGAATGCGATGGAGACCGATGCGGTGCTGCGCCGCAACCTGCTCTCGCGGGTGCGCATGTTCTTCTACTCGGGCGCCGCGCTGGCGCAGCCCATTTGGGACAGCCTGCACCGCACGCAGGAGGCCGAGGTCGGCGAGCGCATCGTCATGGGCACCGGCCTCGGCATGACCGAATCGGGCCCGTTCGCGCTCTACGTCACCGGTCCCGACGTGAAGTCGGGCGACATCGGCCTGCCGGCGCCGGGCATCGAGCTCAAGCTGGTCGAGGTCGACGGCAAGACCGAGGTGCGCTACCGCGGCCCCAACATCACGCCGGGCTATTGGCGCGCGCCCGAGGCCACGGCCGAGGCCTTCGACGAGGAAGGCTTCTTCTCGACCGGCGACGCGGTGACGTGGATCGACGAATCGAACATCCACCGCGGCCTACGCTTCGACGGCCGCATCGCCGAAGACTTCAAGCTCGCCACCGGCACTTTCGTGAGCGTCGGGCCGCTGCGCGCGAAGATCATCGCGGCCGGCGCGCCCTACGTGCAGGACGCGGTGCTGACCGGCATCAACCTGAAGGAAGTCGGCGCGCTGATCTTCCCGACGCAGAAGGTGCGCCAGCTCGCCGGGCTCGCGTCCGACGCGCCGATGCAGCAGGTGCTCGAAAGCGCGCCGGTACAGGCGCACTTCCAGCAGCTGGTCGACACGCTCGCCGCAAGCGCCACCGGCAGCGCCAACCGCATCGCCAGGCTGCACCTCGTGGCCGAGCCGCCGTCGATCGACAAGGGCGAGGTGACCGACAAGGGCTCCATCAACCAGCGCGCCGTGCTCAAGCACCGCGCCGCGCTGGCCGATGCGATGCACGCGGGCACGCTGCCCTTCACCCTCATGCCCCGCTAGACATTCCAGGAGACATCCCATGAAGATCCAAGGACAGGCCGCACTCGTGACGGGCGGCGCATCGGGCCTCGGCGAGGCCACCGCGCGCGAGCTCGCAAGGCTCGGCGCCAAGGTCGCGGTGCTCGACCGCAACGCCGAACTCGCCGAGAAGGTCGCGGCCGACATCGGCGGCATCGCCTGCGCGTGCGACATCACTGATACCGACAGCGTGACCGCGGCGCTCGACAAGGCCGAAGCCGCGCACGGCAGCGCACGCATCCTGATGAACGTGGCCGGCATCGGCAGTGCCAAGCGCATCGTCGGCAAGGACGGCAACCCCGCGCCGCTCGAAGACTTCGTGCGCGTGGTCAACATCAACCTGATCGGCAGCTACAACATGGCGCGGCTGTTCGCGGCGCGCTGCGCGAAGCTCGAGGCACTCGACAACTCGGAAAAGGGCGTGATGCTCTTCACCGCGTCGGTCGCAGCCTTCGACGGCCAGGTCGGCCAGCAGGCCTACAGCGCATCGAAGGGCGGGCTCGTCGGCATGACGCTGCCGATGGCGCGCGATCTCGCGCAGCACGCGATCCGCGTGTGCACCGTCGCGCCGGGCCTGTTCGCCACGCCGCTGCTGATGGAGCTGCCCGAGCCGGTGCAGCAGTCGCTCGCGGCGTCGATCCCGTTCCCGCCGCGTCTCGGCAAGCCGTCGGAGTTCGCCGAGCTGGCCTGCCACATCGTCACCAACGGCCATCTGAACGGCGAGGTGATCCGCCTCGACGGCGCCCTGCGCATGGCGCCGCGCTGATCCCATTCCAAGAACATCCAGGAGACACAGCACCATGACCAACCGACGCCAATTCGTGAACCTGCTCGGCGGCGCCGCCGCGCTCGGCGCGCTGCAGCCGCTGACCGCGTTCGCGCAGATCGTGCAGCAGGCCAAGATCTACTACGGCTTCCCGGCCGGCAGCGCTGGCGACAGCGTGGCCCGCCGCGTGGCCGAGAAGCTCGGCGACACCGCGTTCTCGAAGAACAGCGCGGTGGTCGAGAACAAGCCGGGCGCGGGCGGGCGCATCGCGCTCGACACGCTCAAGGCCTCGGTGGCCGACGGCTCGGTGCTGGCGCTCGCGCAGGCCTCGGCGATCTCGACCTATCCGCACATCTACCGCAAGCTCGGCTACACCATGGCCGACTTTGCGCCGATCTCTATCGGCGCCGTCATGACGCACGGGCTCGCGGTCGGCCCGATGGTGCCGGCCAGCGTCAAGACGCTCAAGGACTACATCGCCTGGGCCAAGGCCAACCCGGACCAGGCCAGCTACGGCTCGCCGGGCGCGGGCTCGACGCCGCACTTCCTGGGCGCGCTGCTGGGCATCCACACCGGCACCGACCTGCGGCACGTGCCGTACCGCGGGTCGCTGCCCGCCGTCAACGACGTGGTCGGCGGCCAGATCGCCTCGAGCATGACGCCGGTCGGCGACTGCCTGCCCTTTGCCAAGGCCGGCAAGCTGCGCGTGCTCGCCAACTCGGGCACGCAGCGCCCGGCCTACCTGCCCGACGTGCCCACCTTCACCGAACAGGGCTTTCCCGAGATCGTGGCCGACGAATGGTTCGGCTTCTTCGCGCCAGCCAAGACGCCGGCCGCCACCATTGCTGCCGCGAGCAGCGCGATCCAGGCCGCACTCAAAGACAAGGCCGTCGCCGACGGGCTGCTCGCGGTCGGCCTGGTGGCCAGCGGCTCCTCGCCCGAGGACATGCGCAAATCGCTCCAGTCCGAATTCGACCGATGGGGTCCGCTGGTCAAGAAGATCGGCTTCACCGCCGAGTCCTGATAGTTCTTCCACCATCAATGAGCTACACCCCCCGCCCTGAAGACCAGCGCTTCCTCCTGAACGCGGTGCTCGATGCACCGTCGCAGCTGCGCGCGCTCGCGCCGTTCGCCGAAGTGGATGATGCGCTCTGTCAACAGGTGCTCGGGGAGGCGGCGCGCTTCGTCGGCGAGGTGATCGCGCCGCTCAACCGCGGCGGCGACGAGATCGGCTGCCGCTTCGCCGATGGCGAGGTCACGACGCCGCCCGGCTTTCGCGAGGCCTACCGCGCCTTCGTCGACGGCGGCTGGCCCGCGCTCGCGGTCGCGCCCGAAGACGGGGGCCAGGGCCTGCCGACGGTGCTCGAGGCCATCGTCTACGAATGGATGACCGCGGCCAACCACGGGCTCACGATGGCGCCCGGCCTGCTGCATGGTGCCTATGCCTGCCTCAAGCACCACGGCAGCGATGCGCTGAAAGCGCGCTACCTGCCAAAGCTCGCGAGCGGCGAATGGCTGGCGACCATGTGCCTCACCGAAGCCCATGCGGGCAGCGACCTGGGCCAGGTGCGCACACGTGCCGTGCCGCAGGCCGACGGCAGTTTGCGCGTCGCCGGCAGCAAGATCTTCATCTCCGGCGGCGAGCACGACCTCACGCCGAACATCGTGCACCTCGTGCTGTGCCGCCTGCCCGACGCACCCGCCGGGCCCAAGGGGCTTTCGCTCGCGCTGGTGCCGAAGCACCTGCCTGACGGCGCGCGCAATGCGGTGCACTGCGAACGCATCGAAGAAAAGATGGGCCTGCACGCGAGCCCCACCTGCGTGATGCGCTTCGACGAGGCCACGGGTTGGCTGGTCGGCGAACCGGGCCGCGGCCTGGCCGCGATGTTCGTGATGATGAATGCGGCGCGGCTGCATGTGGCGCTGCAAGGCATCGGCCTGCTCGACGCCGCGTGGCAGAAGGCCAGCGCGTATGCCGCTGAGCGCCGCCAGATGCGCGCGCCCGGCCCCGCGCCCGCCAGCCGCGGCAGCGAGGCCGCCGACCTGATCGCCGAGCATCCCGCGATCCGGCGCATCCTCGACACGCAGCGCGCCTGGGTCGAGGGTGCGCGCACCCTCGCCTACCGCAGCGCGCTGATGCTCGACGTGGCCGCGCACGACGCCGATCCCAAGGCGCGCGAGCGCGCGCAGCGCTGGTGCTCGCTCGTCACGCCGGTGCTCAAGGCGGCCTGCACGCACCAGGCCTTCCATGGCGCGAGCGATTGTCTGCAGGTGTTCGGCGGCCACGGCTACGTGCGCGAATGGGGCATCGAGCAGATCGTGCGCGACGCGCGCGTGACCATGATCTACGAGGGCACCAACGAGATCCAGGCCATCGACCTGCTGGTGCGCAAGGTGCTGCCCGACGGCGGCGCCGCGATGTCGGCGCTGCTGCTCGAGCTGCGCGACACGCTCGACGCCGCACGCGAGGTCGATGCCGACGTGCAGCGGCGCCTGGCGCAGCTGCGCTACCTGGGCACCACGATCGCGATGGCCGCACATGCCGACCCCGCGCTGCCGCACGAGGTGGCCGACGACTACCTGCGCCTCGTGATGCTCGCGCTGCTGGCCTGGGCCTGGGCGCGCATCGACGCCGCCGAGGCCACGCCAACGGAACGCGCCGCACGCACCGCGCCCGCTGCGGCCTTCCGGCGCTGGGTGCTGCCGGAGTTCGAGATGCGCCACGGGATCGTCAAGCGCGCCTGCGAGGGGATGGCGCTGTCGCATGCGGCTGCGAAGACTCTCGCGCAGCCTTGAACGAAGAGCAACTAATAAGTTGCATATCTCCGAAAAGCGTTGAACAATCAACAGGCAACCATTTTGTTGCCCATTGATGTCCACCCTTCTTCAGGAGACCGCCATGCCCATCGACGCCCCCACCGAACCCACCGACCTCATCGAGCGCAGCATCGTCATCCAGGCGCCGCGCACGAAAGTGTGGAACCTGTTGTCCGACGCCGAGACCTTCGGCCGCTGGTTCGGCGCCGACCTGCAAGGACAGCGCTTCACGCCCGGGGAGGTGACGCGCGGGCCGATCACGATCGAGGGCTTCACGCATGTGATGTTCGATGTTCGCGTCGAGCGCGTCGAGCCGCAGGACCTGCTTTCCTGGCGCTGGCACCCCTATGCCGTCGATCCCGAGGTCGACTACAGCCAGGAAGAACCCACGCTCGTCACCTGGACGCTGCACGACGCGCCGGGCAACGCCACCCTGGTCAAGACGGTGGAGTCGGGTTTCGACAAGGTGCCGCCGCACCGCCGCCTCGAGGCCTTCCGCATGAACACGGGCGGCTGGAAAGAGCAGCTCGACAACGTGCGCCGCCATGCCGAACAAGGCTGAGCCGCCCGCCATCGCCGCGCCGCCCGAGCGGCTCGCGAACGTGTTCTTCGCGCTCGGCGATGCCACGCGCCTGCGGCTGGTGGCCGTGCTGTGCGCGGGCGGCGCCTTCTCGATCGCGCAGCTCACGGCCAGCACCGACATCAGCCGGCAGGCCGTGACCAAGCACCTTCAGGTGCTCGGCGATGCGGGGCTCGTGACCGACCTGAAGATCGGCCGCGAACGGCTCTGGCAGTTCGATCCCACGCAGCTCGAGGAGGCACGCCGCACGCTCGAAGTCATTGGACGGCAGTGGGAAGCGGCGCTGGCGAAGCTGAAGGCGTTCGCCGAATCGGACTAGACGCCACCTTGCCACCGAGCGCGTCGGCCAACTCGAAGTTCTCGCGCCAGTCGCCATCGGCTGGCTCGAGCAGCAGTTCGGTGCGCGGCACCTGCGCGCCGCAGTAGTCGAAGATGCCGTGGTCGATCTGGGTCCGCATGGCGCCGAAGTAGCCATGCCGCGCATAGGTGCGCCAATCCGCGCCGCCGACCGCGGCCAGGTACACCGGCAGCCCGCTGAGCTTTCGGGTCAACGGTGTGCCGGGCGCCTCGTCGTAGGCCCAGCCGTTGGAAAACACGCGGTCGATCCAGCCCTTGAGCAACGCTGGAAACGACCACCAGTACACCGGATAGACCAGCACCAGCGCATCGGCACGGTCGATGCGCGCCTGCTCCGAAAGCACGTCGGCGGCGGGCGCGCGTCGCTCCCGATGCACCGCGACGTCGTGTTCGGTGAAGCGTGGATCGAAGCCTTCGGCCGCCAGGTCGGCGATCTCGGCCGAATGCCCGGCGCGGCGCACGCCTTCGGCGACGCGTGCCGCGATGGCATGGGTGGCGGAGCTGGGCTTGGGATGGGCAACGACGATGAGCGCATGCATGAGGAGACTCCTTCGCTATATACGTTTGGTAGGTTAATGCCTGCAATGTACCATTCGTACATAACCACACCGAACACCCCGACATTGACCGAAGCTCCTCCTCGCAAGCGCCTCGCGCGCAGCGACCGCTACCGCCAGCTCATCGGCGCGGCCTGGGCGCTGGTGCGCCATGAAGGCATGGACGCCCTGACCCTTGGCCGGCTGGCCGAGCAGGCGCAGGTGGCCAAGCCCGTCGTCTACGACCATTTCGGCAGCCGCAACGGCCTGATCTCGGCGCTGTACCTCGACTTCGAGGCGCGCCAGACACTCATCATCGACGCCGCCATCGCAGCGAGCGCCCCGACGCTGCCCGCGATGGCGAACGTCATCGCCTCGACCTACGTGGACTGCGTGCTTGCGCAGGGCCGCGAACTGCCGGGCATCGTCGGTGCGTTGGCCGGTGCGCCCGAACTCGAACTCATCCGTCGCGAATGTTCCGACGCGTTCCACGCCAAGTGCCGCAGGGTGCTGGCGCCGTTCGCGCCCGGCGGGCAACTGGCGCCGCTGCGCGTGCGCGCAATGCTCGGCGCGGCGGAGGCCCTGTCGTACGCCGCGGTCTCGAACGAGATCACGCCCGCCCAGGCTACGGCCGAGCTGCATGCAACGATCGTGCTGCTGGTCACGACGCCGAAGACGCAAATGCCGTCGGCGCGGTAGGCCGACGCGTTACGCTCCGGGCCTATGCCTCGACCCTCCAAGAAAAGCACGCCCAAGGCCGAACCCGCGGCCGCCGGCAAGCACGACCGGCTCGATGCCCGCGTGCTAGAAGACTTCGTCGGCTACAACGCGCGGCGTGCCTGGCTCATCGTGAGCGACGTGTTCGCCGAACGCATGGCGCCCTACGGCCTCAAGCAGATCGATTTCTCGGTGCTGTCGCTGCTGGCGCACAACCCGGGCGCCACCTCGCGCCAGCTCTGCAACACGCTCGACATCCTGCCGCCCAACCTCGTGAGCCTGGTGTCCACGCTCGACAGCCGCGGGTTGATCGAGCGCCGCCCGCATCCGCACGACGGCCGCGCGGTGGGCCTGCACCTCACAGAAGCAGGCGAGAAGCTGATCCGGGAAGCCGAGCAGACGGTGGTGCAGCTCGAGGCCGATGCGAGCGCCCGGCTCACCGCGCGCGAGCGCGAAACGCTGATCCGGCTGCTGCAGAAGATCTATCTCTAGGCCGCGCGCCGCGCCGCGTCAGAGGCCGCGCTCCACCATGTCGATGAGCTGCTGGCCGAGCGCATGGATGCCGGCCGCATCCATGGCCTTGAGCGGGCCGTCGATGATCAGCAGCGCGAGCCCGTGCACCGCCGACCAGGCCAGGTACTCGGCATTCAGGCGGCGCGCGGGATCGAGCGCTCCCGCCTCCACGAGCTTGTCGATCGCGCCGCCCAGCAGCTGGAACGGGTCGAGCCCGCTCTCGCCCGCGCTCCCCGGTCCGACGTCGCCCTGCGCATCTTCGGACGACACCACGAACGCGGTGCGGAACAGCCCCGGCTCGGCCTGCGCGAAGCTCAGGTAGGCCGTGCCGATGGCGCGCACGCGTGCGCGCGCGAAGTCGGCGGGCGGCTGCTCGCAGGGCAGCACCGCCAGTTCCTTTTCCATCGCCACCGCCGCGGCCGAGAGCGCGGCGGCACGCACCGCCAGCAGCAGTTCGCGCCGGCTCGCGAAGTGGCGGTAGGCCGCGTTGGGCACCACGCCGGCGCGCCGCGTCACTTCGCGCAACGCCACCGCCTCGGGGCCGCCGTCGCGTGCCAGCTCGATGCCCGCGTCGAGCAGCGCCCGGCGCAGGTCGCCATGCCGGTAGGTGCTGCGGGCGGCAGGCGGCTTCGGGGCGGGCGGGACAACGCGCGGACTCATCGGAAGATCTCCATGTGGACAGTGTCCATTATGTCTGCTATTCTTTGTGGACGGTGTACACAAACTAGGTATTCCGTATTCGCGCAGTGTCTTGCGCGCCCGTTCATCCCTCCAAAGGAATCGCCATGAAAGTCCAGTCCTATCTCTCGTTCGAAGGCCGTTGCGACGAAGCGATCGCTTTCTACAAGCAGGCGCTCGGCGCCGAAGTGGTCCAGTTGATGCGCTACAGCGAGGCACCCGAGATGCCTGCGTCCGAAGCCGAACAGGGCTGCGCGGGCGGCACGCCCGCAGCCGACAAGGTGATGCATTCGGTGCTGCGCGTCGGCGAAACCGAGCTGATGCTGTCCGACGGGCAGTGCTCGGGGCAGGCGGAGTTCAAGGGCATCATGCTGGCGATCACCGCCGCCACCGACGCCGACGCACGCAAGTGGTTCGATGCGCTGGCCGCCGGGGGCCAGGTGATGCAGCCGCTGACGCCGACCTTCTTCACGTCGAACTTCGGCATGCTCGCCGACCGCTTCGGCGTGGGCTGGCTGATGGTTGTCGCTGCCGCGTAATCCGAAGGAAACACCATGTCTCCCATCCACGCCTATCTCACCTTCGACGGCCAGGCGGCCGAAGCCATGCGCTTCTATGCAAAGACGCTCGGCGGCACGCTCCAGATGATGATGACCGTCGGCGAAACGCCCGACGCCGAGCACTTCCCGCCCGAGGCTCGCGGCCGCATCATGCATGCCTCGCTGGCCTACGGCGACGGCATGCTCATGGCCTCCGACAGCATGCCGGGCCAGCCGTACGAAGGCATGAAGGGCTTCGGTGTCGCGCTCACCATCGACTCGCTGGCCGAAGCGAAGCGCGTGTTCAACACCTTCGCCGAAGGCGGCCAGGTCGGCATGCCCTTCGAGAAGACCTTCTGGGTCGAAGGCTTCGGCATGGTCACCGATCGCTTCGGCACGCCGTGGCTCATCAACGGCGGCAAGCCCCTCGTCTGATCTTGTCTTTCTTGCAGGAACACCCATGACCGACTCACCCGACAACAACAACCGCAAGCGCTGGCTGGCCCTGATGGTGCTGTGCCTCGGCGTGCTGATGATCGTGCTCGACACCACGATCGTGAACGTGGCGCTGCCGTCGATCCGCACCGACCTCGGCTTCACGGAAACCTCGCTGGTCTGGGTGGTGAATGCCTACATGCTGACCTTCGGCGGCTTCCTGCTGCTGGGCGGACGGCTCGGTGACCTTTACGGCCACCGCCGCATGTTCCTCGCCGGCCTCGTGCTGTTCACGCTCGCCTCGCTGGCCTGCGGCATCGCCAATTCGCAGGGCCTGCTGATCGCGGCGCGTGCGGTGCAGGGCCTGGGCGGCGCAGTGGTGTCGGCGGTGGCGCTCTCGCTGATCATGAACCTCTTCACCGAGCCGGCCGACCGCGCCAAGGCCATGGGCGTGTACGGCTTCGTGTGCGCGGGCGGCGGCAGCCTCGGCGTGCTGCTCGGGGGCCTGCTCACGAGCACGCTGAGCTGGCACTGGATCTTCCTGGTCAACCTGCCGATCGGCGTGGCGGTGTATGCGCTGTGCGTGGCGCTGCTGCCGAAGGCGCGCGGCCATGCCCACGGCGAGAAGCTCGACGTGGCCGGCGCGGTGGCGGTAACGCTGTCGCTGATGCTCGCGGTGTACGCCATCGTCAACGGCAACGAGGCCGGCTGGCAGTCGGCGCAAACGCTCGGCCTGCTCGGCGCGGCCGTGGTGCTGATGGTGCTTTTCATCGCCATCGAGGCACGGGTGCAGCATCCGCTGATGCCGCTCGGCCTGTTCCGGCTGCGCAGCGTGTCGGTGTCGAACGTGGTGGGCGTGCTGTGGGCGGCCGCGATGTTCGCGTGGTTCTTCATCTCGGCGCTCTACATGCAGCTGGTGCTCAACTACACGCCGATGCAGATCGGGCTGGCCTTCCTGCCGGCCAACCTGCTCATGGCGCTGTTCTCGCTCGGCGTGTCGGCCCGGCTGGTGATGCGCTTCGGCATCCGTGGGCCGCTTGCCATTGGGCTCGGCCTCGCGGCCGTCGGCCTGGCGCTGTTCGCCTGGGCGCCGGTGAACGGCAGCTTCATGCTGCATGTGCTGCCGGGCATGCTGCTGCTCGGCCTCGGCGCGGGCATGGCGCTGAACCCACTGCTGCTCGCCGCGATGAGCGAGGTGGGCCCTACCGAATCGGGGCTGGCCTCGGGCGTGGTGAATACCGCCTTCATGATGGGCGGCGCCCTGGGCCTGGCCGTGCTCGCGAGCGCGGCGGCGGCACGCACCGGCGCCATGACCGCGGCCGGCGCGCAGCTTCCGCTCGCGCTCACCGGCGGCTACAACCTGGCCTTCCTGATCGGCGCGGTGTTCGCGGCCGTGGCGGGGCTGCTCGGCGGGTTGCTGCTGCGCACTGCGTCGCCGGCTGCATCGCAGGATAGCGACAACAAATCGTTCTTTTCCCCTCAACCCTAGGAGACTTTCAATGGCTCGCTATATCGATGGTTTCGTCGTTCCCGTTCCCTCCAACAACATCGAGGCCTACCGCAAGCTCGCGCGCAAGGCCGGCAAGATCTGGATGGAATACGGCGCGCTCGAATACGTGGAATGCATTGCCGACGACGTGAAGCCCGGCAAGTACACGTCCTTCCCGCAAAGCGTGAAGCAGAAGGCCGACGAGACGGTCGCCTTCTCGTGGATCGTCTACAAGTCGCGCAAGCACCGCGACGCGGTCAATGCCAAGGTGATGGCCGACCCGCGCCTCGCCGCGATGGACCCGAAGACCCTGCCGTTCGACGGCAAGCGGATGATCTTCGGCGGCTTCAAGCCCATCGTGGAGTTCTGAGCGAGCGCTGCGCCGGGCCTGCTGTTCAGGCCAGAAAGCCGTCGTAGACGAGCTTCAGGCCCGTCAGCAGCATGCCCAGGTACACGAAGCGGTAGAACCACGTGGCGTCGATGCGCCGCGCGATGCGGATGCCGACCCAGACGCCGAGGGGCGCGAGCGGCATCAGCACGACCGAGGTGGCCAGCGTGCGCAGGTCGATCAGGCCGAGCCACGCGTAGGGAATCCACTTGCTGAGGTTCACCACGAAGAAGAAGTACGCCATCGTCGCGGTGAACACCACGGGCTTGAGCCGCAGCGGGATCACGTAGGCATTGATCGGCGGCCCGCCCGCATGCGCGATGAAGCTGGTGAAGCCCGACACCGCGGTCAACACCGCACCCACCGCGCGCGAGGGCAGCGGATCGTCGGGCTTGGGCGGAAACACCAGCCGCTGCGCCAGGAACAGCAGCGTGAACATGCCCACGATGCCCGCCACCGTGTGCGGCGACAACACACGGAACAGCAGCGTCCCCACCACCGTGCCGACAAGCCCGAACGGGATCAGGAACTTGAGCAGCGCACGGTCGAAGTCGTTGCGGAATGCGGCCAGGCCCAGCAGGTCCATCAGCAGCAGCAAGGGCATCAGGATGGCCGCGGCCTGCGGCACCGTGACGGCCAGCGCCATCAACGGCACCGCGAGCGAGCCGAAGCCCGCGCCGAAGCCGCTCTTGCTGACGCCGAGCAGCAGCACGGCGGGAATGGCGACCGCATAAAAATGCGGATCGGTGATGAGGGGAAAGACCATGGGGGGCGCGGCGCAGAAAAATGCCCGCGCGGCATTCGGGGCGGACCGCCCGAGCGTAGCAGGATGGCGTGAGCGATGCCTGCGCTATCCTCCGCGCGATGAACTGGCACAAGCTGGCCTCGATGCTCGTCCTGCCCGCCTTTCTCGGCGGCTGCGTCCAGTCGATGTTCTATTACCCCGACCGGGTGCGCTACGAGACGCCCGAGGCGCTCGGCCTGCAGTACCTGCCGGTGCGTTTCCACAGCGCCGACAGCACGGCACTCGCGGGCTGGTTCATTCCCGCCAGCGGGCGCGCGGACCCGCGGCAGGCCAGCGGCACCGTCGTGCATTTCCATGGCAATGCGCAGAACATGTCGTCGCACTGGCGCTTCGTGGCCTGGCTGCCGAAGCAGGACTTCAACGTGTTCGTGTTCGACTACCGCGGCTACGGCGAGTCCGAGGGCAAGCCGGAGCCGAAGGGCGTCTTCGAAGATTCGAATGCCGCGCTCGACCATGTGCGCTCGCGCGTGGACGTCGATCCCGAGCGGCTCCTGGTGTTCGGCCAAAGCCTCGGCGGCACCAACGCGATCGCCGTGGTGGGCGCGGGCAACCGGGCCGGCGTGAAGGCCGCGGCCATCGAATCGACCTTCTTCTCGTATTCGTCGATCGCCAGCGAGAAGCTGCCGGGCGCCGGCCTGCTGGTAGGCGACACCTACGCCGCCTCACGCCACGTGGCAGCGGTGTCGCCCATTCCGCTGCTGCTCATCCACGGCACGGCGGACGCGGTGATCCCGCATTCGCATTCGCAGCGCCTGCTGGCGGCGGCGCGCGAACCGAAGCGGCTGATCGAGGTCGCGGGTGCCGGCCACCTCGAACCCATGGCGGCCGCGCGCTTCGGCACCACGTACCAGCGCGCGCTGGTCGAGTTCTTCAACGCTTCGCTACCGCCACGGCAACCCTGACCATGCAACATTTCGACGAAGCCGCCACCCGCGCCCCGCTCGGCTTCGAGCAGCTGGTGCCCGCATTGCGCGCGGCCTTTGCAGCCGATGCCCAGGTGCCGCCGCGCCATGTGCACGCCATCGAGACCGCCGGCGCCGACCAGGGCACGGTGCTCATCATGCCGGCGTGGAGCGACGCGGGCTTCCTGGGCATCAAGACGATCAACATCTTTCCGGGCAATGGTGCGCGCGGCCTGCCGGGCCTGCATGCGACTTACGTGCTGTACGACGCACGCACCGGCGTGCCGCTCGCGCTGATGGACGGCAACGAGATCACCGCACGCCGCACCGCGGCCGCCTCGGCGCTCGGGGCTTCGTTCCTCGCGCGCCAGGACGCGCGCCGCCTGCTGGTGCTCGGCACCGGTCGCATTGCGCGGCTGCTGCCGGCCGCGCATGCGAGCGTGCGCCCCCTCGGCAGCGTGCATGTGTGGAATCATCGCCCCGAAAGCGCCAGGGCGCTGGCCGCGCAATGGCGCGCCGAAGGCTTTGACGCCAGCGCCGCCTCCGACCTCGAAGCCGCCGTGCGCGAGGCCGACATCGTGAGCTGCGCCACGCTCGCAACCGCGCCGCTGGTGCGCGGCGAGTGGCTCGCGCCGGGCTCGCACCTCGACCTGATCGGCAGCTTCACGCCCGCCATGCGCGAGGCCGACACGCGCTGCTTCGAGGGTGCCCGGGTCTTCGTCGACACCCCCGAGGCACTGCAGAAGGCCGGCGAACTGCTCGACGCGATCGCCGCCGGCACGCTGCGCGCCGACGCAGTGCAGGGCACGCTGACCGCACTCTGCCGGGGCGAAAGCACCGGCCGCGCAGGCCGCGAGGAGCGCACGGTCTTCAAGGCGGTGGGGAGCGCGCTCGAGGATCTGGCTGCGGCCACGCTGGTTTGGCAGAACGCAGGGCCGTTTTTTCCTAGGCCTTAAGGACTACCCATCGTCGCCACAGCGCGCAACGAAAGCCATTGACTGACACGCGCACCGGTCATGCGGCCGATGGCACGCCTCTTGCGCGCTGGCTAAGCTGAAGCGCCCTGGTTCACAGAGGTTCAGAGAGGCCCGCCGCATGCTTACCGTTCTCCAGAAAGCCACCATCCTCGGCAAGGCCGGTTTCGACGTGCCGGCTCGTCCGGTCGACGACGCCACTGCCGCTGCGCCGGGCCTGGCCACGCCCTCGCTCGCGGTGCACGATTGGGCCCGCGCCATCGAAACGATGTACGTGAGCTACGTGGCCGCCCGCGCAGCCAAAAGCCTGCGCGACGCCGAGGAATCGCGCCAGGCCGACCTGCTGCGGCGGTTGTCGCTCGCCGGCTCGTAAACGAGTCCGAAACCACCATTGGCTCGTTAATGTGTAGAAAAGTTCACACTTTCGGGCATCTGCCAGGTAACTCGCGCCCCACCCACCCCGGATAGACAAGGAGCGTCGACCGGACTGCCGGCAGGCCGACGCGTTCACGTCCTGCCGGCGGGGGTTCGTGCATGTTGTTCAGGTTGGGGAGTCGCTTCGCGGATCGCTCCGTCGAAGCCGTCGGTGCAGTGGCGCACCTGCGCCGGGCGGGTGCAGCCGTCGCTTGGGCCATGTTCCTGCTGCCGCCGTCGATGGCCTCGGCAGCGCTCGACGAGGTCGGCAAGGCGCCGCAGAGCGTGCACCGGCTCAAGTTCTACGTCGACCCGGTGCATGCCTCGGCCATCGGCGCGGAAGAGGCGGGGCGGCGGCTCGCCCGGTACGTGGCCGACATCAACAGCGTGTTCGCGCGCGAAACGGTGCGCAGCTTCGTCTTCGACCCGGCGCAGGACCTCCGGCTGGTCGCGCCCAAGGCCGCGCCGCCCTGCACCTTCAACGACCTCGTCGACCGGGAGATCGTCGTGTGCGTATCGGCCTCGCAGCGCGGCTACAGCCACGGCGGGCTCGCGATGAGCTGGACCTATCCGCAGAAGGGCGTGATCTGGAACCTCAACTGGACCGCCATCCACGACCCGGATGCCTTGTCGCGCGATATCGTGCCCGCAGCGCCCGAGTCGGTCGAGAAGGACTACCTCGGCCGCCAGCTCAAGACGCTGCTGCACGAGCTGGAGCATGTCTTCGGCGCGGGCTCGGGCGAGTACTACAACGCGAGCCATGTGACCGACACCACGGGCGTCGCGCCGAAAACCGACCTCGCACTCTCGAACCCGCGCGATGCGTACTGGTGGCCGCGCCAGCACTGGCGGCACGATCCGCTGCTCGGCAGCGTGTTCGAGGAGCGCTTCCGCCCGCAGGCCAACCGCACCGCCACGCTCGCGATGACCCGCTTCACCGCGGGCACCAGGGCGATGATCAACACCGACTGGCGGCAGTGGCCGCGCTGGGCCAGCTCGACCTACATGGCCGGCACGGCGCACACGCAGGTGGCGGTTACCGATCGCCGGACCGGGGCCGTGCTGCCCGGCGCGCGCGTCGCCGTCTGGCGCGATCCGGGCCGGCACAAGCCGCTGGTGCAGGTGGCCGAGGGCCGCACCGACGCCAGCGGCCGCTTCGTCTTCGACTGGGGCTGCGGGCACAGCTGCTTCGCGGTCGGCAAGACGACGCTGCTGGTCAAGGCGCAAGCCGAAGGCCGCGTGGCCGGCGCCACATGGTTCACCATCTTCGATGCCTTCGAGCAGAAGGCGGTGCAGGGCCGCGACGGGTTCACGATCGACCTGGCGCTCGGCACACCCGACAGCCACCGGCCGAGCGTTTCGGTCGCCGCGCCCGCGGCCGCGGTGGTCGGTCAGGCCACGGTGGTGACGCCCATCGTGTCGGACGACGCCGGCGTGACGGGCGTGAAGGTGCTGCTGGCCGGCAGCAGCCTACCGCTGTGCACCTTCACTGCCGCGCCCTACGTCTGCCACTGGACCCCGGGCAATGCCGGACTGCAGACGATCGAGGTGCTTGCGACCGATGCAGCGGGCAACACGGCCGTCGCGTCGGCGCGCGTGCAGGTGGCGGCGCAGGCCGCTGAGCGCGGCCTGGCCCTGGCCTTTGCGGCGATCTTCACCGCGCCGTAGCGTTCAGACCCGTTCCAGGATCACGGCGATGCCCTGCCCCACGCCGATGCACATCGTGCACAGCGCATAGCGGCCGCCGCCCTTGTGCAGCTGGTTCACCGCGGTGGTGGCCAGGCGTGCGCCGCTGGCGCCGAGCGGATGGCCGAGCGCGATGGCGCCGCCGTTGATGTTCACGCGCGCATCGTCGTCGGCGAGGCCGAGCAGGCGCAGCACCGCGAGGCCCTGCGCGGCGAAGGCTTCGTTGAGTTCGATCACGTCGATCTGGTCGAGCGTGAGGCCGGTGAGCGCCAGCACCTTCTGCGTGGCGGGCGCGGGGCCGATGCCCATCACGCGCGGCGCGACGCCCGCCGTGGCCATGCCGACCACACGGGCGCGCGGCGTGAGGCCATGCTTCGCGGCGCTGGCTTCGTCGGCCAGCAACAGGGCGCAGGCGCCGTCGTTCACGCCGCTGGCGTTGCCCGCGGTCACGGTGCCGTCGGGGCGCACCACGCCCTTGAGCTTGGCGAGCGACTCGAGGCTGGTCTCGCGCGGATGCTCGTCCTTGCTGACGATGAGCGGATCGCCCTTCTTCTGCGGCACGGTCACGGGCACGATCTCGGCGTCGAAGAAGCCGGACTTCTGCGACGCCACGGCGCGCAATTGCGAGGCGAGCGCCATGCGGTCTTGCGCCTCGCGCTCGATCTTGTAGTCGGTCGCCACGTTCTCTGCCGTCTCGGGCATCGAGTCGACGCCGTACTGCGCCTTCATGAGCTTGTTGACGAAGCGCCAGCCGATGGTGGTGTCGTACACCGCGTTGTTGCGGCTGAACGCGCTCTCGGACTTGGGCATGACGAAGGGCGCGCGGCTCATGCTTTCGACGCCGCCGGCGATCATGAGGCCGGCTTCGCCCGCGCGGATGGCGCGCGCGGCGCTGCCCAAGGCATCGAGGCCCGAACCGCACAGGCGGTTGATGGTGGCGCCGGGCACTTCGATCGGCAGGCCCGCGAGCAGCGCCGCCATGCGCGCGACGTTGCGGTTGTCTTCGCCGGCCTGGTTGGCGCAGCCGTAGAGCACGTCGGTCACGGCCTGCCAGTCGACATTGGCGTTGCGTTCCATCAGCGCCTTGAGCGGCACGGCGCCGAGGTCGTCGGTGCGCACGCTGGAGAGCGATCCGCCGTAGCGGCCGAAGGGGGTGCGAACGGCGTCGCAGATGAAGGCTTGCTGGGTCATGTGTGTGTCTCTGTGGAAGGGGTGGTCGGGCTGCGGGCCGGTGTCATGCAGCGATCGGCAGGCCCACGAGCTGCTCGAGCGCCTCGCGGCTCAGCCCCTCGACGGTGTCGATGAGCTTCAGGCCCTGGGGCGTGCATTCGAGCGTGGCAAGGTCGGAGTACACGCGCTTGACGCAGCCGATGCCGGTCAGCGGATAGGTACATGCCTGCACCAGCTTGCTCGTGCCCTGCTTGGTCAGCAGGTCCATCATGACCCAGGTCTGCTTGGCGCCGATGGCCAGGTCCATCGCGCCGCCGACAGCGGGGATGGCGTCCTTCTCGCCCGTGTGCCAGTTGGCGAGATCGCCGGTGGCCGAGACCTGGAACGCACCGAGCACGCAGATGTCGAGATGACCGCCGCGCATCATCGCGAAGCTGTCGGCATGGTGGAAGAACGCGCCGCCGGGCAGCAGCGTCACGGGCTGCTTGCCCGCGTTGATGAGGTCGTAGTCCTCTTCGCCGGCCTCGGGCGCGGGGCCCATGCCGAGGATGCCGTTCTCGCTCTGCAGGATGACCTCGCGGCCCTGCGGCAAGTGGTTGGCCACGAGCGTCGGCTGGCCGATGCCGAGGTTGACGACGGCGCCGTCGAAGATGTCTTGCGCCACGCGCGCGGCGAGCTGGTCCTTGGTGCGGCGGGTGTAGTTGCTGTTGCTGCTCATCATGCTGCCTTCTTGAAGCCGCCGGCCTGCGTGACCGTGCGTTCGATGCGCACCACCTGGTGCACGAAGATGCCGGGGGTGACGATGGTCTCGGGGTCGAGCGTGCCGAGCTCGGCAATGTCGTGCACCGTGGCCACGGTCTTCTTCGCGGCCATGGCCATCACCGGGCCGAAGTTGCGCGCGGCCTTGCGGTAGACCAGGTTGCCCCAGCGGTCGCCGCGCTCGGCCTTGATGAGCGCCACGTCGCCGTGGATCGGGTACTCGAGCACGTATTGCTTGCCGTCGATTTCGCGCGTTTCGCGCTCGCCCGCGAGCTGCGTGCCGTAGCCGGTTGGGCAGAAGAAGGCGCCGATCCCCGCGCCCGCAGCGCGGATGCGCTCGGCCAGGTTGCCCTGCGGCACCAGCTCGAGCTCGAGCTTGCCGCTGCGGTAGAGCCCGTCGAACACCTGGCTGTCGGCCTGGCGCGGGAAGCTGCAGATGATCTTGCGCACGCGGCCGGCCTTGAGCAGCGCGGCCAAGCCGGTCTCGCCGTTGCCGGCGTTGTTGTTGACCACGGTGAGGTCCTTGGCGCCCTGCTCGATGAGCCCGTCGATGAGCTCGCCGGGAATGCCGGCGGTGCCGAAGCCGCCGATGAGCACCGTGGCGCCGTCGGGAATGCCCGCCAGCGCATCGGCGACCGAGCGCGCGATCTTGTTGATCATGAAGCCTGTCTCCGGAGAAGAAAGAAGAAGGAAGGACCAGCGAACCGGGCGGCCGACCGCGCAACGGAACGCTGTGCAATGCGTCAAGATGTTCGCATAAAGAACATTTGTTCGTATAATGAATTCTAAGGACGATCGTTCAGCATGGCAACCCACCCCCTCCAGACCGGCACCACGCCCGCGCCCGGCGACAGCTACGTGCAGTCGTTCGCGCGCGGCCTGCAGGTGATCCGCTCGTTCAGCGAAAGCGCGCCGCGCCAGACGCTGAGCGAGGTGGCCGCTGCGAGCGGCCTCACGCGCGCGGGTGCGCGGCGCATCCTGCTCACGCTGCAGACGCTGGGCTATGTCGTGAGCGACGGCAAGTTCTTCACGCTCACGCCGCGCATCCTCGACCTGGGCTTTGCGTACCTTTCGTCGATGCCGATCTGGAACCGCGCCGAGCCCGTGATGGAAGCGCTGGTGCAGCAGGTGCAGGAGTCATGCTCGGCCGCCGTGCTCGACGCGACCGACATCGTCTATGTGATGCGCGTGCCGACGCAGAAGATCATGCGCATCAGCCTGGGCGTGGGCTCGCGCCTGCCGGCCTACTGCACCTCGCTAGGCCGCCTGCTGCTGGCCGACCTCGACGACGACGAGGTGCGCGCGCGCCTCGAAGCCTCGCCGCGCGAGGCGCTCACCGAGCACACGGTGACCGACGTCGACACGCTCATGGACAAGGTCGCGCAGGCGCGCCGGCAGCAGTGGTGCCTGGTCGACCAGGAACTCGAGGAAGGCCTCGTCTCCGTGGCCGCGCCCATCGTCGACCGGCAGGGCCGCATGGTGGCCGGCCTCAACATCAGCGGCCAGGCCAACCGCACCAGCGCCAAGGCGATGCAGGAAACGATGCTGCCCGCACTGATCGACGCCGCCAGAAAAGTCTCGCAACTGCTTTAGCCAGAGCCAGCGTCCTAGGCTTCAGATTGGATGCCCTTCATGATGATCACACCGCCGAGCCGGGCCGTGTCGGCGCGCATGCGGCGGGCCAGCGCCTCGGGCGGGCCGGGCTGGGCCTGCCAGCCGGTCTTGAGCAATGCGGCCGCGACCTCGGGTGAACGGATCACCTCGGTCAGCGCGGCATTGAGGCGGGCCACGGCGGCCGGCTTCATGCCCGCGGGCGCGGCAAGCGCGGTCCATATCTCGAGATCCGCGCCGCGCACGTCGACGTCGCGCACCGTCGGCAGGTCGCCGGCCAGCGGACTGCGCTCGGGCGAGGTCACGCCGATCGCCTTGATCTTGCCCGACTTCACATGCGGCAGCGCGAGCCCCGGCGGCAGCAGCGCCAGCTGGATCTCGTTGGCGAGCAGGCCGGCAATCACCTGCGGATTGCCGGTGTAGGGCTTGTGCTGCGCGGTGATGGCCGCACGGCTCTTGATGAGCTCCATGCCCAGGTGGCCCACCGTGCCCACGCCCGGCGTGCCGTACCTGCCGCCGCTGCTCAGGTTGCGCACCCACAGCAGTTGCTCGGCGGCCGTCTTGCCCTCGGCCGCACCCGACACCGCCAGCACCAGCGGCGCGGTGCCGACCAGGCCCACGGGCGCGAAGTCCTTCTCGGGGTCGAAGCCGAGCTTGGGATTGAGCAGCTTCGCGATCGTGAGATTGCCGTTGATCAGCGCGCCGATGGTGTGGTCGTCGGTGGCCTTGGCCACCAGGTCGGCCACCAGATTGCCGCTTGCACCGGGCTTGTTCTCGACGATGACCGGCTGACGCAGGATCTTCGACAGCGGCTCGGCGATGGCACGCGCCGCGAGGTCCGGCGAAGCGCCGGCCGGAAAGCCCACGAGGATGCGCAGCGGCCTGGTGGGCCATGCGGCGTCGCTGGCGGCGGCAGCCGGCGCGGCGGCGCGCTGGGCCAGTGAAGCGGGCGTGAAAAGCGTTGCGGCAAGGGCGGCGGCGCCACTTTCGAGCAAGCGGCGTTTGGTGATCTTCAAGGCGGCTCCAGAGAGTGAGAGGCAGGAAGTGTCGGGGGAGGTGTCGGCGAGGTCGGACTTACAGAACGTTACATGAATGTTTCCTATCGCGCAAGCCAGGCGCCTTGCCCGTTAGCGACGGCCATGCTCGGTATCCGGAAGTTACCCGCCCACATACAATTCCTGCCGCGTCCCACTCCCTTTTCTCCCCTACGAGGTCTTGCCCGCAATGCCCAAGAGCCCCCTGCTGCGCGCCCGTTTCGGCTCGTTGTCCCCCGTTGTTCGCGCCCTGCTCGTGGCGACGGCTTGCGGCATCTCGTTTTCGGCGCTCGCTGCACCGGAGCACGACGAGGTCGACCGCCTCGTGCAGGCCGGCAAGTTCGACGAGGCCCAAACCCGTGCCGACGCGTTCCTGAAGGACAAGCCCAAGGATGCGCAGATGCGCTTTCTCAAGGGCGTGATCCAGCTCAACGCGGGCAAGCGCAACGAGGCGATCGCCGTGTTCACGCAGCTCACGCAGGATTCGCC
Source organism: Variovorax sp. Soil_C_19 (assembly GCF_057657255.1). Taxonomy (NCBI): domain Bacteria; kingdom Pseudomonadati; phylum Pseudomonadota; class Betaproteobacteria; order Burkholderiales; family Comamonadaceae; genus Variovorax; species Variovorax sp. Soil_C_19. Next base: position 138,829 of record NZ_JBDGIV010000009.1, on the reverse strand, counting down.
CGAACTGCCCGAGCCCTACAACAACCTGGCGGTGATCTACGCCGGCCAGAACCAATTCGACAAGGCGCGTGCCGCGCTCGAAAGCGCGATTCGCACCAATCCGAGCTACGCCACGGCGCAAGAGAACCTCGGCGACGTGTATGCGCGGCTGGCCAGCCAGGCCTACAGCAAGGCGCTGCAGCTCGACCAGAACAATGCGGCGGCCGTGCAGCCCAAGCTGGCGGTGATCCGCACGCTGTTCACGCCGCCGGCGGGCAGCGCAGCGGCGGCGCCGGTCGCACCGGCACCTGCACCGGTCGCGAAGGCGCCGGCCGCGCCCGCGCCCGCAGTTGTTGCCGCTGCAGCCGTTGCACCGCCGGCGCCCGCGCCGGCCCCGACCCGCGCCACCACTGTCCCTGCCCCGGCCGCACCGCCCGTCGCGATCGCCAAGGCCCCCCCGTCGGCTGCTGCACCCGCGCCCGCGCCTGCACCAGCCGCCGCGCCCGACGCTAGCGCCGACGTCGAGAACGCTGTGCGCACCTGGGCGGCGGCCTGGGCGGCGCAGGACATGGACCGCTATCTCGCGGCTTACGGCCCCGACTTCAACCCCGGCGGCGGCCAGAGCCGCAAGGCCTGGGAAGAAGAGCGCCATGCGCGCATCGTCGGCAAGTCGAACATCAGCGTGAACCTCGAGAACCTCGTGGTCCACGTCGACGGCCAAGTGGCCACGGCCAAGTTCCGCCAGATCTACCGCGCCGACAACCTCAACATCAGGAGCCGCAAGACGCTGGAGCTGCAGCGCACGTCGGGCAGCCAATGGCAGATCCGCAAGGAAAGCGTCGGCGGCTAGTGACGGGTGTCGTCCGGCCCCAGATGCCTCCGCTGCGGCGCGGGGGGCGCCTGCTCGCCGCGCTCGCGGCGGCAACGGCGCTGCTGGTGTCCGCGCCCGCTGCCCTCGGTGCTTCAGTCAAGCAGGGTCAGGGCAAGACGAGCAACGCCAAGAGCGCGAAAGCGACCAAGTCGAAGGTGGCGACCGGCAGCCGCCGGGCGGAGCTAAAAAGCGCGGCCCGGCCGAAAAACGCCACGCGCAGCAGAAGGGCCGCCCCGGCCGGCCCGATCGAGCAGGCCAGCAGCGCCGAGGCCCGGCTCATCGGCGTTTACGAACTGTTCGGCCGCGGCCAGGCCCGCCCGGCCTTGCAGAAGGCGCGCGAACTGGTGCGCGACCATCCCAACTTCCAGTTGGCCCAGTTGGTCTATGCCGACCTGCTCGCCACCCAGGTGCCGCCCGCGCACGGTTTTTCGGATGCCGCGAGCGTCGGCAAGCTGCGCGGCAGCGCGGCCATGGCCGAACTGCGCGAAGAGTCGCGCCGGCGCCTGCAGGCACTGCGTGACCGGCCGCCGCCCGGCACCGTGCCGTCGCAGTTCCTCGCGCTTTCCACGCGCAGCCGCTATGCCATCGCCGTCGATGCCTCGCGCTCGCGCCTGTACCTGCTCGAGAACTCCGACAAGGGCTTGCAGCTCGTCGCCGACTACTACGTCTCCGTCGGCAAGTCGGGCATCGGCAAGGTCAGCGAAGGCGATGCACGCACCCCGCTCGGCGTGTACTACGTCACCAGCAAGCTCGACCCGAAGTCGCTGAAGGACTTCTACGGCGCGGGCGCGCTCCCGATCAACTATCCGAACCCCTACGACGTCCGCCGCGGCAAGACCGGCAGCGGCATCTGGCTGCACGGCACCCCGCCGCAGCAGTACGCCCGCGCGCCGCTCGCCAGCGACGGCTGCGTGGTCATGGCCAACCCTGACCTGAAACAGCTGCTGCGCAAGGTGCAGATCGGCGCCACGCCGGTGGTCACCGCACCGAGCCTGCAATGGATTTCGCGCGCGCAGGCCGAAAAGGAAGCCCAATCGTTCACCAGCGCCATGGCGGCCTGGAAAGACGCGCGCGCCAATGGCAATGAAGTGCAATTGAAGAAATTCTATTTGCCGGATTTCCAGCGCGGCGGCAGGAAATCGGCAGAACCGGCTTCGGTTTTCCAGGACGAAGTGGAATACGCCCAGGGCAAGCGTGTCCAGTTCAAGGAAATGTCGTACCTGCACTGGCGCGACGGCGACGACACCATGGTCGCCACCTTCGGCGAAGTGTTCGAAGGCGAGAAAAGCGGGCGCACCCGGCGCCAGTACTGGCTGCGGCAAGGCAGCGAGTGGAAGCTTTTCCACGAGGACATCCTCGGCTAAAGCCTCAATTTGCCCCTGCCAACCGGGGGGCTAAGGGGCTGGATGTGTGACTTTTTTCTCACTTTCTCCCCCAATATCGACCGTTACATCTGGTCGCTCAACTGTGGTGTTACGTGACGCGAAACGTCTGTGTTCCCGTAACGTCAACATCTTCGCACCCCTCTGTTCCACGTAACGTGGGTACCACATTCATGGTATGGGTACCTCTGTTTACAGAGGTAAGAATCCGCCTACGAACCGGTCAGGGCGCGATGGCGCAGAGGTGGTTCGGAGGGTGGCGCCGGGCTGGCAGCCATCCTGCTTAGTGAGTAGGGCTATCACAACCGCGGCCGCTTCCCGTTCGTTGACCCGGTTGATACACAGAGTTACGCCGTATAACATCAAGCCTCCCAGCCGTTCGTTAACATTTTTCAAAGGGTAAAAATCATGCTTCGCTCTATCACTCGGTTCCTGCGCGACGAAGAAGGCGCTACTGCAATTGAATATGGAATTATTGCGGGGCTGATGGCAATTGTTTTGGCCGCTATTTTCAGCGATACGAATGGGACTCTTGCTGGAGCACTCCGTGGTGTGTTTTCGCGGATCTCCACGACGCTGGGCGGTGCTGCCGTCACCCCTGGCTCCTAAACGAGTTGTCACAACACTTCCTTACCGAGTCCTCATTGCTCGTCTGGTTGTTGTTTGTTGCCGTCTTCGATTTCCGAAAGCGCCGCGTTCCCAATTGGCTGGTACTTGGCGGGGCTGCCCTGGCCTTGGCAACACTGGCGGGTGGTCAGCAGCCTTTCGGACTCCCGTGGACTGCAGCTTTCCTGGGCGCAGCGGTCGGGTTCGGATTTCTCCTGCTGTTCTACGTCGTCGGCCTCATGGGGGCGGGGGACGTGAAATTCGCGGGCGCGCTCGGGCTCTGGGTGGGCCTGCAGGGACTGGTGCCGATCTGGATCGTTGCAAGCTTGCTCGCTGGCCTCCACGGAGTGCTCTGGCTTGCATTGCAACGCTGGGCACTGTTTCCTAAGGTCGCCTTGATGCTTCGGGGCCAACCGGACGCCCTCAACGCTACGGCGCCGCCTGGCAGTAAGGCGCGCTTCGTTCCTTACGCAGCCTATCTCGCACTGGCCACTGTGGTGTGGATTGTTGGGGGACGACAGAGTTAGCCGCTTCAGCCTCTGTCTCGCAGGCCTCTTTGTTCTTTCGTTGGTTGCTTGCTCCTCTTCTTCAGTCCGCCGCCCATGATCAATCTCACCAAAGTCATCGCCGCCATCCTCGTGCTCCTGGCCCTCGCGCTCGGCGGCTATGCATGGATGCTCAGCCGCCAGCCCCCGCCGCCGGTCGCTGTCGCACCTTCCTCTTCTTCTGCCGCGGCTCCCGGCAAAGCGGCCCAGGCACAGACCTTCCCCATTGTCGTGGCGGCCAAGCCCTTGCCCGCGGGGCAGGCCATCCCGGCCGATGCACTGCGCGTCGAACGCCTGACGATCAATCCGATGGGCGCCTTCCAGGACACTTCGCCCGTTGCTGGCCGCGTGCCGGTGATCGACCTCAGCGAAGGCTCGCCGCTGCTCGAAGGCCAGCTCGTGTCGGGCCTGGCCTTGCGCGTCGCCGAAGGCGAGCGCGCGGTCGCCATCAAGGCCGACGAGATCATGGGCGTGGGCAACAAGGTGCAGCCCGGCGATTTCGTCGATGTCTTCGTGATGCTCAAGTCGGACAGCAAGGACATCGATCGCAGTCAGGCCCGACTGCTCCTCTCGCGCAAGCGCGTACTCGCCTACGGTAGCGCCTCGGTCGACGGCCTGCCCACCAAGATGGACAAGAACGGCACGGCACAACAGCAGGCCCAGCGCGCCGAACAAGCCCGCACGGCGGTGCTCGCAGTTCCCGTGGACGACATCAATCGGCTGACGCTGGCCGAGAACAGCGGCCGTTTGATGCTGGCGCTGCGCCATCCCACCGACATGGCGGAGCCCGATCCCAAGCTCATTGCCGAATTGCCGCTCGCCCTGCAACCGCCCGCGCCCAAGCCCGGCGAACCGCGCCGCGCCCCGCTCGAGGGACTGGACCGCGCGCAGGCCGGTGTCACCACGGCAGATTTCGTGAGCGGCGGCAAGCCGGGCAGCACCGTCTCGCGCGTGCCCACCATGGCTACCGCGCGCACCGCGGCGCCACGCACCGGCGATGCCCGCGGCGGACTCAAGGTCGAAGTCATTCGCGGCGATCGCAGCGAAACCATTAACTACTGATCACGCAGGAAAAAAAGAACACCATGACGATCGCCCCTCGCGCGAAAACAGCCGGCCCCGCACGCGCCCTGCGTCCCACACTCGCGGTGCTGAGCTTGCTGGCGCCGGGCGTCTGGCCGGTGGCGTCCACTGCTGCCGATGCCACGGAGGCGACGTCAGCGCGCGCCGCGCTCACGCTGCGCATCGACGCGGGCACGCAAAAGGAGCTGCTGATCGGCAGGGGCATCGAGCGCATGGCCCTCGCCGACGAGACGGTGGCGGGCGTCTCGCTCACACGCCAATCGCCCAACTCGCCGGCGGCACGCCTGATCGTCACAGGCAAGGCTGCGGGGCGCACCACGCTCATGGTCTGGGAAAAAGGCCAGTCCGCCGCCACGGTGTACGCGCTCGAAGTCCGGCGCCGCAGCGCCACGCTCAAGGGTTCGCTCGACAGCATGGAAGCGCACCAGGATGCGCGCACAGCAGCCCTGGCCGCCAGCGGCGACAAGGCCACGCTGATCGACCGCTCCGTCGTCAACGTGCGAGGAAGCAGCGTGCAGGTCGAGGTGAAGATCGTCGAATTCAACCGCAGCGTGCTCAAGCAGGCCGGCCTCAATATCTTCAGCACCCGCGCCAATTCCAACGGCTTCAGCTTCGGCGTGTTCACGCCGTCGTCGCTGCGCTCCACGACCTTCGCCTCCGACGGCTCGATCAGCGGCGACTACAGCAATCCGCTCGCGCAGGCCTTCAGCCTCTTGTTCAATTTCGGCAAGGCGGGCCTCGGCCTGAACGTCGGCTTCCTCGAAGGCAACGGCATGGCGCGCGTGCTGGCCGAACCGACACTGGTGGCGCTGTCGGGCCAGAGTGCGAGCTTTCTGGCCGGCGGCGAACTGCCTGTTCCCGCACCGCAGGGCTTGGGCACGACGAGCATCGAGTACAAGCCGTTCGGCATCGGCCTCACTGTCACGCCGACCGTGCTGTCGAACGACCGCATCGTGCTCAAGGTGGCGCCCGAAGCCAGCGACCTGGACTACACCAATTCGCTCAGCATCGGTGGCGTCGCCGTGCCCGCGATCAGCACACGCCGCGCCGACACCACGGTGGAACTCGGCGACGGTGAGAGCTTCATCATCGGCGGCCTCGTGAGCCGCACCACGACCTCGAACGCAGACAAGGTTCCGCTGCTCGGCGACATCCCCGTGCTCGGGACCTTCTTCAAGCAGAACAAATACCAGATGAGCGAGAAGGAGCTGGTGATCCTCGTCACGCCGCACCTGGTGAAACCCATTGCGCGTGGCACCGACCTGGGCCCGTACCTTCCCGGTGGCGCAGAGCAGCGCGACGGCCCGGTCTGGCGTTCGCATCTGTTGGGCCCGGCATCCGGCACCACGGTCCCGGGCTTTTCGCGTTGACGACAACCAGTTCACCAATCCAGTGGCCGATGCGATGAACGCCCCACGCGACAGCCTTCCCGAAATCGGTGCGGAGACCTATCTCTTTGCATCGCCGAACAGCAGCCATGTCACCTGGTTGACCGACGCGCTCGGCCGGGTGGGCGCGGTGGTGACCCTTCCGCCCGACGCCAAGGCGATGGACGAGCGCATCGCCATGCTCAGCCCTGCGGCGGTGTTCCTCGATTTCGCGGGCCAGCACGCTGCTGCGGCCAGCGAACTCCACCAACGCCTCAAGCGCGAATGGCCGACATTGCCGGTGCTTGCGACAGGGGCTTCGGCCGAGCCCGCGTCCATGCTTGCGGCGCTGCGCGCCGGCGTGGACGATTTCGTCGACATGAGCGCGCCGCCCAGCGACGCCATCAGCACGTTGCGCAAGCTGCTCGACCGCCAGACCAGCTCGCCGAACCGCCCACGCGGAAGCACGCTCGCATTGCTCGGCGCCCGCTCCGGCATCGGCGTGACCACGCTCGCGACCAGCCTGTCGCTGATGCTCAATGACCAGCTGTCTCAAGCAGCGGCGGCGGTCCCCGGACGCAACACGCGCCGCGGCGTGGCTTTGCTCGACCTCGGGCTGCCGGCGCGCGACGGTCTTCTCTATCTCGACACGCAAAGCGGCTTCAGCTTTGTTGACGGCGTTCGCAACCTGCGGCGCCTCGACCAGACGCTGCTGCACACCGCCCTTGCGCATCACACGAGCGGCCTGGCCGTGCTGCCCCTGCCTGTGAGCCTTGCGCAGGTGCGCGAGATCTCCCACGCCGATTCGGTGGCGCTCATCAAGCGCCTGGGCGAGTTCTACGACTTCCAGATCGCCGACCTCGGCGGTTTCACAACCCTCGACTTCGTCGCCCAGACCGTGAAGGCGGCCCAGCGCAGCTGGGTGGTGTGCGACCAGAGCATCGGCGCGATCGTCTCCACCGCCAACATGCTTAAGGAACTGCGCACACGCGGCGTCGAGACCGATCGGCTGCAGCTCGTGGTCAACAAATTCGACAGCCATGTCGGGCTGCCGGCCAAGGACATTGCCGAGCGGCTCGAGTTGACGCTGCACCACGTGTTGCCGATGCGCAGCACGCCGTTGCTGGCGGCAGCGAGCCGTGGCGAGATGCTGGTGCGCACTGCACGCAGTGACCCCTATTCGCAGGGCATTGCCGCCCTCGCACGCGGCCTGAACCAGGCCCATGGGGCCGACGCAGGCCAGGCATCGTCCACTGAATCCCGCTGGAGGGCCCGCATGGCGCAAATCGTCGGCTTCCGAAAAAGCTCTACTGAAGGTTGAACCGCCTCTATGTCCACCGATCTCGAATTCGCCGACGACGACCAGGCGTTCATCAACTCCCAGCAGTTCCAGGACATCAAAAGCTGGACGCATGACCACCTGCTGAGCCGCATCGAGGAGCTCGGTGCGGAATTCGGCCGCTGGTCGCGCGCGTCGATCCAGCAGTTCGTCGAACTGGAGGTCGACAGCTTCGTGCGGCTGCGCCGCGTGCCGATCAACGACCGCGAGATGCAGCTCATCTCCGATGCGTTGACCAAGGAGCTGGCGGGTTTCGGCCCGCTCGAAGATCTGCTCAACGATCCCGCGGTTGAAGACATCCTGATCAACGGCTACCAGAACGTCTACGTTTCGCGCCATGGCATGCTGGAGCGCGAGACGGTGCGCTTCGCCGATTCGGAGCACGTGATGCGCATCGTGCGCCGCATCCTCGCGCCGCTCGGGCGTCGGCTGGATGAATCCAATCCGATGGTGGATGCGCGCCTGCCGGACGGCGGGCGCATCAACGTCATCATCGAGCCGCTGGCGATCGACGGCCTGTCGGTCTCGATCCGCAAGTTCCGCAAGGAGCCGCTCACGCCGGCCGACCTGGTGAAGCTCGGCACCTTCGACGCAGGCATGGCGCAGTTGCTGGAGATTGCCGTGCGGGCGCGCTGCAACATCCTCGTGAGCGGCGGCACCAGCTCGGGCAAGACCTCGCTGCTCAATGCGCTGGCGACCTTTATTCCTGCGCGCGAGCGCGTCATCACCATCGAAGACACGGCAGAGTTGTCGCTCGGCACCAGCCACGTCGTTCGACTCGAAAGCCGGCCAGGCGGGTTCGACGGCACCGGCGTGGTGTCGATCCGCGACCTGCTGCGCAACAGCCTGCGCATGCGGCCCGACCGGATCATCGTGGGCGAGGTGCGCGGTGCCGAAGTCATCGAGATGATGCAGGCGATGAACACGGGCCACGAAGGGTCGATGGGGACCATCCACGCCAGTTCTCCACGCGAATGCCTCTACCGCCTTGAAATGCTCGCGGGCTTTGCCGGCTACCAGGGCAGCGAAGTGAGCCTGCGCCGGCAGATCGCCAATGCCATCGATTTCATCGTGCAGATCGGGCGCCTGTCGAGCGGCCAGCGTCGCATCCTCTCGCTGAGCGAAGTCACGGGCGTCAACGACAACGTGGTCGCGATGCAGGAGCTCTATCGCTACGAACCCATCGCGTCGCCCGACGGCGAGGAGCGCGATCGTTGGGTGTCGCTCGGCATCGCGCCGCACTCGCCCAAGATCACGCGCTTCCGCCAGTCGCTGACGCGCGCGCAGCAGCAGCAGGGAGACAACCGTGCGTGAAGTCCTGCTCACGGTGGCCTGCATTGCGCTGCTGCTTGCAGCCGCGGGGCTGCTGCTGTGGCAATGGGCAAAAGGGCGCCAGGCACGCCAAGCGGCGGGGCGGCATTTGAACCAGCAGATCCTGGCGAGCACGGCCGATGCGGTGCCGGTGCCAATGCCGATGCCCTTGTCCAGCGATGGCCTCCTGACGAGCGTGACCACGGACCCGTGGCTCGAGACGGAAGCAAGTGCCTCGGCTGGCGCATCGGCAGGTCTGTTCGAAAAGGCGCTTCCCGGATGGTTGGTCGGCGTGATCGACGTGCGTGTGGCTGCACTGTGCCTTGTAGCTCTCGTCGTAGTGACCGCGGTTGCCGGCATGGTCGGCGGCTGGGTCGTTGCATCGAGTGTGCTGGCCCTCTTGGCGCTCCTTTCCGTCTTCGTGGTCTGGCTGCGCCTGCAGAAGTTTCGTCGCAAGCTTGTCAGCCAGTTGCCCGGATACATCGACGCGATGGTGCGCCTGATCACCATTGGCAACTCCACCCAAGCGGCTTTTCAACTGGCGATTGCCACCACCGAGGCGCCATTGCGCGGCCAACTGGAACGTGCAGCGTCTCTGGTACGTGTAGGCATGGATCTGGACCGGGCGCTTCACCAGACGGCGAGCAATGTCCGCATCGACGAGATGTATCTGTTGGCCTCCATTCTCGGCCTGGGCGTGCGCTACGGCGGCCGTGCGGATCTGCTGCTGGAGCGCGTAGGGAACTTCATGCGCGACCGGGAGCAAGCAGAGCACGAACTGGTTGCCATGTCTTCGGAGATCCGGCTCTCTGCTTGGATCCTTGGACTGCTGCCACTAGGCGTGGGAGGCTTCCTCATCATGACCAACCCCGGTTACTTCGTGGGAATGTGGAATGACGAGACGGGTCGCATGCTGATCTTCTCCTCGGCAGGACTTCAGTTGCTTGGTGCCGCCCTTCTTTATCGATTGGCAAAACTGACATGACGTTCTCGCCCAATCAACTCGTCGTGCTTGCCTTGGGGTTACTGGCCTTGGGCCTCATGGCGGGAGCCGGCGCACTGATTGCATCCGAATTCCGTCGCGCCCGCAGTGGAAAGGTCATCGGCCGCGCCATCCATCAAGCCGTGGAAGCTCCGAACCTATTGAAATCTTCCACTGACATGGGGGAAGAGCTCGGAGCCCCGGCGAAGCCGGATATCGAGTTGCCGTTCCACTGGCTCGATTCGCGGCTCGGACGAACGCTCGTGGCAGATGAAGACCGCAACCTCATCGACCAGTGCGGTCTCTCCTCGAAGCGCGCGCAGCTTATTTTCTTGGTGACTCGCGTTCTCCTTGCGCTGCTTCTCCCGCTTTTGGTCCACCTGATTTGGGGTGAAGACACGGGGCGGACCTTCGTCGTCTTTCTTGCTGGTGCTTTCGTCATCGGATTCATGGCGCCGAAATGGACGCTTGGCCGCTTTGCTGCTACACGGCGCGACCGAGCGAATCAGGAGCTTCCGCTGTTCATCGACTTGCTGCGCCTTCTCCAAGGCGTTGGATTGAGCTTGGATCAAAGCCTTCAGATCATGGCCGCGGACTTTTCGCATGTGCTGCGCGTGCTGGGCTACGAGTTGAACTTGGCCAACAACCAGTACAGCCGTGGTCGCAGTCGCGAGCATTCGTTGCAACGCCTCGCAACCTTGCACAAGAACGAGAACCTCCGAGGGCTCGTGTCTTTGCTGGTACAGGTCGACAAGCACGGCGGCGCGGTGCAGGAGCCATTGCGCATCTTTAGTGACCGGCTGCGCGAGCACCGACGTTCGGAAATGAAGGAGAAGATCGGGAAGATCACTGTGAAGATGACTGCCGTGATGGTGTCCACGCTTCTGCCGGCGCTTCTCATCGTCACAGCAGGTCCAGGCTTCATCGCGATATTCCGAGCACTCGGAGCCGTTGCCAAATGAAAACTCTGGCCTCTTTCACCCACTCGCCCGCCGTGCGGCGCATTCTGACTTTTGCCTGCGCAGGCGCTGCGGCTCTCGTGGTCACGGGCTGCGCCGGCACCAAGGATCAGTACGCCGCTAGCGCGGATGCGCAACAGCGCATGGCCGCTGAAGCGGCTGCCGAAACAAAGGCCGGCGCGAACGTGGACACCCAAGCAACCTACCTCAGACTCGTCGAGCAGATGCAGAAGGAGGACCTATGGTTTGCATCGCTCGCGCACATCGATGCGCTCGAACGCCGGTGGGGTGTGTCGCCGGAATCCATGCGCGTGCGCGCGGACGCGCTGCGCCAGACTGGACAAGCTGAACTCGCTGAGACTGCCTACAAGCGCTTGTTGGCCACGCCGCAGGAGAGCTCGGGTTACAGAGGGCTGGGCCTGCTCGCTGGCGCACGCGGCCAATACGAAGAAGCGATTCAGCTGTTCAAGCAGGCGCAGCGCCGAACGCCGACAGATGCATTGCTGCTGAGCGATCTGGGTTATGCGACCCTCCGCGCCGGCAAGCTTGAGGAGGCACGCCTTCCGCTAATGCAGGCCCTGCAGTTACAGCCCGACAGCAAGCAGGCACAGGCCAATGTGGCACTTTATCTCGAGGTGACGAACCAGCAAGAGCAAGCCACCGCTCTCATGGATGCGAACCGCATGCCCGAAACCACGCGCGCGGCAGTGCGTGCAGCCGCATTACAGTTTCGGCCCGCAGGGAGCCCGGCCACACGGCCCTCCTTCATCTCGGCACCGGCACCAACGCCCGTAACCATATCGAATGGGGCGTCCAAGACGCTGCTACCCAACGACCCGGCCGCAGTCTCCTTGCCGCTCGCGCTTAAGCCGGCCCGATGGGCCGGCGGCGGCGGGCGCACCGCCAACCATTTGAACCCACCAGCCTCGACTGCAGGCACACCTGTTTCACCGAACCCGATTTCACGAGGGGCACCATGAACAACAACCAGCCGTTCAACCAGCTTTCTACGCTGTCCACCTGCGCGCTAGTCGCCGCTTTCTTGCTCATGAGCGCAGCAGCCTCTGCACAGGCAGTCGATACCAGCGCCAGTCAAGGCGACATCACTCCCGGTCACGCATCAGCGGTGAGTCGTGTCCTTCACGATGACACGAAACCTCGTTTCGACTCGACGCAAGACGCTCTTACTACTGAGGACGAAGAAGAGGCCTTCGATCTTCCGTACGAAGTTGGCGATGCGACGACAAACCTATTTGCTTGGCAGCGCGGCGGCCAGATCGCCTCCGCCACGACCCGCCCCATCGCGGGCCCAATTGCCAGCCGAAGCTACGAACGCTATCTCAAGAGTTTCGAGCATCCCATCCCAGAGCAGTTTGGCTCAAGCGTGTCCAAGAATGGTGGTGCTCCACCAAACGCAGGCGCTCGCTAGGGAACCGGCCATTTCTACGAAATCCAGTTCCAAATCCCATGCGCAAGCGACTCAAGTCTCTGTATGCACAGCGAGGTATCTACGCACTTGAGTACGCGCTCGTATTTCCGCTCGTGTTCGTGGTGCTTTATGCAATTCTCAGCTACGGGATTCTCTTCACCATCCGATTGGGTATGCAGAACGCTGCCGAAGAAGGAGCGAGGGCCGCGTTGCGATACCAATCGGTGAATACCGCTCTCTGCACGGACCAACTCTCATGCCGCAGGCTAGCAGCGGTGAATGCCGCCCGCACGGGCATCGATTGGCTAAGCGCAGCAACAGTCGATGCCAAGGTCTGCCTCGTAGACACCGACGACGTCTGTACGAGCAGTGCGATCCCGAGTTGTGGTTCATCTCTGGCGACACGGTGCCAGATGATCGTGACAGTCAACTACGACTATGACGCCCACCCGCTGGCCCCTTCGCTCCCCGGACTCGGCTTTCTGATGCCAAGCGCACTTCAAGGCAGAGCCAGCATGCTGATGACCGACCCTATGGCAGGAAATCAGATATGAGCGGACATCCTTTTCAGCAGCCCAAGTGCGAACTGCAGCGAGGCATTGCCGCCGTTGAGTTCGCTCTCGTTCTGTCAACGCTGCTGTTAGTCCTCTACGGCCTTGTTTCCTTTGGTGCGGTGCTTTACGCACAACAGGCCATCTCCCGCGCAGCCGAGGATGGTGCGCGCGCCTTCGCGGGGGTCAATGACCCGACGGAGACGACCAACATTGCGCTGATCAAGAACATTGTTTATGCCTCACTGGCTTCATCGCTTGTGACCCCGGCAAACGTCGGTAGCACTACCACACAGCGAAAGAGCTGGCTAGAAGCCAATCCGAACGTCTCTGTCATCGTCGATGCGTCGGGTCTCGTGACCGTTTCGTATCCCTACGAAGAAAGTCCGATCATCGCGCTGCCAGGTGCCTTGTCTCCGGCCCGAATTTCTGGCTCTGCCAAATTCTCCATGTAAGACCAAATGACATGAGCATCGTGGCAAACAACAGAAAAACCCTACGATCGCAGCGCGGCTCTGTGGTCGTTCATGTCGCCATCTTCATGAGCCTTGCGGTCATTTTGTTCGTTGGCACCGAACTGGGCTACCTCTTCTACTTAAAAAGAGAGTTCCAGAAATCTGCTGATCTGGCAGCTCTCGCCGGAGCGCAAGCGCTCAATGTCAACAACTGCACGGCGGCATACAGCGCAGCCAAATCCAATGCGAACGATAGTCCCGATCGCAACATGCCCGCAGATTTTTCGCTCTCAGACTCGGACCTGGCCTGTGGGCAATGGAACGCACAAGACACGACGAACGCGAACCACTTCAACGAAGCTTCCACCGAGAAGAACGCGATACGGGTGAACATCACGCGGACGCCTCCTACGCTTTTCATCTTCTTCACCGGGAACCGAACGATTACGGTAGAGGCTATCGCAGCGCGGGCACTGCCGAAGGCCGCCTTGAGCATCAATAGCACACTGTTGACCCTGAAAACCGAGCAGTCGGAAATCCTCGATGGCCTCGTGGGAGGCCTGCTCGGCGGAAGCGTTGAACTGGGAGCCGTCGGCTGGGAAGGGTTGGTGACTTCACAGATCAGTCTGCTCAGCTTTCTCGATGCCTTGGCGCCCTCGGTCAACCTCGCCGTTGGAGACTATGACGGTATCCTCAACGCGAATGTGACTGTTGCGCAGCTCCTTGAGGCGATGGCGAGCGTGCTCCAGCGAAACGGCGCGCTGCTCAGTGCCGAGCTCAGCGAGTACCGGAAGCTTGCCGCATTGGCGGCGGCGCTGAATCTACCGCCCATAAAGGTCGGTGACGCTTTGGGCGTTCTTACGGGCACCGCGACCAGCGCTCTGGATCTTTCATTGCAGGCGGCGCAGTTAACTCAGGCGTTTGTGCAACTCGCCAACAGCCAAGTCGCGGATCCTTCGGCTGTCCTTGCCGACGTTGCACTTCCGATCGCTGGGGTCACGGCCACTGTGAAGATTATTGAACCGCCACAATTCTCTGCCATCGGCAATCCGGAGCTCGCCAAGGCAGCACCGCTGGGGTCTGACAAGATCTACGTTCGAACTGCGCAGATTCGGACATTGATCTCGGTCAACATCGGAGAGCCGGGCCAACTGTTGACAAACTTGGTTGTAGGCTTTTCGAACGCCCTGAATTCGCTGACGTCGGCGCTCGTTTCGATTCTGACCTCAATCATCGATCTGACACCACCGGGAGATTGTTTAATCATTGCGGTCCTCTGCCAGACGACGCCTAAGGCCGTCATTTCGGATATTTCTGCACTCCCACTACCGATTCGCATCGATATCAATATCGATATCGCTCCAGCATCGGCTTATGTCGCCGACTACGATTGCACCAACCCCGCCGACAAGAAGTTGTGGGCCGAGTCAATGTCCAACGTGGCGACTTTGCGCATAGGAAAAATGGGCACGAGTTCTGAAGATGCGAAAACGAAGGTCTTTTCCTCTGCCACATTGCCTCCGGTCGTGGAACCTATTGCTTTGGTGGATATCGGGACCGTGCAGACCAGAAAAACTTGTACTGTCGCAGTCTTGGGACTGTGCGTCGCGAGCTTTCAAGAGTACTTGAAAGCCGACGGCACATGGACAACGCTGAAGTCAGCTGCTAAGAGAACTGCTTTCGGCGGCGGCGGCATAGGGCTCTCGATCAACCCGGCCCCGATCAGCAGCGGGGGCTCGACACTCCCCTTTCGTTCAAGTACGGCAGGCCTTCTCAAGGATCTCACTGACACGTCTGCCCCAGCTCAGACCTATCTTTCAACTTCGGCCACCGGCAATGCGGCTGGAGTCTTGATCGATACGGTGAACGGCCTCCAACTTGATCTGTACGCTCCCAGCACATCGACCGGCCTCTTAGGCTCGGTCCTCAAAACAACGGATGCTGCAGTAACTCTTGTTTTTGATCTTCTAAAGACCGTGATTACTCCGCTGCTGGCTTCCGTTATCAATCCGCTTATTGAGCTGCTCCTGAAGGCGTTGGGGATTGACCTTGCGAGTGCAGAAATCGGCGCCCGCATGACATGCAGAGCAGGTGCGGAGTTGGTGTACTAACGCGAAATGAAGACAAGAAATTGACTGCTGCGCTCCGGGCGAATGCTTCTATGACAGCCACCAACTTCGACGAACTCGACCTCTTTGTCTGGGAAGGCAAGGCCGACATCCTCGACCGCATCGCGCGCTGCATGGCGAGCTTCGATGTCGAGGTGATCCGGGCCGACGGCATGCCTGCTCCGTCACAGGACCGCGGCACCGCGCTGCGGCCCTCCGTGGCGATCCTGAGCGTGACGGTCATCGACAACGGCGGGCTCGCGCATGCGACCGAGCTGCTGCAGGGGATGCCCGTGATCTGGGTCGCGGCAGCGGCGCGCGAGCGCGACTCGCGGACCTACCCGCCCGAGTACCTGCACGTGCTGCCCTACGACTTCACCTGCGCCGAGCTGCGCACGATGGTCGCGAAGCTCGTGCGGCAGCTGCGCGCGCGCGAGGTGGCACCGCAGCCACCCGACGAGCTGGTGGCGCATTCGGAGGCGATGCAGTCGCTGCTGGCCGAAGTGAACGCCTTCGCCAACTGCAACCACAGCGTGCTGGTGCGCGGCGAGACGGGCGTGGGCAAGGAGCGCATCGCGCAGCAGCTGCACCTGGGGCACGAGAACTACGGCAAGGGCGCGTTCGTGGCGGTGAACTGCGGCGCGATTCCCGACGGGCTGTTCGAATCGCTCTTCTTCGGCCACACCAAGGGCTCGTTCACCGGTGCCGTGCATGCGCACCGCGGCTATTTCGAGCAGGCCACGGGCGGCACGCTGTTCCTCGACGAGATCGGCGACCTGCCGAAGTACCAGCAGGTCAAGCTGCTTCGCGTGCTCGAGGACAACACGGTGACGCGGCTGGGCGCGACCGCACCGATCCGGGTCGACTTTCGGCTCGTGGCCGCCACCAACCGCAACCTGCGCGAGATGGTGGCGAGCGGCGAATTCCGCGCCGACCTGTTCTACCGGCTTGCAGTGATCGAGCTGCATGTGCCGAGCCTCGAGGAGCGCGGCGAGATCGACAAGATCGCGATCTTCAAGGCGCTGTTGCGCAACGTGCTTGGCGACGAGCTTGAGACGTTGGGCGAGACGCCGCACTGGCTCTGCGATGCAGTCGCGGAGATCTACTTTCCGGGCAATGTGCGGCAGTTGCGCAACCTCGCCGAGCGCGTGGGCGTGATCGCACGGCAGCTGCGCGGCTGGGACCAGAACCTGATCCAGCGGGCGATCGCGCTCACGCGCGGCACGCCGACGCCGGCGATGTTGGCCGCGAACGGCGGCGGTGGCATGGGCGCGGGCAGCAGCAACGGCGTGGCGCTCGACGGCAGCGGCGAGCGCCGGGGCTGGAACAGCAGCGAGCGCAACCGCATCATCGCGGCGCTCGAGACCAACGACTGGAAGCGCCAGGACACGGCGCAGCACCTTGGCATCAGCCGCAAGGTGCTGTGGGAGAAGATGCGCAAGTATCAAATTCTCGACGGCGAGCCCGGCATCCCGGAAGAGACTTAGCAGCCCGCCCCCGAAGGGGCTCGCTCCGCGCTCGCCCGCGGATCAGCGGGCAGGCATTCTTTGCGTGGTGCGCAGCGCGGGGGCGGCGGCCGTCGCGCTCGCGCTCCGGTCGACCACGGCTTCGTTCGCACAGGCCGCGTTGCTTGCAATGCACAGCATCGCGAGCATGCCGTCGTCGCTCAACACCGGACGGGTCGGCGGGCCGAAGATGCGGTCGATCCAGTTGTTGCCGGCTTCGGGGTCGATGCGCAGTTCACCCACGGTGCGCGCGAGGCGCAGCTCGGTGATGCGCAGGTCGAAGACCGAATCGACATAGTCGAACAGCAGGGTGTAGTAGTCGAGCTGCGCGTCGAGCACGGCGGGCAGGGTCTCGCGGCCGAACTCCATCAGCCGGCGCCGGCCGCGGAACGACTGGCCCGACGCGTTGACGGCCTCCATGAGCTGGCGTTCGCGTTCGCGGCCCGACACGGTGCGCGACCACGAGGCCGACGTGAGTTCGAGCAGGTTGAGCCGCACGCCTTCGAGCTTGGCTTCCTGGTTGGCGACCTCGGCGAGCGCGGACTTCAACTTCATCTGCCGGTCGAAGCCGTTGCCGAAGTTCCAGTTCAGCTCGAAGGCCGCGCGCGTCGGGTCTTGCGGCGAGACGCCGCGCGGGTCCTTGCTCTTGACGACCACCGCGTCAACCGTGGGCCAGATGCTGGCTTCCTGCTGCTCGACCAGCGCCTGCGCGCGCGCAACGCGGCCCCTGGCCTCGGCGATCTCGGTGCTGCGCTCCTCGGCACGGCGCAGGGCCTCGTCGCGCGACACGATGCGCCAGGCTGCGGGCGCGGCGAGCACGGGCAGCGACGAAGGCTCGGGCGTGAAGCGGAAGTAGGTGTTGAACTTGGCCAGCGCCTCGTCGCGCTGGGCCTCGAAGTCTGCCTCGCGCGCGGCCACGGCGGCGCGGCGCGAGGCCGCCATGTTCAGGTCGTTCTCGCCCGTCGCGCCGAGTGCGACGCGCCGCGATTCGACGCGCGAGAGCTCGGCCACCACTTCGGTGGACTTGCGCGCGATCTGCTTCTTCAGGTCGAAGCGCTGCACCTGCAGGTAGGCGGTGAGCGCATCCAGAACCACCTTCTGCGAGGTGGTGACAACCGCGTCCTCGTCGGCCTGGTTGCCCGCCTCGGCGGCCCGCACGGCGGCGCTCATGGCACCGCCGTCGATCAGGCTCACGCGTGCTTCGGCGGTCAGCACGGTGTAGTTCTCCGTGGCGGCATTGGCCGCGCCGCTGTTGTAGGTGCCCGAAGCAGTGCCCATCTTGAACCGCGGATAGCGCGCCTTCTTGGCCGTCTCCACGCCGAAGCCGCTGGTGTTGGCGGCGGCCTGCGCGGTCTGCACCTCGGGGAATTCCTGCGACAGCGTGAAGAGCGCCTGCTTCACGCGCTGCACGGAGCTCGCGGCGCCGAGCGATGGCGACGAAAGGCGGCGCGCGGCCGCCAGCGTTGGCGGTGACTCCTGCGCCAGCGCGGCTTCGGGAGGCAGCAAGAGGCCGGCGCACAGCGCCGCACAGAGGACGCCGGTGCCCGTGGTTCGGCGCCGGCCTGTATCGGTCGTCGCGCTCATGGTTCGCGGAACGCTTCGCGTCGCAGCTTGAGCACCGGGCGCAGGATGTACCAGATGAACGGGTCGGTGCCCACCTTCAGGTCGACCTCCGCTTCCATGCCGGCGGTGATGCGGTTTTCCTTCTGCCCCACGAAGGTCTGCTCGGTGCCGACCAGGATGCGGTAGTAGGGCGTCGAGTTGGCGACGGCCGGGTCGCGGTCGGCGTCGGCCGCCACCAGCGTGACCTGGCCGTCGACCGCGCCGTAGCGCAGGTAGTCGTAGGCCGTGATCTTCACGCGCGCGCCCTGCCCGATCTCGACGAAGCCCCGGTCGTTCGGGTTCAGGCGCGCCTCGATCATGACCTCGTCCTTGTCGGGCACCACTTCCATGATCGCCTCGCCGGGCTTGATGACCCAGCCCGGGCTCGCGCTGCGCAGGCCCTTGATGATGCCGTCGGCGGGCGCCTTCACGGTGGTGCGCGAGCGCTGCGTGCGGGCCCGCGCGAGGTCTTCGTTGAGGCTCGCGAACTGGCGCTCCACGGTGGCCAGCTCGTCGGATGCGCGGCGGCGGAAGCGGCCTTCGGCCTCGGCCATCTTGGCCTGGGCCTCGGCGATGGCGGCGCCGGCCGAGATCGAGCCCTGACGCGCCACCGCGAGTTCGCTGCGCACGCCCTCGACCTGGCGGCGCTTCTCGAGCACCTCGACCTGGCCCACGAGCTTCTCACTGAGCAGCTGCTCGGAGATCTCGAGTTCCTTCTGCATCAGCGCCAACCGGTCGTTCAGGCCCTTGACCTTGGCCTGCTGCTCGAGCTGCTTGCTGCGCGCCTGCTCCAGCATCGACACCGCACCGGCCATCACGCCGCGCTGCTCGAGCGAGCGCGCTTCATAGGCGCCGACCTCGCCGTCGAGCACGCTGGCGTCGATGTCGGCGGCAAAGCTGTCGCGCCGCAGTGGCTGGCCCCGACTCTCGGCCATGAGCCGGATGCGCGTGGCCTGCGTGGACGCATAACGTGCAGAAAGCTCCTCGAAGTTCAGGCCGCTGCCGCCCAGGTCGATCTCGACCAGCGACTGGCCCTGCTGCACCCGGTCGCCTTCCTTCACCATCACCTCGCTGACGATGCCGCCTTCGAGATGCTGGATCGACTTGACCCGGTCGGACGGAATCACCCGCCCCGGCGCCACCACCACCGTCTCCATCGGAAAGCCCAGCCCCACCACGGCCAGCAGCGCCACCGCGCCGCCGATCACCCATTGGCGCCGCCGGCCGCTGGGCGACGTCTGCGCCGAGCGCTTGCTTTCCTCTTCCTGGAGGATCTGCGGCAAATCTGATTTCAATTCGGTCCCCACATACGGTTCTTCGTTCGTTCAGGCCATGGAGCGGCTGGCGCCGGCGCCGTGCGCGGCTTCGTCGTCGCCCGCACCGCCATCGCCCAGCGCCACCAGCGCCTTCTTCACGCCGAAGAGCTTCGGCACCATGACGGCCGCCGTTCCCTGCTCGACATTGCCCTGCCCCGTCACGTGGTAGACCGTGGTGGCGGCCGACACGATGCGCAGCGAATGCGTCACCACCACCACGGTGCGCACCTTGGCCACCGCAAGCAGCGTGGCGAGCAGCGTGCGCTCGCTCTGGAAGTCGAGGTCGTTACTTGGTTCGTCGAGCACCAGCACCGAAGGCTTGCGCAGGAAGCTCATGGCCAGCGCGAGCTTGCGCCGCTCGCCGACCGAGAAGCCCACGCCGCCCTCGCCCACCACGGTGCGGTAGCCGTCGGGCAACCGCGAGATGAAGTCGTGCGCGCCCGAAAGCTTGCAGGCGGCCACCACCTGCTCGTCGCTCTGGCCCGGCGCAGTGCGGCGCATGGTGTCGATCAGCGGGCCGCCGAACCAGTAGACCTCCTGCGAGAGATAGCTGATCCAGCGAGACAGCTCTTCGCGGCCGAACTGCGACAGGTCGTATTCGCCGATGCTGATGACGCCGCGCGTGGGCGTGTACAGGCCCGAGAGCAGCTTGACCAGCGTCGACTTGCCGGCGCCGTTGCGCCCCACGATCACATGCAGCCCGCCGGGACCGATGTCGAGGTCGACGTTCTCGAGCACCGGCTTGTGCGACTCGGCGCTGAAGCTGAAGCTGACGTCCTTGAGCGTCACGCGGCCGAGTGGCTGCGGCAGCGTCATGCCCGACGGCGGCTTCTCGACGGGCTCGCCCAGCACCTTCTCTAGCCGCTTGGCCGCTTCCTTGGCAGCGGCCAGCGAGCGCCAGCTCGAGACCAGGCCGGCCACCGGCTGCAGCGCCTTGAGCGCCAGCATGTTCGAAGCGACGAGCCCGCCAACGGTCATCCAC
Source organism: Variovorax sp. Soil_C_19 (assembly GCF_057657255.1). Taxonomy (NCBI): domain Bacteria; kingdom Pseudomonadati; phylum Pseudomonadota; class Betaproteobacteria; order Burkholderiales; family Comamonadaceae; genus Variovorax; species Variovorax sp. Soil_C_19. Next base: position 118,457 of record NZ_JBDGIV010000009.1, on the reverse strand, counting down.
TGCTCCATGACCGAGATCGCGCCCACCGTGACGATGATCACCGAGAACACCGTCAGCAGCACCGTGGTTCCGTCGCGCGCGGTCTCGATCTGGCCGTTCTTGCTGAAGCTCTCGCCGAGCCAGTCGTTGTAGGTCTGGCGCCACATCTCGACGGTGGGTCCGTCATTGGCCTGCGTCTTGAGCGTTTCGCGGGCGTTGCAGATCTCGGCGGTCATGCGGTCGAGGCCGCGTCCGCGCTGCACTTCCTCGACCCGGCCGGTGCGCACCTCATCGGCCCACCACCAGGCCAGGAAGGCCATGATGCCGAGGAACAGCACCACCACAGGCAGCACCGGCAGTGCCACGATGCCGATCACCGCCAGCGCGAACACCGCCATCGGCAGGTCGAAGATCGATTGCGCCAGGCCGCCCGTGACCGTGCCGCGCACCGAGGCCACGTCGCGGAAGAACTGGTGCCACACCGAAGCCGGGCGCGCTTCGAGTGCGCGCAGCGGCCGGTTCAGCATCGAGTGCAGCAGCGCCCCCGAGACCCCGTGGTCAATGATCGCGCCCGCATTGCGCAGCAGGCGAGAGCGCCGCATGCGCAGCCAGAACTCGATGCACAGGAAGAACAGGATGCCGCAGACCAGCGCGGCCAGCGTCGAGACACCGCTGCGCGACAGCACGCGGTCATACACCTGCAGCAGGAAGATCGACGGCAGCAGGCCGAACAGGCTGATCGGCAGCGAGCGCCAGGCCGCGCTCTTGACCAGCGGATAGGCATCGCGAAACGCCTTGTGCAGCGCGCCCGCGTAGGGGCTCGAGCCAGCCTCCTCCGGCGGGTCGGCCAGCAGCTGGCTGGGCAGAAGAAACTTGATCATGGGAAAAGGCCGATCCGTGCGGCAATGACGCCTGCGTCATTATCGACTGTTACCCAAATGTTACGAAGCGATTTTCTTTTACGCACCACTGCATCGAAGCGCTTCCCGCAGCGTAGGCGGCGCGGTCATCGCGGTCGCGCCATCCTGAAGCCCGCAATCAACGGGCTTGCGGGCCACCGGGCGCTCCGACTCCCGCGGCGGCTGGTCCTGCGCGAGCACGAGCGCGACGTTGGCACACAGCAACATGCACAGCAACCATGCGCAAAGAAGCTGAAACCATCCGAGCCACCAGCGGCGCGGGGTCGCGGGCGAAGCCTCGGCGGAAAGGGGAAGGGAGAGGCTGGGTTTCATGGCAGTGCTTTCAATACCCGGGCGAGGCGCGAGAGGCCGACACCGGGGGAACTCTTGGCCAGCACCCAGTCGCCCGGCTGCAGCAGGCCTCCGAGTGCGGTCGACAGATCGGCCACGTCGACGAACCAGTGCGAGCGGACCTTGGTGCTGATGCGCGCATGCAGCGCGCGCATCAGCGGTCCGCACAGCAGCACGCGGTCGGGTTGCGAGGCGAGCAGCTCGGGCTCGAGGTCGAGGTGGTGGCGTTGCGCGGCGGGGCCGAGCTCCTGCATGTCGCCGAGGATCGCCACGCGGCGCGCGGGCTCGCAGGGCGCCTGCGACAGCAGTTCGAGCGCAGCGCGCATCGAACTCGGGTTGGCGTCGTAGGTCTCGTCGATCAGCTTGAAGCTGCCGCCGCCGATGTGGATGGTGTGCAGCGCGCCGCGCGCGCCGGAGGGCTCGAATGCGGCAAGCGGCTCCACCGCGGCCGCGAGCTTGAGCCGCATCGCATGCAGCGCCGCCAGCGTGGCCACGGCGCTCAGGCCCATGTGGCGCCCCGGCGCGTTGAGCCGCAGCTGGAACGGCTCGCCGAGCACTGCGACTTGCGCCTCGCCGTGGTCGAAGGCCAGAAGCCGCAGGTCGGCGTCCTGGTGCTCGCCATAGCTCACGATCTGGAGCTGGTGTGCCATGGCGGCTTCGGCGAAGGCCGCGAACTCGGGGATGTCGCGGTTGAGCACCGCGGTGTCGCCAGGCGCCATGCCCTCGAAGATGCGACTGTCCTGCCGCGCGGCGGCGTCCGAAGGGCCGCTGCGCTTCTGCGCAGAGGCCGACAGCCCGGTGACCACGGCCAGCATCGGGCGCACCAGCTCGGTCAGCGCGGGCAGGTTCGGCGAACCCATCTCCAGCACCCAGTAGGCGGCGCGCCGCGGCATGCAGGTCAGGTTCCAGGCCATGCCCGAGGGCAGGCTGACGTTGCCTTCGGGCCGGCCGACCTCGCCCCAGACGCCCAGGGCATCGGCCAGCATCGCCGCCACAGTGCTGCTGGCCGCGCCGCTGCCCACCACGCCGCAGACACGGCCCGCGAACTCGGTGCGCGCATGCGTGCCCAGCGCCAGCACCGCCTGCGGCAGGTTCTGCACCTGCAGCACCGGTACGCGCTTGTCGAGGTGTGCAGAGGCGTCGGTGCACAGCACGGCGGCCGCGGGCTGCAGCACGCCCTTGAGGATCACTGCGGCCAACGGCGCCTTCGAGGGGCGCGTCTGGTGCTCGAACACCACGCGGCCCTTGCGCAGGAACGAGCGCTGCGTGATGCCGGTGGCGCGCCAGCCGTCGTCGGGCCGCACCACCCAGTCGCCGCCGGTCACGCGCGCCATCTCGTCGGCGGTCCATTCGGCGCCGTCGTCCCTGAGGTTGCCCGCACCCGGCACGGCCGGCCGCTCGAGCAGGTAGCGGTGATAGGCCACGAAGCCCGACATGTACTGCGCCACGTCGTCGATGCGCACGCGAAACGCATGGTGGCGCACGAAGAATGCGCCGGCAATGTGCGACGGACGGCGAAAGTACATCGCCATCTCGGGCCAGAAGAAGCCGTTCTGAAGGTAGTGCGCGCGGTAGTCGAGCGCGCGGTAGAACTTCTCGGTGTCGAGCTCGTCGAGCAGGTGCCGCATGGCCGCCATGCCCTCGAGCCGCTGCAGCATCTGCTGCGCGGCCAGCATGAGTTCGAGCAGCGTCGGAAAGGTGGTCTTGCGGTCGAGCACGAAGTCGAGGTAGCCCGCGACGTTCTGCAGGCCGAAGCGAAAGTAGCGCTCCTGCGGGCTCCAGCGCGTGAGCTCGTTCACGCAGCGGCTCAGCCAGTGGTCGTGCGCCTGCCAGTGCTGGCTGGCGATGAAATGGTCGAAGGCCTTCTCGACCACCGCGAGCCAGCGCGGATCGCGCGTGAGGCCGTAGAGCCGCATGAGGCCGAACACCGCCTCGCCCTCGTGGTAGACGGCACGCGCGGCCTGCTTCACGCGCAGGTCGGCGGCGTGCAGCACATGGTTGAAGCGGCCGGTGGCAGGGTCCTGCAGCGAGGCGATGCCCAGCGCGAGCTTCTCGAGCAGCGGCAGCCAGCGGCGCGTCTCCATCGCCTCGCCGTGCGCCACCAGCGCGAGGATGCAGGCGGCGTTGCCGCCGAGCGTGATCTCTTCGCCGTCGACCAGGAAGGCGGCCTCGCGGCCGTCGGGCAGCTTGTATTCGCGGATGAAGCGGCTCGCGAGCGGCGGCAGCGCGCGGTCGATCGCGGCGCGCAGCTTCTCGTCGCGCGTGAGCTCCCAGGCCTCGACCATGGCGCTGACCACGCTTGCATGGCGCATCGCGTCGTAGGTCGGAATGCGGCGGTCGAAGCAGGGGAAGTAGCCGGAGACGAACAGCCCGTCGTCCTGCACCTGGCGCGCAAGATAGACCGCGCCGCTGCGCACCAGCTCGAGAGCCGAAGGTGGCGTGAGCGCAGGCGACTGGCGGCGTCCCGCATCGAGCCCCGTGCCCACCAGCTTGTGCACCACGCCGTCGGCCTGGCAGAACACGCCCACTGTCGCGAGCAGGTAGACCGGGTGGTCCGCGGGCAGATCGAGCGCCAGCGCGCGGGCAAAACGCGCTTCGGCATAGAGCGCGAAATTGCGCGCGTTCACCACCGCATGCGCGATGGTCGAATCGCCGCTCAGCATCGCATTGGCGTTGAGCTCCTGCTCGGTGAAGGCGGTCTCGAAGTCCTTGTCGAAGGCCAGGCCGAGACGGAAGTAGTTGCGCTTGACGGCGCCGAGCTGGGCCTTGAATTGGCCCCACCCCAACGGGCTCGCGCCCTCGACCCAGTCGATGCGCAGCCACGGCGCGACGAGGCCGCAGTCGCGCACCCGCCGTTCGACCGCTTCCGCGCCTTCGCGCCACGCGGTCTCGAAATCGGCCGCGCGTGCGTGCACCACATGCGCGCGCTGCGAACCGTCGGTGACCGAGAAGAAGAGCGTGAAGGCCGGATAGGGCGGTGGCAGCGCCGCACATACCGAGGCCAGGCGCTCGTGGCAGGCATGGAGCTGTTCGGAGAAGGACATCATTCAGCCCAGGGCCTGTTCACGCTGCGCAAGGGGGTCGCGTTCTCCGGCTTCAGCGGTAGCTGAATTCAGCTCGGCGATTGAGCTGATAGCCCTCCTCGGTGTTGTCGGGCGACGCAGGCTTCTCGATGCCCCAGCTGATGGCCTCGATGCGCTCGGCCGGCACGCCCAGCTGCGTGAGCGCACGCTGCACGGCTTCGGAGCGGCGCTGGCCCAGCGCCAGGTTGTATTCGCGTCCGCCGCGCGAGTCGGTGTGGCCTTCGATCACCACGCGGCTCGTGGGACGGTTGCGCAGGTAGCTCGCGTGCGCCTCGACCACGCTGCGGTCCTGCGCACGGATGTTGTACTTGTCGAAGTCGAAGTACACGATGCGCGGCACGCCGACCGGGCCGTTCTGCGCCAGCGGGGCCGGCGGCGCCTGCACCCTGGCCACGTTGCTCGCGGCCTTGTTCGAGAAGTAGTACTTGGCGTCTTCGCGGCCGTCCTTGGGGCCGGTGCCGCAAGCGGCAAGGCTGGCGGCCAATGCAAGGGTGGCGAGTATCCGGAAGTTCTTGTTCATGTTGATCGTCCTTTTGGCGGGACAGGCCGGGTTGCGGCCTGTCCCTGTGCTGTCGTTCTTGTGATGGGTTGCCCCGTGGTGTTTCCGGGGCTCAGCCCAGCAGGCCGTGCAGGATGTTCGACACGGGCGTCAGCACGCTGTTGTTGCCGGCGACCTGGTCGACCAGGCTGGTGATCGGGGTCACGACGTCGGTCACGATCGGCGCGGCATGCTCCACCGTGTCGACCAGCCCTGCGACCGTCTCGATCACCGGCGACAGCGTGGTGCCCGCACCGGCCAGGATGTCGGTCACCGGTTGGGCCACTTCGGACACGGCAGCCACGACTGGCTCCAGCGTCTCGGCGGCGCCGCCGGCCACTTCGAGCACCGGATCGAGGATGTTGGCCACCACGCCACCGAGCAGGCCGTCGCTGCCGAGCAGGCTGCCGACCAGGCCGTCCTGGCCCAGCAGGCCGCCGCCGAGCAGGTCGCCGCCCAGGAGGTCACCACCCAGCAGGCCGCCGACGATGCCGTCTTCACCGAGCACTCCGCCCAGCAGGTCACCGCCGAGGAGGTCACCACCGATCAGGCCGCCGACGATGCCGTCTTCACCGATCACGCCGCCGAGCAGGTCGCCGCCCAGGAGGTCGCCACCGAGCAGGCCGCCGATGATGCCGTCTTCGCCAAGCACGCCGCCGAGCAGGTCACCGCCGAGGAGGTCGCCGCCCAACAGGCCGCCGACGATGCCGTCTTCGCCGAGCACGCCGCCCAGCAGGTCGCCGCCGAGGAGGTCACCACCGAGCAGGCCGCCGACGATGCCGTCTTCACCGATCACGCCGCCGAGCAGGTCGCCGCCAAGGAGGTCGCCACCGAGCAGACCGCCGACGATGCCGTCTTCACCGAGTACGCCGCCGAGCAGGT
>NZ_JBDGIV010000009.1:0-112627 GCF_057657255.1 Variovorax sp. Soil_C_19 | reverse complement strand
GTCGCCGCCAAGGAGGTCGCCGCCCAGCAGGCCGCCGACGATGCCGTCTTCGCCGAGCACACCACCCAGCAGGTCGCCACCCAGGAGATCGCCGCCCAGCAGGCCGCCGACGATGCCGTCTTCACCGATCACGCCGCCGAGCAGGTCGCCGCCAAGGAGGTCGCCGCCCAGCAGGCCGCCGACGATGCCGTCTTCGCCGAGCACACCACCCAGCAGGTCGCCGCCCAGGAGATCACCACCCAGCAGGCCGCCGACGATGCCGTCTTCGCCGAGCACGCCGCCCAGCAGGTCGCCGCCAAGGAGGTCACCACCGAGCAGGCCGCCGACGATGCCGTCTTCACCGAGCACGCCGCCGAGCAGGTCGCCGCCAAGGAGATCACCACCGAGCAGGCCGCCGACGATGCCGTCTTCACCGAGTACGCCGCCGAGCAGGTCGCCGCCAAGGAGGCCGCCACCCAGCAGGCCGCCGAGCAGACCGTCTTCGCCCAGCACGCCATCCAACAGGTCACCGTTCAGCAGGCCGCCGATCGGGCCATCGTTGCCGAGCAGGCCGTCCGCACCCAGAAGACCGCCGCCGAGGCCGTCGTCGCCAAGCAGGCCACCGAGCAAGCCGTCGTCGCCCAGCACCCCGTCGGTCAGGCCGCCGAGCAGGCCGTCTTCGCCGCCCAGCAGGCCGCCGAGCGGGCTGTCCGCCAGCAGCCCGCCCAGTGCGCCGTTCGCGCCGAGCAGGTTGTCCACCAGGCCGTCCTGGCCCAACAGGCCGCCCGTGAGGCCTTCGCTGCCCAGCACGCCGGCCAGTGCACCGTCGCCACCGAGCAGGCCGCCGACGATGCCGTCTTCGCCGAGCACGCCGCCCAGCAGGTCGCCGCCAAGGAGGTCACCACCGAGCAGGCCACCGACGATGCCGTCTTCGCCCAGCACGCCGCCCAGCAGGTCGCCGCCGAGCAGGCCGCCACCCAACAGGCCACCGACGATGCCGTCTTCGCCGAGCACACCACCCAGCAGGTCGCCACCAAGGAGATCGCCACCCAGCAGGCCGCCGACAAGGCCGTCCTCGCCGAGCACACCGCCCAGCAAGTCGCCGCCAAGGAGATCGCCGCCCAGCAGCCCACCGATCAGGCCGTCGTCGCCCAGCACGCCGCCAACCAGGCCGCCCACCAGACCGTCTTCACCGAGCAGACCGCCAACGAGGCCTTCTTCGCCCAGCAGGCCGCCCAGCAGGCCGTCCGGGCCCACCACGCCTGCCAGCAGGCTGTCTTCGCCAAGCAGGCCGTCGAGCACTTCGCTGACCACGCCGTCTTCGCCGATCAGCGTGTCGATCACGCCGTCGAGGCCCAGCGCGTCGGTCACGCCCGTCAGGATGCCCTCTTCGCCCAGCAGGTGGTCCAGTCCGTTCTGAACCGCGTCGGTGACGTAGTCGACCTGACCGAGCAGTGCGTCGGTGGCGCCTTGGCCCAGCAGACCGTCGAGAACGGGGCTGGCCGCACCGTTGAGGCCGTCAAGCACGACGCCGGCGAAGTGGTCCACCGGCTCGAACTGGTTCGGGTTGTCCGCAACGAAATCGGAGCCGAGCACGGGCGCGACGATGTCGTCGATCAGGTCGGTGGTCTGGTCGACCAGGTCTGCGACCGGCTGGAGCGTGCTGCCCAATCCGCCGCTGCTGCTGCCGCCGGTTCCGAGAAGACCGTCCGCGAGGTCGTCGACCGGGTCGAGCAGGCTGTCGCTGTCGCTGTCTGCATCTGCATCTGCATCCGCATCCGCATCCGCATCCGCATCCGCATCCGCATCGGCATCCGCGTCCGCGTCCGCGTCGGCATCTGCGTCGGCATCCGCATCCGCGTCCGCGTCCGCGTCGGCGTCGGCGTCGGCGTCGGCATCTGCGTCTGCATCCGCGTCGGCATCGGCATCGGCGTCACCGTCCGCATCCGCATCGGCGTCCGCATCCGCGTCGGCATCGGCATCGGTCTCGCCGCCGCCGATCGGTGAAAAGAACGAAATACCGCCGTCACCGCCGCCACCGCCGCCCAGAGCGGCACCCAGGCCCACGGCACCGAGCGCGCCGAGTGCGAATTCGCCCAGTCCCAGGCCGCCGGCTGCCGGAAGCTTCTTGCTGACCGCCAGCGCGGCCGCATCGGCGTCGCTGTCGGGCGGCGTGACCTGCAGGTCGCCCTGGGCCACGTCGACGTTCACTTGTTCAAGGCCGCCCGGCAGCTTGGTCGAGCCGATGGTCGCATCGGTGCCGCTGGTGAAGACGCCGGCCAGCGGCGCCTTGTTGCTGGCCGAGCCGGGGAACAGCACGTTGGCCTGTCCGCCCTCGGGGACCAGCACGCGGTCGCCTGCGATCAGGCTCTGATTGCCCTCCACCGGAATGCGGACACCGTCGCGCATCACGGCGACGCCCTGCGTGGCATTGGACAATGTGCCGATGCTTGCGGGAGCCGCGGCGGCGGCAGGTGCCGACGAAACGGCCGCGGCGGATGTGCCGAGCGGCGCGCCCGTGTTGGCCTGGGCAATGACCACGGGCGCCACGCCACTGGCGGCGAGTCCGTCGGTCGAAGGGGTCGATGCTTGTGGGTCGTTCATGGCAGCCTCTGTGACAAAAGATGCCTTTACAGGGGCAACTACCGTGCCGCCTCGAAGATCCGCAGGGCATTCGCGCCTACAAATTTGCAAGCCTTTGATTTACATGGATATTCTTGAGACGATGGGCGCCGGACCGCTGCCGTGGACGGCCTCTGGCGGCGTCTTTGAGCCACTTGTTACGTAACGACGTAACGTGGCGCTACCGGAACGTCGCCCCCCATTCCCGGCCGCTCGGCGCCGAGAATCCTTCCCCTCCGACCCCTTTTTCTTGTTTCCTACAGATATGTTCAATCCCTCCCAGGAAGACGTGCGGCGCTTCTTCTGCGACGTTTTCGCGAAGCAGCGGCAGGGCCTGCCGATGGAAGCACTCGAGACGCTCGCGGCCGGCTGGATCGAGGCCCATCCCGAGTACCACGACGACCTGGCCGATGCCGATGCCGCGGTGGCGCGCGTGTACGACGGCGCGTCGGGCCGCGAGAACCCGTTCCTGCACCTGTCGATGCACCTGTCGATCAGCGAGCAATGCTCGATCGACCAGCCGCGCGGCATCCGCCAGGCGGTCGAACTGCTGGCCGCGCGCCGGGGCTCGCTGCTCGATGCGCACCACGAGGCGATGGAATGCCTGGGCCAGATGATGTGGGAGAGCCAGCGCGCCGCCCGCCCGCCCGACGGCAACGGCTACGTGGATTGCGTGCAGCGCCGCGCAACGCGCGACTAGACGCGAACGGAGGGCTTCTTCCGGGACCGGGCCAGCGGCGCACCCTGCTCCCGGGCCGCCTCGCGCAGCAGCGCGGCCATGGCGGCGCGGGGCAGCGAGGGCTCGGCATCGCTGCGCAGCAGCAGGCCCACGGGTTCGTCGGTGCCCGTGGTGTCGATGCGCAGGCGCACGAGGCGCTGGTCGGCCAGCTCGCCGCGGGCGGCGCCAAGCGGCGTGATCCAGACCGCGTCGGACACCGCGACGAGCCCGCGCGCCAGGGCCACGTCGAGCGTCTGCAGCGCATCGGGCGGCAGCGCCAGGCCGCGCGCCTGCAGGAAACTTTCGGTATGGTGGCGCGGGACCGTGCCCTCGCCGTACACCACCAGCGGATAGCCGAGCACCGCCTGCACCGACACCGCCCGCGCCGAGGAGCGCGCGAGCAGCGGATGGCCCGCACGCACCGCGAACACCAGCGGCTCGGTGTAGAGCAGCTCGAAGCTGAGTCCGCCGATGAGCCGCGGGTCGCTCATGCGGCCGACCACGAGGTCGAGCTCGCCGGCGCGCAGCTCGTCGAGCAGCACCGGATTTGCGGCGCTCTTCACCAGCATCTGCACCGCGGGCCAGCGCTCGCGAAAGCGCGCGATCGGCCCCGGCAGCAGTGCCGGCGCCACGCTCGGGAGCGCCCCGATGCGCAGCCGCTCGACGCGCTCACCCGAGGCCGGTGCCACCGCCTGCGCGCTGGCGTCGAGCGCCTCGAGCACGCGCAGCGCATGCGCGAGCAACTGCTCGCCGGCGGGCGTGAGGCCCTGCACGCCACGCCGACCCGCCCTGCTGCGCTCGACCAGTCGCGTGCCGACGATGGCTTCGAGCTCCGACAGCGTCTTCGACACCGCGGGCTGGCTCAGCGCGAGCCGCTCGGCCGCGCGCGCCAAGTGACGCTCCTGCGCCACCGCGACCAGGCAGCGCAAATGGCGCAACTGCACGTTGCGCAAAAAATCCTGGCGGAGATCGGCGGAGTCTTTCAATTACCTGTGGTTATTCAAATGAGACCAATCTTCAATTTACATCATCGGACCGGCCTTCTAGAGTTCGATGTTCGGACAAGACCCCCGCCCCACCCAGGAGACGACATCCCATGTTGACCAAAACCCAGGCCATCGAGGCCGCCCCCGCCGCCGTGCTCACGCCGCGCGACTGGCAGGCCCATCCCTCGTACATCTATCCCGGCTACAAGTCGACGATGAAGCGCGGCCCGCAGAAGCCGCTGGTGCCGCTGAAGGCGGCGCTCGGCGAGCTGCAGCAGCCGGTCTACGGGCACGACAGCATCGGCGCGCTCGACCACGACCTGACGCGCAACGCGTGCAAGAACGGCGAGCCGCTCGGCGAACGCATGATCCTCACCGGCCGTGTGCTCGACGAGCGCCGCCGCCCCGTCGCCAACACGCTGGTCGAGCTGTGGCAGGCCAATGCCTCGGGCCGCTACGTGCACAAGGTCGACCAGCACGATGCGCCGCTCGACCCCAACTTCCTCGGTGCGGGCCGCTGCCTCACCGACAGCGAAGGCCGCTACCGTTTCCTGACCATCAAGCCCGGCGCCTACCCCTGGGGCAACCATCCGAACGCCTGGCGCCCGCAGCACATCCACCTGTCGCTGTTCGGCCAGAGCTTTGCGAGCCGGCTGGTCACGCAGATGTACTTTCCCGGCGACCCGCTGCTGCAGTACGACCCGATGATCACCGGCACGCCCGAGCGCTACCGCAACCGGCTGATCGCCGACTTCAGCCTCGACATCACCGAGGAAGGCTACGCGCTCGGCTACCAGTTCGACATCGTGCTGCGCGGCGCCGACGAGACCCCCTTCGAGAACCGCTGAGCCAGGAGACGCACGACATGGACAAAAGCAACAACCAGCTCATGACCGCCCAGCAGGCCGACTTCGGCCAGACCCCGTCGCAGACGGTGGGCCCCTACTTCGCCTACGGCCTCACGGCCACGCAGTACGGCTACGACTTCGACCAGCCCTTCGATGCCGCCGTGGCGCTCGACGACGCCGCGGGCGAGCGCATCCGCCTCGAGGGCCGCGTGATCGACGGCGACGGCAACCCGATCAACGACGCGATGGTCGAGATCAGCCAGGCCGACGGCCAGGGCCGCTATCCGCAGACGCCGGCCGAGGCGCGCGAGATCGGCTTTCGCGCCTTCGGCCGCGTCGGCACCGGCACCGACGCGCAGAAACGCTTCGTGTTCCACACCGTGAAGCCGGGCGCCGAGTCGCCCGGCGAGGCACCGCACATCAACGTGATCGTGCTCATGCGCGGCCTGCTGCTGCACACGTTCACGCGCATCTACTTCAGCGACGAGGCCGAGGCCAATGCGCGCGACGCGGTGCTCGCGAGCGTGCCGGCGGAGCGGCGGCACACGCTGATTGCCGAGCGCTTCGAGCAAGGCGGCGCGGTCGGCTACCGCTTCGACATCCGCATGCAGGGCGCCGACGAGACGGTGTTCTTCGACGTCTGAGCCACGGCCACGGTGCCACGAAAAAAGCCCGCGAAAGCGGGCTTTTTACTTGGTTGCGTGGGCGGCAATGCGGGCTGCCGCCCCGGGGCTCACTGGCCGCCGCTGTGGTGCAGGCGCGAGTCCGGCACCGTCTTGAGTTCGCCGGGCAGCGAGGCGATGTAGTTCGAGAGCGTCTTGAGTTCGGCGTTGGTGAACTTCTTGGGCTCGACCTGCTGCGCCATCACCGCGTTCGAGCGGCCCAGGTGCAGGTTGTTCTTGACGCGGTACGACTTGAGCGCGACGAACAGGTAGTCGGCATGCTGGCCGGCCAGCTTGGGCACCGTGCCGTCGTTCGGCGTGTTGAAGTTGGCACCGTGGCACTTGGTGCAGCTGTTGTCCTTGTCACGCGAAACCAGCGCCTGGATGTTCTCGGGCATCGGCTTGGCCGGCGTGGCCGGGGGCGCATCGCCCTCCTTCAGGCCGAGCTGGCTGTAGTAGGCCGAGATGTCGGCGATGTCCTGCTCGGTCAGCGAGTCGGCGATCGCGCGCATGGTGGGGTGCTTGCGGTCGCCGCCCTTGTAGGCGGTGAGCGCGGCGCTGATGTAGCTGGCGCTCTGGCCAGCGATCATCGGCACCTTGTGGATCTCGGGAAAACTCGCCTGGTAGCCGATGATGCCGTGGCAACCCACGCACATGGCGACCTTCTTGGCGCCATCCTGGGCCTTGCCAGTGACTTGCTGGGCTTGCGCCGAGACCGTCACGCAAGCGACAGCGAAGGCAAACATCGTGGTCAACAACTTGTTCATTTTGCGCGCACAATCTCGTGGAAATACAGTTTTTCGAATCAACATTCGATTATATGCAAGGGTCTTCGAAGACCCCATGCAGGCCGCTCAAGAGCTTGCGTCAAGCGGATCGAGTGTGTTCTTTTCTCCACCCCGCCTTTCCTCCAACCTGCTCGCTCGCCTCCACTCATGAAATTCAAGGGCTCTGACAACTACGTCGCCACCCAGGACCTGATGCTGGCGGTCAACGCCGCCATCACGCTCAAGCGCCCGCTGCTCGTCAAGGGCGAGCCCGGCACCGGCAAGACCATGCTGGCCGAAGAGGTGGCCGAATCGCTCGGCCTGCCGCTCTTGCAGTGGCACATCAAGTCGACCACCAAGGCCCAGCAGGGCCTGTACGAATACGACGCCGTGAGCCGGCTGCGCGATTCGCAGCTGGCCGACGTCGACGGCGGCGAGCGCGTCAAGAACATCCACAACTACATCGTGAAGGGCGTGCTCTGGCAGGCCTTCACGGCCGACGAGCCGGTGGCACTTCTGATCGACGAGATCGACAAGGCCGACATCGAGTTTCCGAACGACCTGCTGCGCGAGATCGACCGCATGGAGTTCTACTGCTACGAGACGCGCGAGCTGATCCGCGCCAAGCACCGGCCGGTGGTGTTCATCACCTCGAACAACGAGAAGGAGCTGCCCGACGCCTTCCTGCGCCGCTGCTTCTTCCACTACATCAAGTTCCCCGACGCCGAGACCATGAAGCAGATCGTGGCGGTGCACTTCCCGGGCCTCAAGCAGGAGCTGCTCACGGCCGCGATGAAGACCTTCTACGACGTGCGCAACCTGCCCGGCCTGAAGAAGAAGCCCTCGACCTCCGAACTGCTCGACTGGCTCAAGTTGCTGATGGCCGAAGACATCCCGCTCGACGCGCTGCAGAGCAAGGACGACAAGGTCGCGGTGCCGCCGCTGGTGGGCGCGCTGCTCAAGAACGAGCAGGACGTCACGCTGTTCGAGAAGCTCGTCTTCATGCAGCGCAACAACCGATGACCCGGCCCACCGCGCCGCATCCCGTCGGGCAGTTGCTCAAGCTCGGCCTGGCGCAGGCCGTGCTGTTCGTGCTCGGTGCGCTGCTCGGGCGCTGGGTCGGGCTGCAGTTCGGGCTCGATGCGTTCGGCGCCGGCGGCTGGGGCAACAGCGAGATCTTCGGCATCCTGCTGATCGGCCTGGGCGGCGGCGCCGGCGTGCAGCTCGCACGGGCCTGGTACGACCGCAAGTACGGCAAGCCCCCGCGCTGAGCCCCTCCCCTTTCTCGAAAGTAGCTCGAACATGGCGTTCGTCGAACCTGTCACGCTGAAGGCCCGCGACCTCGCGCTGGTGCCGCTCTCGCTCGACCACGAAGAAGGCCTGCGCACGGCCGCGGCCGACGGCGAGCTCTGGAAGCTGCGCGTCACCTCGGTGCCCGAGCCCGATGAAACGCGTGCCTACATCGAGGCCGCGCTGCAGGGCCGCGAGGCCGGCCACCGCTTCGCTTTCGCCGTGACCGAGGCCGCAACCGGCGCCGTGCTCGGCAGCACCAGCTTTCACGATATCCTGCCCGCGGTAAAGCGCGTGGAGATCGGCTACACCTGGTATGCCAGGCGCTGCCAGCGCACGCACGTCAACACCACCTGCAAGCTGCTGATGCTGAGCCACGCCTTCGATGCCCTCGGCTGCAACGTGGTGGGCTGGCGTACCGACAATTTCAACTTCGCCTCGCAGGCCGCCATCGAGCGGCTCGGCGCAAAGAAGGACGGCGTGATCCGCGGCCATGCGATGCGCCGCGACGGCACCGTCCGCGACACCGTGATGTACAGCCTGCGCGCAGGCGAGTGGCCCGAGGTCAAGGCCCAGTTGCTCTACCTGCTCGACAAGCCGCGAAGCTGAAGGAGGCCCGCCGCCATGCTGATCGATTTCTTCTACACGCTGCGCTCGGCCAAGCTGCCGGTCTCGGTCAAGGAATACCTCACGCTGCTCGAAGCGCTGCAGGCCGACGTGGTCGGGCCCAATTCCGACGGCGCCTTCGGCATGGACGACTTCTACTATCTCTCGCGCACCGCGCTCGTGAAGGACGAGAAGCACTACGACAAGTTCGACCGCGCCTTCGCCGCCTACTTCAAGGGCGTCGAAATGCTGGCCGACTTCACCAAGGAAGTGCCGCTCGACTGGCTGCGCAAGACGCTGGAGCGCGAATTCACGGCCGAGGAAAAGGCCAAGATCGAGAAGATGGGCTGGGACGAGCTCATGGAAACGCTCAAGAAGCGCTTCGAGGAACAGAAAGAGCGCCACGAGGGCGGCAACAAGTGGATCGGCACCGGCGGCACCTCGCCGTTCGGCCATGGCGGCTACAACCCGCAGGGCATCCGCATCGGCGGTGCCGGCAAGAACAAGAGCGCGGTCAAGGTCTGGGACCAGCGCGCCTACAAGGACTACGACGACAGCCAGGAGCTCGGCACACGCAACATCAAGGTGGCGCTGCGCCGGCTGCGCAAGTTCGCGCGCGAAGGCCACGAGGACGAGCTCGACCTTGACGAGACCATCCACAAGACGGCCGCCAACGCCGGCCTGCTCGACATCAAGATGCGCCCGGAGCGCCACAACAACGTCAAGGTGCTGCTGCTGATGGACGTGGGCGGCACGATGGACGAGCACATCCAGCGCGTGGAAGAGCTGTTCTCGGCCGTGAAGACCGAGTTCAAGCACCTGGAGTTCTATTACTTCCACAACTGCGTCTACGACTTCATGTGGAAGAACAACAAGCGCCGCTTCTCCGAGAAGTTCGCGACCTGGGACATCCTGCGCAAGTACAACAAGGACTACAAGCTCATCTTCGTCGGCGACGCGACCATGAGCCCCTACGAGATCCTGCAGCCCGGCGGCAGTGTCGAATACAACAACGAAGAGGCCGGCGCCGAGTGGATCCAGCGGCTCACCCACGCCTTTCCGAAGTTCGCCTGGATCAACCCCGAACCGCAAGGTGTGTGGCAGTACCGCCAGAGCATCGCGGTGATGCAGCAGCTGATGTCCAACCGCATGTACCCGCTGACGCTGCGCGGCCTCGAGGAAGCGATGCGAATGCTTTCGAAGTAATACCGCACACTCAGGACACATGTGTGTACGTGCGTCCTACGGGAATTGCGTGCAGTTGCTGTCAAAATGGCCCGATGTTCAGGGTGGTTCCAGCTTTTTCGCCGGCGTGGCTGCCGGCTTTGCTTTTTGTGGGCGCCCTGCTTCTGCAGGGATGCAGCTTGCTGCCGAAGAAGGACGCTGCGAACGACAAGGGCGCATCCCCGCCGGTGCTGGTCCAGAACGGAGACACCGCAACCGGCAAGAAGAGCGACGACAAGGACGCCTTCACCGTCGAGGTTCGCGGCCCCGAGGCGGTGCGTGAGTACCTCACGCTGCACCTCGAGCTCCAGCGCTACCGCACGCTCGACGACCTCGGCGCGACCGAGATCTCGCGGCTCATGGTGGCGGCCGAAGCCAACGCACGCGAGCTGCTCGCCACACTCGGCTACTTCACGCCCACGCTGACGCTCGAACTCAACGAGACGCCCGCCAGCACGCGCGCCCCGCGCGAGATCATCATCACCGTGGTGCCGGGCGAGCCCACGCAGGTCAGCACGGTGCAGATCGACTACGAAGGCGCGATCGCCACCGACCCCACGGCCGAGGCGCAGCGCGACGCGATTCGCACCGCCTGGACCCTGCGCGCAGGCCAGCCTTTCACGCAGCAGGGCTGGGACGATGCCAAGGCCATAGCCCTGCGCCGCCTCACGGCCAGGCGCTTCCCCACCGGCAGCATCGGCATGAGCCGCGCCGAAGTCGACGCCGACCGCCAGGAGGCCCGGCTCAGCGTCACCTACCAGTCCGGGCCGGCCTACCGCTTCGGGCCGCTGGTGCTGCGCGGCGTCGAACGCTACGACGCCGACGGCGTGCGCCGCATCGCGCAGCTTCCCACCGGCACCGACTACGACCAGCAGAAGCTGCTCGACGCGCAGCAGCGCCTGGCGAGCAGCGGCTACTACGACTCGGTGTTCCTCACGCTCGACACCGAGAGCGGCACGCCACTGGCCGCACCCGTGATCGCGCAGCTGCGCGAGGCGCCGCTGCAGAAGGTGGTGCTCGGCGCCGGCTTCACGACCGACAGCGGACCCCGCCTGTCGGTCGACCACATCCACAACAAGCTGCCGCTGCTCGGCTGGCGCGCGGTGTCGCGCCTGTCGGTCGACCGCGAAACCAAGTCGCTGGGCACCAACTGGCAGGCGATCCCCGACGAACGCGGCTGGCGCTGGCTGGCCGGCGCCGAACTCAAGAGCGAAACCTCGGGCAGCTACGTGGTCGACAGCGGCCGGCTGCGCAGCGGGCGCAGCAAGTCGAGCGGCCACATCGACCGCACCTATTTCCTGCAGTACGACTACGCGCAGAACCGCGGCATCGACGCGCCGCCCTCGGCCTCGGCCCTCACCGCCAACTGGGGCTGGACGGGCCGCTACTTCGACGACAACGCCGCGCCGACGCGCGGCTTCGGCCTGGCGCTCGAACTCGGCGCCGGCTACACCCTCACCGGCGAGCGCCTGCCCTTCACACGCACCTATGCACGCTGGCTCGGCGTGCTGCCGCTGGGCTTTGCCAACGGCCGCGACGCCGCCACGCTGGCACGCCGCAGCCGGCTGCAACTGCGCGCCGAGGCTGGCGCGGTGGCCGCCAAGGAGAGCGCGCAGATCCCGTCCACGCTGATGTTCCTGACCGGCGGCGACACCACGGTGCGCGGCTACAGCTACCGCCAGATCGGCACCGAGCGCGCCGACGGCCAGATCGTCGCGGGCCGCTACCTCGGCGTGATGAGCCTCGAATGGCAGCGCCCGTTCGTCTACAAGGGCAAGCTCACCGAGTGGGAGAGCACGGTCTTCGTCGATGCGGGCGCAGTGGCCGACAAGCCGGGCGAGCTCAAGCCCAAGGTCGGCGTGGGCGTGGGCGCGCGCTGGCGCAGCCCCGTGGGGCCGGTGCAGGCCGACATCGCCTACGGCGTGGACACCAAGAAGTTCCGCCTTCACCTCCGCCTCGGCTTCACCTTCTGATCGATGCAGACAGACCCGTCCAATCCCACGCCCACGCCCGCCGCACCGCGACCGCCGCGCACGCGCGCGCGCCGCGTCCTGCGCGCGCTGGCATGGACCGTGGCGGGCCTGCTCGCGCTGGTGCTCGTGCTCGGCGCGGCTGCATGGTGGTGGGTCGGGTCGAACCAGTCGCTGGCCTTCGCACTGGCCCAGGCCGCGCGCTACATGCCCGCAGGCCAGACACTCGAAAGCCGCGAGGTCAGCGGCTCGCTGCGCACGGGCGGGCGCATCGGCTGGCTGCGCTGGCAGAGCGAGAGCCTCGCGGTCGAGGTGCACGAGGCCGACATCGGCTGGCAGCTCGCGCCGCTGTTCCAGCGCAAGCTGCAGCTCGGCGAAGTGCATGCGAAGGAACTGCTGATCGAGCGCCGCGGCCCACCGAGCGACACGCCCACCGAACCG
Source organism: Variovorax sp. Soil_C_19 (assembly GCF_057657255.1). Classification (NCBI taxonomy): domain Bacteria; kingdom Pseudomonadati; phylum Pseudomonadota; class Betaproteobacteria; order Burkholderiales; family Comamonadaceae; genus Variovorax; species Variovorax sp. Soil_C_19. Next base: position 100,514 of record NZ_JBDGIV010000009.1, on the reverse strand, counting down.
CTCGAGCAGATCACGCTGCCGATCGAAGTCGACCTGCCGTTCCGCATCGACGCGCTGCGCTGGGCCGGCCCGCCCGCGCTCGAGGCGCTGCAGCTCGCAGGCCACTACCGCTACACGGGCGCGCAGCATGAACTGGAGATCGACGGCGTCGACATTGCCGACGGCCACTACAGTGCCCGCGTGAAGCTGCAGGGCGCCGCGCCGATGGCGATCGAGGCTGCGCTCGAAGGCCGCGTGAAAGCGCCACTCGCCGAGGACCGCAGCATCGAGGTGCTGGCCAAGGCCCGCATCGAGGGCACGCTGGCGGGCACCGATGCGCGCCTGCAGGTGGCCGCCGAGCTGAAGCCGGCCGAGCCCGACGCCGAGGCGCCGATGGAAGCCAAGCTGCAGGCCCGGATCGCGCCCTGGCTGCCGCAGCCGGTGATCGATGCCAACGCGGACTTGCGCAACGTCGATGCGGCCAGCCTCTGGCCCGGCGCGCCGCGCACGCGCCTGTCGGGCACCGTCGCGCTCGAGCCTGATGCGGCCACGGGCCCGGACGCCTGGCAGGCCACGGCCGACCTGCAGAACGCGCTGCCCGGGCCCTGGGACAAGGGCGCGCTGCCGCTCGAAAAGCTCGAGGCCCGCGTCGGCTTCGACGGCACCAACTGGAACATTCCTGCGGCCACGCTGCGCGCGGGCGGCGGCCGCATCGAGGCCGAGGGCCGCTGGAGCCCCGCGCCCGCGCCCTGGGAGGCGCGCGCCACCGTGCGCGGCGTGCGCCCGGGCCTGCTGCACAGTGAACTCTCCGGCGCGCCGGTCAACGGCACCGCGACGGCGCGGCAGCGCGACGATGCGATCGGTTTCGAGCTGGCGCTGCGCGCCGAGGGCGGTGCCGGCAGCGCGGCATTGCCCGGCTTCGGCCTGGAGCGCATCGCCGCCACGGGCCAATGGAAAGAACAGGTGCTCGACCTGCGCAGCCTGCGCGTCGAAGCCGAGCGTGCGAGTGTCGAGGGCCGCATGCAGGTGCGCGTGGCCGAGCAGGCCGCGAGCGGCAAGCTCGCGCTCGCATTGCCGGGCGGCAGCGCCCAGTTCGAAGGCCGTATCGCGCAGTCGGTGGGCAGCGGCGATGTGCAGGCACGCATCGACGATGCCGAAGCCGTGCAGCGCTGGATCGAAGGCCTGCCCGAGCTTTCGGGGCTGTTCGCAGGCAGCAGCGCGAAGGGCTCGGCGCGTCTCGATGCGAGCTGGCAGGGCGGTTGGCAGACGATCCAGCGCCGTATCGAAAATCCCGGCGCACCGCCCCAGCGCGGCGCGGCCGAGCCCAGCCTCAAGGCGTCGCTCGCCGTGCCACGGCTCGAGGTACGCATGCCCGCCGCGCAGGCGGCCAATGGCGGCAGTGGCACGACCGGTACGAATGGCGCCACCACCGTCCGGTTGAACGACGTGCAGGCAGACCTCGCCGGCACCCTGGCCGACGCCACGCTCGCGCTCAAGGGCGAAGCCACGTCCGGCACGCAGAAGCTCACACTCGATGCCCGCGCCAATGGCGGCCGCACGGGTGCCGACCAATGGCGCGCGGTGCTCGCAAGCCTGCGGCTGCAGGCGCGGGACAGCGCGCGCCCCGGCCCCGGCGGGCCATCGGCCGCACCCTGGACGCTGGAGCTCGGCCGCGAAGTCACCGCCTCGGTCAAGACCGGTGGCAGCGGCGCCACGCGCCGCCTCGAACTCGAAGCCTCGGCCGCCAACGCCACGCTGCGCGGGCCGGTGCCCGGCACGGTGCGCATCGAATGGGAGCCGCTGCGCTTCACGCGCAGCGGCGCGGCGCCCAACCAGGCCTTCCGCGTTCAGTCCAAAGGCAGGCTGCAAGGCCTGCCGATGGCGTGGGCCGAGGCCTTCGGTGCCAGCGCCACCTTCGACGAGATCGGCGTGACCGGCGACCTGCTGTTCGACGGCGAGTGGGACATCGATGCGGGCGACACGCTGCGCGCCCGCGCGCGGCTCGCGCGCCAGAGCGGCGACATCCGCGTGCAGGCCGGCGAAGCGGCGCTGGTCACGCGCATCCACAGTTACGGCACCGGCACCGCGAGCGAGCGCACGATGAATTCCGCGAGCGCCGACGGCACCACCGCGCCGAGCACGCCCGCGGGGCTCAGGCAGGCCGAGCTGCGGCTCGATGCCGACGGCGAGGCGGTGCGCGCCACGCTGGCCTGGGACAGCGAGCGCGCCGGCAAGATCGACGCCGAGCTGGCCACGCGCATGCAGCAGCGGGCCGACGGCTGGGTGTGGGCCCCCGATGCGCCGCTCGCGGGCAAGGTCAAGGCCACGCTGCCGAACCTCGGCGTCTGGTCGATGCTGGCACCGCCCGGCTGGCGCATCGCGGGCACGCTCGACGCCGACGCGGTGCTCGCAGGCAACCGCGCCGCACCGCGCTGGAACGGCACGCTGGGGGCCGACCGGCTCGCGCTGCGCGCGCCGGTCGAAGGGCTCGACCTGCGCGATGGCCGGCTGCGCGCCACGCTCACGGGCGATCGCCTCGAGATCAACGAGTTCACGCTTCAGGGCGGTGCGGGCACCTCGGCGCGCATCGCGGGCCAGAGCGGCAACCGCAGCACCACCGCCAGCGAGGCGGCCGCGGGCGGTGGCTCGCTCACTGCGCGCGGCGATATCTTTTGGGGTGCCGCCGGCGCCTCGGCCAGCGGCATCCGCATGGCGCTGAATGCCGAGCTGCGCGCGCTGCGCGTGCTGGTGCGCACCGACCGCCAGGTCACGCTGTCGGGCAACCTTCAGGCGCGGCTCGAGGGCGGGCAGTTCAGCGTGCGCGGCAGGCTGCGCACCGACCGCGCCGTGATCATCCTGCCCGACGAGACGGCACCGAGCCTCGGCACCGACGTGGTCGTGCGCTCCGCCGCCAAGGACCGCGAGGCGGCCGAGAAGGCCCGGCGCGAGGTGGCGCGCAGCGAGGCGCAGGCCGCAAAGCCGCAGACCGCGAAGCCGCCCGACATCGTCGTGACCTTCGACCTCGGCGACGACTTCGCGGTGCAGGGCCGCGGCATCACGACGCGGCTCGAAGGCGAACTCGAGATCCGCAGCAACCGGCTCGATGCGCCGCCGCGCATCGTCGGCGAAGTGCGCACCGTCAAGGGCCAGTACCGCGCCTACGGCCAGCAGCTCGACGTGGAGACGGGCCTTGCGCGCTTCAACGGGCCGTTCGACAACCCGTCGCTCGACATCCTCGCGATCCGGCCCAACATTGCGCAGCGCGCGGGCGTGCAGATCACCGGCACTGCGCAATCGCCGCGCGTCAAGCTCTATTCCGAGCCCGTGCTGTCCGACGCCGAAACGCTGTCGTGGGTGGTGCTCGGCCGCGCCTCGGCCACCAGCGGCGGCGAATCGGTGCTGCTGCAGCAGGCCGCGCTGGCGCTGCTCGGCCGCGTCAGCAAGGGCGCGAGCGGCGGCAGCCTCGCCAGCCGCTTCGGCCTCGACGAGCTCGGCTTCAAGGGCCCGGGCAACGGCGGCGACCTGCGCGAATCGGCCGTCACCTTCGGCAAGCGGCTCTCGAAGGATTTCTATCTCACCTACGAACGCAGCCTCGGTGGCACCTTCGGCACCATCTTCATCTTCTATGACCTGACCAAGCGCCTTACGCTGCGCGGCCAGGCCGGGCAGACCAGCGGCGTCGACCTGATCTACACCGTCAAATACGACTGACGCCCCCTCCGGGTCTGCCGCATTGACCGGCCTCGTTTGTCGAGCTAACAATGGTTAGCGCCCCGACAAAAGAGGAACGACGATGCACGATGATGGAGACAAGGGCGAGTGTTCAATGCTGGATCGTCAGAAGTACGACCCTCCTGGGTACTCGCGGACCACGTTCTTGCATCACGCACTGCTGTGCGTGATGGCCGTCATTGCCGCTGGCGCCGCAGTGGCGTCGATCCCCTACTGGGGCGGCGGCGACTTTCCGTTGATGAGCCTGATCATCTACGTGGCCGGCATGGTGTTCGTCGCCATGCCGCTGTGCCTGTACTACGAAGCGCGGCTGCAGTCGCACCAGGAACGCGTGGCGCACGCACGGCACATGATCGTCAACTGAGCGTTTCGCCGGCAGCCGGCCCGGTGGTGCCGACCACCACCTGCCGCAGCCCCTCGAGCGCCGGCTCGACGATCGCGCGATCGGCGCCCACGGCATACACGGCATAGGCCGGATACAGGAACTCGGGCGTGCCGGGCACGCGCCGCAGCCGGCCCGATTCGAGATGGCTGCGCACCACGTCGTGGCGGAAATAGCCCGTGCCGCCCGCGGCCAGCAGGTATTCGCGGCCCAGCGGGCCCAGCGCCGAACTCACCGCCGCATGCGACAGCTCGGGGAACGCGAGGCCGTGCTGCGCCGCGAACTCGGGGCCCCAGTCGACGTACACGTAGTCGGCCGGCTGCGGCACCTTCGGGCGCTTCGCGGTCGTCACCATCACGAGCTTTTCCTCGATCAGCAGTTCGACGCGCAGGCCCGGGCGCTGCTGCGGCGCATAGGCGATCGCGATGTCGAGCACGCCCGCGGCCACCTTGTCGAGCAGGTCGTGCGGAAAACCGACTTCGGTGCGCAGCGCGAGCTGCGGCGCCGCGGTGCGCATCCACAAGAGCCATTGCAGCAGCAGCGGGTCCCAGAGGCTGATCTCGCAGCCGATCGCGAGCACCGCGCGGCTGCCGGGCGGCACCGCCACCTGGTGGCGCGCGCGCTCCCACACCTGCACCAGCGTGGTGGCATGCGGCAAGAACTGCTCGCCGGCCGTCGTGAGCACCGCGCCGGCCTTGTTGCGCACGAAGAGCGGCCGGCCCAGCAGTTCCTCGAGCGAGCGCACGCGGGCGCTCACCGAGGTCTGCGTGACGTGCAGCCGCTCGGACGCGCGCTGGAAGCTGCGGGTCTCGACGATCGCGAGGAAGGTGCGGGCCAGGTTGATGTCCATCTGCGGACTCCAGCTATTTCAATGCATTATTTTTGCATTGAACTCCCAATTAATATCGTTTTACTTGCGATCAACATGGGCAGAAGATGAAGGCATCCCAAGCAACCAAGGAGCCACCCCATGACCACACTTCACCAGCCTCCTTTCCATGCCAGCGCCACCGAGACCTTTGCCGATGCGCTCAAGGCCATCGTCGACGAAGTCCTGATGCTGGCCGAGGCCTTGCTGAGCCCCAACCGGATCATCGGCGAGGTCGAGCAGATGCGCGCGCTGCAGGTGGCAGCCGACAACATCGAGGCCGAAGACCCGGCGCGCGCCCAGGCGCTGCGCACGCAGGCCTCGCGCATCGGCCTGCGCTGAAGCGCGGCGCGCGCCGCCCGCGCCCTCAGGCCGCCGCCTCGAACGGCACGATCTGCGAGATCAGCGCCGAGCCGTCGGCAAGCAGGAAGTCCTTGAAGGCCTGCGCAACCGGCGGCAGGCGCTTGGTGCGCCGATGCACCACGTACCAGTTGAGCATCAGTGGAAAGCCATCGACGTCGAGCACGCGCAGGCTGCCCGCGCGCACCTCCTGGCTCACGGTGTGGGCCGACATGAAGCTCACGCCCATGCCCGCGATCACCGCCTGCTTGATGGTCTCGGTGCTGCGGATCTCCATCGCGATGTTGATGCCGCGGAGGTCGCCACCGAAACCGTCCTGCATCGAATGCCAGGTGTCCGAGGCCTTCTCGCGCACCACGAAGGGCTCGCGCATCAGCCGCGCGAGCGGGATCTTCTGCACGCCCACGAGCGGATGGCCCGGCGCCGCGACGATCACGTAGGGGTGCGGCGCAAAGGCCTGGTTCTGCGTGTCGAGGTCGGTCGGCGGACGCACCATGATCGCGAGGTCGGTGAGGTTCTCGGCGATGTGCGTCATGAGCTCCGCCCGGTTGTGCACGGTGAAGTTCAGCGTCACGCCGCGGTGCCGGCTCGCAAACTCCACCAGCAGGCGCGGAAAGAAGTAGTCGCCCGCGCTGATGACGCCCACGTTGAGCTTGCCGCCCGAGACGCCGTTGAACTGCAGCATCGCGTTCTCGGCCGCCTCGAACTGCTGGATGATCGCGCGGCTGATCTGCAGCAGCTCGGTGCCTGCGGGCGTGAGGTAGATCTTCTTGCCGAACTGCTCGAACAGCGCATTGCCCGCATGCTCCTCGAGCTTGCGCACCTGGGTGGAAACGGCTGGCTGCGTGAGGTGCAGCTCCTCGGCGGCGCGCGAGAAGCTCAGAAGCCGCGCCACCGCCTCGAAGACCTTCAACTGGCGCAGGGTGGCGTGCTTCATTCGGCGTGGCGCGGGTGGTGGCTGCGGACCGGGCTATGGTATTCGTGCGACGTGCAGCAGGTTGGTGGTGCCCGAGAGCCCGAACGGCAGGCCCGCGACCACCACGATGTCGTCGCCCGAGGCCGCGAAGCCTTCGGCGCAGGCGGTGCGGCAGGCGCACTCGATCATCTCGGCCACGTCGTGCACGTCTTCCACGGGCACCGCATGCACGCCCCACACCATCGCCATGCGGCGCGCGGTGGCGATGTCGGGCGTGAGGCTCAGGATCGGCACCGCAGGCCGCTCGCGCGCGGCGCGCAGGCTGGTGAAGCCCGAGGAGGTGTAGGTCACGGTGGCGGCGGGCGCGAGCAGCCCGGCCACCTGGCGCATCGAGGCGCAGACCGCGTCGGCCGTGGTCGACAGCGCTGCATCGTGCGTGGCATCGATGCCCGTGCGGTAGGTGACGTCGGCTTCCACGCGCAAGATGATGCGCTCCATCATCGAGACCGCCTCCAGCGGGTACTTGCCCGAGGCCGATTCGGCCGAGAGCATCACCGCGTCGACGCCGTCGTACACCGCGGTGGCCACGTCGGACACTTCGGCGCGCGTGGGCACCGGCGCGGCGATCATCGATTCGAGCATCTGCGTGGCCACCACCACCGGCTTGCCGCCCTTGCGGCAGGCTCGCACGATGAGCCGCTGCAGCTCGGGCACGCGCTCGGGCGGCAGCTCGACGCCGAGGTCGCCGCGCGCCACCATCACGCCGTCGCACAGCGCGACGATGGCGTCGAGGTGCTCGATGGCTGCTGGCTTTTCGAGCTTGGCCATGATCCATGCGCGCGTGCCGATCAGCGCGCGCGCCTCCTCGATGTCTTCCGGGCGCTGCACGAACGACAGCGCCACCCAGTCCACACCCATCGCCAGGCCGCAGGCGAGGTCGTCGCGGTCCTTCGGCGTGAGCGGCGAAATCGGCAGCACCACGCTCGGCACGTTGACGCCCTTGCGGTCAGAGATCGGCCCGCCGACCAGCACCGTGGTCTCGGCAAAGTCGGCACCGTGGCTGTCGACGCGCAGCCTGAGCTTGCCGTCGTCGAGCAGCAGTTCGGTGCCCACCTGTAGCGCCGCGAAGATCTCGGGATGCAGCAGCGGCGCACGGCGCGCATCGCCGCTCGCGGGATTCATGTCGAGGCGAAAGCGCGCGCCGGCATCGAGCTGCGCGCGGCCGCCCTCGAAAGTGCCGAGTCGCAGCTTCGGGCCCTGCAGGTCGAGCAGCACGCCGATGGGCCGGCCGAACTCGGTCTCGAGCCGGCGGATGGTCTCGAGCCGGCGCGCATGGTCGTGCTGCGTGCCATGGCTGAAGTTGAGCCGGAACACGTCGACGCCGCGCTCGAACAGCGCCCGGATCGCGGGCTCGTCGGTGGTGGAGGGGCCCAGCGTGGCCACGATCTTCGCGCTGCGTGTACGTCGCATCATTCGGTTCCGTTCTTTCTTTCAGGCCGCCGCAAGGCAGACGCGGCCCCGCTCGGCTTCCATCGTACGCGCGAGCAGCTTGACCAGCGCATACACGGTGTCGATGTGTGGCGTGGGCGTGTCGGTGAGCCGCGCGAGTTCGACCACCGCGCCCACCAGCGCGTCGATCTCGGGCGCGCGGCCCGCCTCCACGTCCTGCAACATCGAGGTCTTGTGCTTGCCGACCTTTTCCGCGCCGGCAATGCGCTTGTCGAGCGTCACGCGGAAACCGATGTCGAGCTTGTGCGCCACGGCCTCGGCCTCGCGCATCATCGCGGCCGCGAGTTCGCGCGTCAGCGGGTACTGGCAGATGTCCACCAGGGTCGAGTGCGACAGGCTGCTGATCGGGTTGAAGGTGAGATTGCCCCAGAGCTTGAGCCAGATCTCGGCACGGATGTTGTCGAGCACCGGCGCCTTGAAGCCCGCTGCGCTCAGCGCCGCCGAGACACCGTTCACGCGCTCGCTCGAGGAGCCGTCGAGCTCGCCGACCGGAAAGCGGTCGCCTTCGATGTGCTTCACCACGCCCGGCGCGATGAGCTCCGACGCGGGATACACCACGCAGCCGATGACGCGCTCGGCCGGGATCTTGTCGGCGACGAGGCCGGTCGGGTCGACGCTGCGCACCGGTGTGCCCGCGAGCGCGCCGCCATGGTTGTGGAAGTACCAGAACGGGATGCCGTTCTGCATCGTCACCACCACCGTCTCGGGGCCGAAGAGCTTCGGCACGTCGTTCGCCACCGCCTCGACCTGGTGCGCCTTCATCGCGAGGATCACGACGTCTTGCGGGCCCGCCTGCTCGTAGCGGTCGGTGGCCTTGACGTCGAACGCCACCTGCTCCTCCCCGTCGGCACCGATGAGCTTGAATCCGTTGGTGGCAATGGCGTCGAGGTTCTTTCCTCGCACGATGAACGTGACGTCCTCGCCGGCCAGCGCGAGCTTTGCGCCCACGAGGCCGCCGATGGCGCCTGCGCCGATGACTGCAATCTTCATGTCGATCCCCAAGTTGTTGATTCTGTGTGGCCGCCGCGCGCGGGGCGCGAAGGCGCTAGCCGTAGCGGTTGCCGAGCGTGCCGATGCCGCCGATCTCGACCTCGACCTCGCTGCCGGGCTTCATCGAGCCGACGCCGATGGAGGTGCCGCAGAGGATCACGTCACCGGGGTACAGGGTCATGTCGAAGGAGATCAGGCTCACGAGCTGCTGCACCGAGAAGCGCATGTCGCTGATGGGATAGTTCTGCCGCACCTCGCCATTGAGCCGTGTGGTCACGCTGAGCGTGGCGGGGTCGAGACCGGTGGCCACGGAAGGGCCCATCGGGCAGAAGGTGTCGAAGCCCTTGGCGCGCACCCACTGCGCGAACGAGGCGTCGCGGTTCAGGATGTCGGCCACCGTCACGTCGTTGGCGCAGGTGTAGCCGAACACATGGCCGAGCGCCTCGGCCTCGGGCACGGCCGTGGCCGTCTTGCCGATGACGATGCCGAGCTCGCCCTCGAACACCACCTTGCCGTCGCACAGCGGCTGTCGGATCGGCGCGCCGGGCGCGAGGTAGCTGTTGGGCGCCTTCAGCAGGTAGAGCGGCTCGGCCGGCACCGGCAGGTTCAGCTTCGCGCCAAGCGCATGGAAGTTGTTCCACAGCGCGAGGACCTTGGTCGGCTCGGTCGGCGTGAGCAGCCGCACGCCCGACAGCACGAACACGCGGTCCGTCGGCTCGGGACGGTCGAACATGTTGCCGCTGTGCTCGCGCACCGTGCCGTCGCCCTCGAGCGTGCCGAAGCCGACCTCGCCACCGTGTTCGAAACGGACCCATTGCTGTTGTTGCATGCCTTGCTCCTTGGCGCGTCGTTTGTTGGAATGGTTTTGACCTGAGCCCGGTGCTCAGTCGAAAGGCAGGTAGTCGGGCACGACCAGCGAGGCGAGCAGCTTCCCGATCTCGGCGGGGTTCTCGGTCACGTGGATGCCGCACGCCTTCATCACCGCGAGCTTGCGCTGCGCGCTGCCCTGCCCGTTGGGCTCGCTGGCCCCGGCGATGAAGCCGACCACCGGCTTTCGCATGTGTTCGGCGATCCACTCGGCGCAGGCTTCCTCGTCGCTGCCGCCGATCTCGCCGACCATGATCACCGCGTCGGTGAGCGGGTCGTCGTTGAAGCGCTTCAGCACGTCGATGTAGCGCAGCCCGCAGACGGCATCGCTGCCGATGCCGACCACGGTCGATTGCCCGATGCCGAAGCGCCCGAGCTGGCTCGCGGCCTCGTAGCCGAGCGTGCCCGAGCGCGACACCACGCCGATGCGGCCCCGCTGGTGAATGTGGCCCGGCATGATGCCGATCTTGATTTCGTCGGGCGTGATCAGGCCCGGGCAGTTGGGGCCGAGCAGCAGCGTGCGGCTGCCTTCCATGCGGTGGCGCGTGCGGACCATGTCGCGCACCGGAATGCCTTCGGTGATGCACACCACGAGCTCGAGCCCCGCGTCCACGGCCTCGTCGATGGCCGCGGCCGCGAACGGCGGCGGCACGTAGATCACCGACACGGTGGCACCGGTCTCGGCCTTGGCTTCGGCCACGGTGCCGTACACGGGGATGCCGTCGAAGGACTTGCCGGCCTTGTGCGGGTTGACGCCCGCGACGAAGCACTTGCGTCCGTTGGCATAGTCGCGGCACATCGCGGTGTGGAACTGGCCGGCCTTGCCGGTGATGCCCTGCGTGATGACGCGCGTGTGCTTGTTGACGAGGATCGACATCTCAGTGGGCCCTCCGCGGCGTGGACAGTGCGGCCGCAACCGCGAAGCCGGCCGCTTCGTCGATGTCGTCCGCGTGGATGATCGAAAGGCCCGACTGCGCGAGCAGGGTCCGGCCCAGCGTTTCGTTGGTGCCCTTCAGGCGCACCACCAGCGGCACCGTGAGCTCGACCTCGCGCAGCGCCGCCAAGAGGCCGCGCGCGACCACGTCGCACTTCAACAGGCCGCCGAAGATGTTGACCAGCACGGCACGCAGCCGCGGCGTGCGCAGCATCAGCCGAAGGGCCTCGGCCACCTTCTCGGCGCTGGCGCCGCCGCCCACGTCGAGCACGTCGGCCGGCGCACCGCCGTGGAGGCGGATCGCGTCCATCGTCGCCATCGCGAGGCCTGCGCCATTCACCAGGCCGCCAATCTCGCCGTCGCGCGCCAGGCACGAGAAGCCGTGCCCCGAGGCCTGCGACTGGGCGGAGTCTTCCTCGTCGAGGTCGCGCATCGCCGCGATGGCCGGCTGGCGGAAGAGCGCATGCGGATCGAAGGCAAAGCGCGCACCGAGCGCGATGACGCGGCCGTCGGGCGTGAGCACCAGCGGATCGATCTCGGCCAGCGAGGCGTCGCAGGCATCGAAGGCCTGGTAAAGGTTCTGCACCAGCGTGCGCACCTGCGGCAGCAGCTTGCCCGAGAAGCCGATGTCGCGCGCAAGGCCGTCGGCCTCGGCGGCCCGCACGCCGGCGGCGGGATCGATCAGCAGCCTGCGGACCTTCTGCGGCGCACGCGCTGCCGGGTCGCCGGGCGCAGCACCGCCCTCACCTTCGCCCGCGGTGAGCACCACGCGGCGCGCCTCGCGGTCGAGCGCCAGGCGGAGATGGAAGGTCTGCGTGACCTCGAGGCTCTCCTCGACCAGCAACCGGCGCACGACGCGGCTGGCGCAACCCGGACGGGGCGCTTCGAGCGCCGTGCCCAGCAGCCCCGCCGCATGGCGCCGCACCTCGTCGGGCGACCACGCGCGCCGCGCGACGGCATCGTTGTTGCCGCGCGCGCCCCCATGCACCTGCGGCTTGACCAGCCAGGCCCGGCCGCCGACCCGCGCGGCGGCGTCCACCGCCTCGTCGGGCGAAAAGCATGCATGGCCACGCGGCACGGGCACGCCGTATTTGCGCAATACGTCCTTGCCTTGGTATTCGTGGATATGCATGGTCGAGGCTTTATTCAGGCGCCGAGTTCGGTGCCGCGGCTTTCGGCCCAGTTGAAATAGCGGCCGCGGATGGCGCCGACTTCCAATTCGCGTTTCTGGTGCTCTTCCTTCTTCTGCTCGATCACTTCCGCCAGAAATTTGGCATCGTAGGCACGCAGAAGATGCGGCTGGTGCGTATTCAGGTAGTAGCAGATGCGCTCGATGCCGTCCTGGGCCTGGCGCAGCAGCTGGCAATAGATTTCGCGGTCCCAATGCCAGCGGAATCCCAATTCATAGAACGCCGCGTTGTAGGCATTGCGTTCGGTTTCGCTGTTCCAGTATTGCTGAGGCAAATTGTCGATCATGGAATTTCTCCTAGAAATTGAATGCCGGGCGACAAGTGGATGACGGATCGGCATGATCAAAATGTAGGTTTTATGATCGATAAATAATAGTTAAACTATTTTATTGAATGTATTTGCAAAGAGTTATACATGAATAGCCACAATTCCCCTGGGCACCTAAAAACACGGCGCAATCGGCGACTATGCGGGGCGAGCCGTCCGGCGCTTCTTCAAATGACGCCTTCGGCCCGCAGCGCCGCGATGTCGCCCTCGGCATAGCCGAGCTGGCTCAGCACCTCGTCGGTGTGCTCGCCGAGCAGCGGCGAGCGCGTGACGTCGGTCGGGCTGTCGGACATCTTGATCGGGTTGCCCACGGTCAGGTACTTGCCCCGCGCGGGATGGTCGACCTCGACGATGGTGCCGGTCTCGCGCAGCGACTCGTCGGCGGCGATCTCCTTCATCGAGAGGATCGGACCGCACGGGATGTCGTACTGGTTGAGGATGTCCATGGCCTCGAACTTGTCCTTGGTCATGGTCCACTGCTCGATGCGCGCGAAGATCGGCTTCAGGTGCAGCAGGCGCGCGGCCGGCGTGGCATAGGCCTCGTCGTCGATCCAGCTCTCCTCGCCGATCACCTTGCACACCGCGGGCCACACGGCCGCCTGCGTGATGAAGTAGATGTAGGCGTTGGGGTCGGTCTCCCAGCCCTTGCACTTGAGGATCGAGCCCGGCTGGCCGCCGCCCGAGGCGTTGCCCGCGCGCGGCACCGCGTCGCCGAACTTGCCGTCGGGGTACTGCGGGTATTCGTGCATCGTGCCGGTGCGCTCCAGGCGCTGCTGGTCGCGCATCTTCACGCGGCAGAGGTTCAGCACCGCGTCCTGCATGGGCGCGAGCACCTTCTGGCCACGGCCGCTGTGGGTGCGCTGGTAGAGCGCGGCCACGATGCCCAGCGCCAGGTGCAGCCCGGTGCCGCTGTCGCCGATCTGCGCGCCGCTGACGACCGGCGGGCCGTCCTCGAAACCCGTGGTCGACGCCGCACCGCCGGCGCATTGCGCCACGTTCTCGTAGACCTTGCAATGCTCGTACTTGCCGGGGCCGAAGCCCTTGACCGAAGCCACGATCATGCGGGGATTGATCTCCTGGATGTGTTCCCAGGTGATGCCCATGCGCTCGAGCGCGCCCGGGGCGAAATTCTCGACCATCACGTCGCAGGTGCGGATCAGCGCGTCGAGCACCTTCTTGCCCTTGGGCTTCTTGGTGTCGAGCGTGATCGAGCGTTTGTTGTGGTTCAGCATCGTGAAGTAGAGGCTGTCCACACCAGGAATGTCGCGCAGTTGCGCGCGCGTGGCGTCGCCTTCGCCGGCGCGTTCCACCTTGATGACATCGGCGCCGAACCACGCCAGCAGCTGCGTGCAGGTGGGTCCCGACTGCACGTGCGTGAAGTCGAGGATGCGAACGCCTTCGAGTGCCTTGCTGCCCATTTCAGTTGTCTCCGGTCTTGATCTTGGCTTCGAGTTCTACCAGACGCGCACGCAGCTTGCGGTCTTCGGCAAAACGCGCACTTTCGTCGCGCACGATGGCCACGATGCCCGAGACCTTGCCGTCATCGCCGAGCAGCAGCGACACGGTGAAGGCGATCGACAGGGTGTGGCCGTCCTTGTGCAGGGCCGGCACCTTCAGCAGGTCCGCGCCGTAGCGCGTCACCGCAGTTTCCATGGTCTTGTTGTAGCCGTCCCAGTGGCGCTGCCGCTGGCGCTCGGGGATGATCAGGTCCAGCGACTTGCCCAGCGCCTCGGCCGGCGAGAAGCCGAAGATGCGCTCGCAAGCCTTGTTCCACAGCACGATGGCGCCCTCGGCGTCGCAAACGACGATGGCATCGCCGGCACCTTCCACCAGTTGCTTCAGGTCAATGTTCGAAGAAGCCAAAACTCGGGTCCCCGCATACCAAAAAGAAATTCGTTCGATCCAGAAACCAGGGCCCGCTTTCGCGGGCCCGGTGCAGGTCAGACTACCTTGCCTTCATGCAAGGCCGCGATCTGTTGCTGGGTGTAGCCCAGCTCGGCCAGCACGTCGTCGGTGTGCTCGCCCAGGAGCGGCGAGGCCGTGACCTCGGGCTTGAGGTCCGAGAACTTGATCGGGCTGCCGATGGTCCAGTAGCTGCCGCGCTCCTTGTGCGGCACTTCGACGATGGAGCCGCTCTTGCGCAGCGACTCGTCGTGCAGCAGTTCCTTCATCGAGAGCACCGGCGCGCACGGGATGTCGTGCTTGCGGAAGATGTCGACGGCCTCGAACTTGGTCTTGTCCTTGATGAAGTCCTCGATGGTCGCGAAGATCTGCTCGATGTGCGGCTGGCGGGCCTTGGCGGTCATGTAGTCCGGGTCGGTCTTCCATTCGGGCTTGCCGAGCGCTTCGCAGATCGGGTCCCAGGCATGGCCCTGCACGGTGAAGTAGATGTACGCGTTGGGGTCGGTTTCCCAGCCCTTGCACTTCAGGATCCAGCCCGGCTGGCCGCCGCCGCCGGCATTGCCGCCGCGCGGCACCACCTTGTCCTTGAAGGCGTCCATCTCGTGCGGGTACTGCGGGTACTCCTCGAGGTAGCCGATCTTGTCGAGGCGCTGCTGGTCGCGCATCTTCACGCGGCACAGGTTGAGCACCGCGTCCTGCATCGAGCAGGCCACCTTCTGGCCCTTGCCGGTCTGCTGGCGCCCGATGATGGCCGTCAGGATGCCGATCGCCAGGTGCATGCCGGTGTTCGAATCGCCGAGCGCGGCGGCCGAGATCGTGGGCGCCGAGTTCTCGCCCTTCCACCAGCCGGTGGTCGAGGCGGCGCCGCCGGCGCACTGCGCCACGTTCTCGTAGACCTTCAGGTCCTCGTAGTGGTGGCCTTCGCTGAAGCCCTTGACCGAGGCATGGATCAGCTTCGGGTTGAGTTCCTGGATGCGTTCCCACGAGAAGCCCATGCGGTCGAGCGCGCCAGGGCCGAAGTTTTCCACCAGCACGTCGGACTCGCGCACCAGCTGCTCGAGCACGGCCTTGCCTTCGGGCTTCTTGGTGTCGAGCGTGATCGAGCGCTTGTTGCTGTTGAGCATCGTGAAGTACAGCGCGTCGACGTCCGGGATGTCGCGCAGCTGGCTGCGGGTGACGTCGCCGGCGCCCGGGCGCTCGACCTTGATCACGTCGGCGCCGAACCAGGCCAGCAGCTGCGTGCACGCGGGGCCCGCCTGCACGTGGGTGAAGTCGATGATCTTGATGCCGGCGAGGGGTTTGTTGTTGCTGCTCATCTTGCGTATCTCCTTGGATGAATGAACGAATTACTTCTTCTTGGCCGTGGCCGGGTTGAGACTGGTGATGCGGCCGCTTTCGGTGCCCGCGGTCTCGTCGATGACGGCGTTGATCAGCGTGGGGCGGCGCGAGGCGACGGCTTCGGCCAGCGCCTTCTGCAGTTCGTCGGCGGTGGTGGCGTTGACGCCCACGCCGCCGAAGGCTTCCATGAGCTTGTCGTAGCGGGCGTTCTTCACGAACACGGTGGGCGCGACGTCGGGCGTGCCGCTGGCGTTCACGTCGGTGCCGCGGTAGACGCCGTTGTTGTTGAAGACGATGATGCAGATCGGCAGGTTGTAGCGGCAGATGGTCTCCACCTCCATGCCGCTGAAGCCGAAGGCGCTGTCGCCCTCGATGGCGATCACCGGCTTGTCGGTGACCACCGCCGCGGCCACGGCAAAGCCCATGCCGATGCCCATGATCCCCCAGGTGCCCACGTCGAGGCGCTTGCGCGGCTCGTACATGTCGACGATGCTGCGCGCGAAGTCGAGCGTGTTGGCGCCCTCGTTCACCACGATCGCATCGGGGCGCGCCTTGACCTGGTCGCGGATCACGCTGAGCGCGCTGTGGAAGTTCATCGGCGACGGGCGCTCGGCGAGCGTGGCGGCCATCTTCGACAGGTTCTTGTCCTTGCGCTCGGCGATTGCGCCGGTCCAGTCGGCCGGAGGCTTGGCCCATTGGCCGTCGATGCCCGCGAGCAGCGCCGCCACGCACGAGCCGATGTCGCCGATCACCGGCGCCGCGATGGCCACGTTGCTGTCGATCTCGGTCGGTGCAATGTCGATCTGGATGAACTTCTTGGCGCCCTTGTCCTGCGCCCAGGTCTTGCCCTTGCCGTGCGAGAGCAGCCAGTTCAGGCGCGCGCCGACCAGCATCACCACGTCGGCTTCCTGCAGCACGTACGAGCGCGCCGCGGCGGCCGACTGCGCATGCGTGTCGGGCAAGAGGCCCTTGGCCATCGACATCGGCAGGTACGGAATGCCGGTCTTCTCGACCAGTGCGCGGATGTCTGCATCGGCCTGCGCGTAGGCCGCGCCCTTGCCGAGCAGGATCAGCGGCTTCTTGGCGCCCTTGAGCAGGTCGAGCGCGCGCTGCACCGCGTCGGGCGCCGGGATCTGGCGCGGCGCGGGATCGACCACCTTGATCAGCGAGTTGCGGCCCTTGACCGCGTCCATGGTCTGCGCGAACAGCTTGGCCGGCAGGTCGAGGTACACGCCGCCCGGGCGACCCGACACTGCCGAGCGGATGGCGCGCGCAATGCCCACGCCGATGTCTTCGGCATGCAGCACGCGGAACGCGGCCTTGCACAGCGGCTTGGCAATGGCCAGTTGGTCCATCTCTTCATAGTCGCCCTGCTGCAGGTCGACGATCTCGCGCTCGCTCGAGCCGCTGATGAGAATCATCGGGAAGCAGTTGGTCGTAGCATTGGCCAGCGCCGTCAGGCCGTTCAGGAAGCCTGGCGCCGACACCGTCAGGCAGATGCCGGGCTTCTGCGTGAGAAAGCCGGCCGCCGCGGCCGCGTTGCCCGCATGCTGCTCGTGGCGGAACGAGATGACGCGCATGCCTTCGGCCTGCGCCATGCGCGTGAGGTCGGTGATGGGGATGCCCGGCAGCCCGAAGATCGTGTCGATGTCGTTCAGCTTCAGCGCATCGATGACCAGGTGGAAGCCGTCGGTGGTCTCCGCCTCTTGTTGCTCGGCACCGGGCTGCTTGAGCGCGTGCACGACCGAATCGCCTTCGGTGGCCCGGGGCTTGGGCTTGAGGGCGTCGTCCAGGGTCGTGGATGCCTCTTTGTCCGTTCTTACTGAAGACATGTCTCTCCTTCTTGCTTGGGTGAATGGCCGAGGCCCGAGCCGGGACTATGATTCGGGGGCATGCTTTCGAACGTTGACCGCGGTCAACTTTCGCGAAAACGGCCAGCGGCCAGACGAACCAGATGTGAAGTTGCGAATTCGAGCAAGACGGGACCCATGACGTTGTTGGAAAACCACCCGGAGAAAAACATCATTCGCGCACAGCTCCGGCAGAACATCCTTCTCAAGGACCTGAGCGAAAGCGATCGCGCCGAGCTGGAAACCCATCTCGTCATCGTGGACGGCAACAAGGGCGACTTTTTGCTGCACCAGGGCGTGCGCGAGATGGAGCAGTACTTCATCCTCGACGGCATCCTCAAGCGGGTGGTGAGCAACCCCGAGGGCAAGGAAATGATCCTGCGCTTCGCCGACGCCCACGACATGGAGACCAGCTACGCCGCGCTGCGCCTGGGCACGCCCACGCCCTACGGCATCGTCTGCGTCACCAAGGCCCGCGTGGCGAGCCTGCCGCTGAAGGAATGGATCGCCTTCCTGGACCGGCATGCCGAGACCAAGGAACTGTTCGAATACTGCGTGATGCGCGGCATGAGCGAAATCATGGCCCACACCATCACGCTGCACCTGCTCGATGCGCCCGGCCGCGTGCACCGCTTCATGCGAAAACATCCCGAGCTCGAGGACCGCATTCCGAGCAAGGAACTGGCCTCGTACCTCAACCTCTCCGCAGAAACCCTGAGCCGCTTGCGCAAGCGCGGAAAAATTTAGCTCGCCCCCAGGCTGCGCGCCGAGTCAGGTCTGTTTGGAAGACGCAAAACGCCGCGGCACGGTCATCAGCCGCAGCGCGTTGTCGACGCCGCGCACGCCGTCGACCTTGGCGGCCACTTCCTGCGTGAGCGTGCGCTCTTCCTCATTGAGCACGATGCCGCGCAGCGTGACCTGTCCCTGGTCGGCCTCGACCGTCACGCGGATGTCGGCGGTCGCCTCGTTGTCCTTCAGCGCCGATTTCACGCGGGCCGCCAGCGCCATGTTGCCCAGCAGCGCGCGCGAAGCCGGGGTTTCGGCGAACTCGGGGCGCTGGACCAGCGCCGCGATCTGCGCCACGCAGCTGTCGACCGAGAGCCGGTCGGTGTTGAGCACCAGGTCGTAGAGCACCGGGTCGCCCCAGGTCACGCCGAACTGCGCATGCATGCGCGCCGCATGCGCGTCGTCGCTGCGCCGGATCTCGGCCTCGGCGAACTCGGCGTCGTCGGTTTCGAGGTGCGCCATCAGCCATTCGACGCGCTTCTTCATCGAGCGCGTGATGCGCACGCACACCACGTGCGGCACCGGCCGCAGCAGGCAGGTCGCGCCCCAGCCGCGCAGCACCACGTTGCCGCGGTCGGCCAGCGCGAAAAGCTCTTCGGCCGTGTAGAGCGCCAGGCTGCGCCGGTCGGCCGTGAAGCGTTCGACGAAACCGGCCTTGCCGCCGCGCAAGCGGCCGATCAGGCTGGTCGGCACCTGCATGCGGTCGGCCACGCGCTCGATCGTCTCGTGGCGCATGATCTCGAGGCCGAGCTGCTCGGCCAGGCGCTGCGACACGTCCTTGGCGAGCGAGCCCATCTCCTGGGTGAGTGCGATGACTGGCATGGTGTGTGTGCTCCGTTCGATCGGTCAGTCCACCGGGCGCTCGACGGCGAACTCGTCCGGCTTCTTCGGCTTGATATACGACATCACCTTGGAGATCAGCGGCCAGAACAGCAGCACGAGCGCCAGGGAGGTGATGCCGCCGACCAGCGGGTTCGAGAACATGATCATCACGTCACCCTGCGAGACCAGCATGGCCTGGCGGAACGAGTCTTCGGCCTTGTCGCCGAGCACCAGCGCCAGCACCAGCGGCGCGAGCGGATAGTCGAGCTTCTTGAACAGGTAGCCCATCACGCCGAACCCGAGCATGAACCAGATGTCGAGCATCGCGTTGTGCACCGTGTAGGCGCCGATGGCGCAGATCACGATGATCACCGGCGCGATGATCGAGAACGGAATGCGCAGGATCGACGCGAACAGCGGCACCGTGCTCAGCACCACGATCAGGCCCACCACGTTGCCGAGGTACATGCTCGCGATCAGGCCCCAGACGAAGTCCTTCTGCTCGACGAACAGCAGCGGTCCGGGCTGCAGGCCCCAGATCAAGAGGCCACCCAGCAGCACCGCGGCCGTGGGCGAGCCCGGGATGCCGAGCGCCAGCATCGGCAGCAGCGCGCTGGTGCCGGCCGCGTGCGCCGCGGTCTCGGGCGCCACGATGCCTTCCATCTGGCCGGTGCCGAACTTGGAGCCGCGCTTGGACATCTTCTTGGCCAGGCCGTAGGCCATGAACGAGGCCGGCGTTGCGCCGCCCGGGGTGATGCCCATCCAGATGCCGACCAGCGAGCTGCGCAGCGAGGTCACCCAGTATTGCGGCAGCTGCTTCCAGGTCTGCAGCACGATCTTGGGATCGATCTTGGCGCTCTTGCCCGAGAACTTCAGGCCCTCTTCCATCGACAGCAGGATCTCGCCGATGCCGAACAGGCCGATCACCGCGATCAGGAAGTCGAAGCCGCGCATCAGCTCGGCCTGGCCGAAGGTGAGCCGCAGCTGGCCCGTGACCGTGTCCATGCCCACGCTCCCCAATGCGAAGCCGAGCGCCATCGACGCCAGGATCTTGAAGGGCGAGCCCTTGCCCATGCCGACGAAGCTGCAGAAGGTGAGCAGGTACACCGCGAAGAATTCGGGCGAACCGAACTTGAGCGCGAACCGGGCCACCAGCGGCGCAAGGAAGGTGATCATGATCACCGCCAGCAGCGCCCCGATGAACGACGAAGTGAAGGCCGTGGTGAGCGCCGCGCCTGCATTGCCCTGCTGCGCCATCGGGTAGCCGTCGAAGGTGGTGGCCACCGACCATGGCTCGCCCGGGATGTTGAACAGGATCGAGGTGATGGCCCCGCCGAACAACGCGCCCCAGTAGATGCACGACAGCATGATGATCGCCGAGGTCGGCGACATCGTGAAGGTGAGCGGCAGCAGGATCGCCACGCCGTTGGCGCCGCCCAGTCCGGGCAGCACACCGATCAACACGCCCAGGATGATGCCGAGGAACATCAGGCCGATGTTCGTCGGCGTGAGGATCACCGAGAAGCCCTGAAGGAGGGCACTGATTTCTTCCATTTCGCCTGTGCTCCGTGAGATTCAATAACCGAGAAAGGCGAGGGGATCCAGCGTGCCCTTGAACAGCGGCACCTTGAACCAGACCTCGAACATGAAGAAGAACAGCGTGTTGACTGCGAGCGCCGCGATAGCGCTCTTGATCCACGAGTACTTGCCCAGGAGCACCATGAACAGCGCGATGTACACCGCCGAGGCGACATACAGGCCGAACAGCCAGATGGCGAACACGTAGACCATCGCCGGCAGGAGCACGGAGAGCACCCGCTTGAGCTGCACCGAATCGACGAACACCTCGGTGTTGCGGTCCTTGCCGAGCAGCGCCTGGTACAGGATGCCGGCCGCGGAAATGGTGACGATCACGCCGATGTAGAACGGGAAATATCCCGAACCGGGCCCATCGCTGGTCCAGCCCGAGCCGAGGCGCTGGCTTTCGTAGATCACCACCAGTCCCACCACCAGCAGGATCGCCGCCACCACCGCCTCGACCACGTTGGTCGCTACGCCCGTGCGCGGGCCTTCCGAAATCTCATCGTGCTCCATGGAATCCCCATCGTTCGTGTGTGTGTCTGCTGCAAAGCCGGAATGCAGCGGCCCGCCCGCCGTCCCGCAGGACGACGGCCGCCATCAGGAGCGTGCGCCGCGCACGCCCGGCCGCTTACTTACTTGCTGCTCGCGGCGAGGAAGCCCGCTTCGCTCATCAGCGTGCGGTGCGTGGCTTCGGCCTGCGTGAGCCACTTGGTGAACGCGTCACCCGTCATGAAGGTCGGGTTGAAGGCACCCTTCTCCATGTATTCCTTCCAGTCGGGCGTGGCCGTGATCTTGGTCAACAGGTCGACGTAGAAGGCCAGTTGCTCGGGCTTCACGCCGGCCGGCATGAAGATGCCGCGCAGCATCGTGTAGTTGGTCGGCACGCCGGCTTCCTTGCACGTGGGGATGTCGTTCCACGACTGCGTGTCGGTCACCTTGGTCTTGAAGGCCATGCGCTCGTCGTCGAACACGCACAGCGCGCGCAGTTTGCCTGCACGCCATTGGGCCACCGCCTCGATCGGGTTGTTGACCGTCGACTGCACATGGCCGCCCACCAGTTGCACCGCCACTTCGCCGCCGCCCTTGTACGGCACGTAAATGAACTTGGTGCCCGTGGCCTTCTCGAGCGCCACCGTGATGATCTGGTCTTCCTGCTTGGAGCCGGTGCCGGCCATCTTGAACTTGCTCGGGCCCGCCGCCTTGGCCGCTGCGATGAACTCGGCGGCCGTCTTGTAGGGCTGCTCGGCGTTGGTCCACAGCACGAACTGGTCGAGCGCGAGCATCGCGACCGGGGTCATGTCCTTCCAGTTGAACGGCACGCCCGTGGCCATCGGCGTGGTGAACAGGTTCGACAGCGAGATGATGATCTTGTGCGGATCGCCCTTCGCATCCTTCACCGCGAGGAAGCCTTCGGCGCCCGCGCCGCCCGACTTGTTCACGACGATCAACGGCTCCTTCATCAGCTTGTGCTTGATGACGATGCCTTGCAGCAGCCGCGCCATCTGGTCGGCGCCGCCGCCGGTGCCTGCGGGGATCACGAACTCCACCGGTTTGGTGGGTTCCCATGCTGCGGCGGGGGTGGCCACCGCGAGCGCCATGACGGCTGCGGTGAGGACGTTGGTCCGGCAGGTGCGGACACGCGAAAGGAAGTTCTTCATCATTTGTCTCCTGTGTAAGGTGCGCTCTTTTTTTCTGAATCCGAGCTGAGATGCGAACAGGGCAGATGGTGCGCGCTGGAAGAACTCGGCGGCTTGACCATGGTCAACTTTTCGGAGAATTGTGTCTCGGGGTATGCCCGCGCCGCTTGACGCGTGCGGGGACTCTTATGCAACCGCGAGCCCTTGCGATGGGGCCGCTCTCAGTCCGCTCTAAGGCCTTGTTTTCCTTGGTTTTCGGTCGGTTTCGGGTAAACCCTAAAATACGGGTATTCCCTTAACTTTCCGCAACCAGGAGATTCCCATGCCCACCCTTGACCGTTCGACCGGCGCAAGCGCCATCGGCAGCGGCTTTGCTGGCGCGCTCAAGGCGCTGGCCATCGAGGCCGGCGTGCTCATCGGCGCCCTGCTGAGCCCGCGCAAGATCATCGAGGAAGTCGAGCAAATGCGCGCCCTGCACAAGCGTGCGGACCGCATCGAGGCGTCCGACCCCGCGCGTGCTGCCGCGCTGCGCTGGCAGGCCTCGCGCATCGGGCTGCGCTGAGCGAGCTACGGGCGGTGCCGGTGGTAAAGTCCGGGCCGCTGCCGTCTTCGTAGTTCAATGGATAGAACGGGGTCCTCCTAAGACTCAGATACAGGTTCGATTCCTGTCGAAGGCACCAAGGACCCGGCTCACGGCGTCTCACCCCACATCAGAAACCCGCACGCCCCAAGGCGTAGCGGGTTTTTCTTTGCCTCATCCCGTCTCACAGCGACGCATCCCATGTCGGTACTTTATCGATATCTCTGTCGGTATCAGCCAGATATCGACGCCTCAAGTACCGACAGATCGGAACAGCGATGGCACTCACGGACACATTCGTCAGGCAGGTAAAGCACAACGGCGCCGAGATCGGCGAGCGATACGCTGATGGCGGCGGTATATATCTGCGGGTCAAGGCGGCAGGCAAGTACTGGCGGTTGGACTACCGCATCGACGGGAAGCCCAAGACCATGGGGCTGGGCGTCTATCCCGATGTCTCGCTTCTCCAGGCGCGCGAGCGCCGGGACGCCGCCCGAAAATTACTCGCCAGCGGCATCGACCCCAGCGCAGCCAAGCGGGAGGAAAAGAAAGCCAGAGCCGAAGCCGCGTCACACACATTCGAGGCGGTGGCGCGCGAATGGTTCGCAAAGACGGCGGCAAGGCGAGCGAGTGGGACGCAGCTCAAGGTCCAGACCTGGCTGGAGAAGGACGTGTTCCCCTTCATCGGCAAGATGCCCATGTCCTCCATCGGCCCACGGGACATCCTGGAGCGGGTTGTGCGCAAGCTGGAGGCACGAGGGGCGATCGATACCGCCCATCGCGTCAAACAACTCTGCGGACAGGTCTTTCGCTTCGCGGTGGTTTCCGGACTGGCAGAACGCGACGTGACTGCCGATCTGAGCGAAGCCTTGGCATCCAAGTCGAGCAGGCACTTCGCTGCCATTTCTCCTCTGCTATTCGTCCGGCCTGGGGAGTTGCGCGCCGCAGAATGGGCCGAGATCGACCTCCACGCGGCTGAATGGCGCGTTGCCGGAGCGAAGATGAAGATGAAGGTCGATCACATAGTTCCGCTGGCGACGCAGGCGGTAGCGATCCTGCGGAACCTCGACCCGATCACAGGCCACGGACGCTACGTCTTTCCCAGCATACGGACGGGTGAACGCCCCATGAGCGAGACACGATCAATGCCGCCCTGCGCGGGATGGGCTACAGCGCCGAGGTCCATACGGCTCACGGCTTCAGGGCAACCGCGCGAACGATCATGGATGAGGTGCTCGGCGAGCGTGTGGACTTTATCGAGCATCAGCTCGCTCACATGGTCAAGGATGCGAATGGTCGCGCGTACAACCGCACAGCCCACTTACCCGCGCGGCGGGAAATGATGCAGCGGTGGGCCGACTACTTGGACAGGCTGACCTCGGGCGCGGAGGTCCTGAAGTTGAGGGCGGCCTGACGGCAGGCTAAAAAAGAGCGGCGCGCGGCCCTCGGCGCCAGCGCCTGTGATACTCTCGCGCGCAGAATCGTCCCAGCCCGTAGACTGCGGAAAAAATGGAAAATATAGGCCTTCCTGTAAAGCTCTCGAAGGAACCGCTCATCGATGCAGTGTTCGAGTTGCGCTTTACGAGCAATGTGGCTGCATCAAGCGTGCTGCCCGGAATCTTGTTTTCAAAACTGCAAGGTGTCACAGATATAGAGGCCATGCCAGCCTCTCAAGTGCCAGCCCAAATTCGAGCCATTGACGCTCAGTTCCGATTTGCACCCTTGACAAGGGCGCGTTGGAAGGAGTTCTTCATCTTGTTCGGCGACAACATGCTGGCAGTTGCTTGCATCTTGCCCTACCCGGGCTGGCAGGTTTTCAAAGAAGGGCTAGGAGAAATTTTCTCCGTTTTCAAATCAACCGATTTCGTCAGCACGGCTGATCGATGGTCCATAAAATACACTGACATTTTTGACGCCGCCGACGGGGCAACGCCAATCGATCAATTCAACATTGGACTAAAACTTGGAACGCAAGAAGTCATGGACCAGAACTTCCAGCTTCGGGTAGAGATTCCACGCAGCGGGTACTTGCACGCGGTCCAGGTCATCTCCTCTGCAACTGTCCAATTGGTCAATGGCGCGAACAAAAACGGAACCCTGCTCGAGGTTGACACAATAAGAAGCGGGACTCCGCTCCCGATTTCCGAATTTCTTGGCAACTTCTTTACGCTCGCGGACGATTTGCATAGTGCCAATAAGACATTTTTCTTCGAGTGTTTAAGCGAAGAAGGACTCCAGAACTTAGGGCCAGTGTATGCTTGAAGAACTGTCAGCCAAACATTCTGCCGCTACGCTCAGCGTTGCAGCAGCCCTTCTTTCGCCATTCGGCGCTGCTTCTGCGGAAGCGCTTTCCCCCGCCCCCACTAGGAATATTCTTGGTGGAATGATTTCTTCGATAAGGCCAAACGAGCAGCGCACGACAAGCAACGTCATCGTGCGCAGCCTACGTCACGATAGTGCTTTCGGTGAATTTTCGCATGAGCGCCCGGTCACTAGAGCAGAGGACGCGGTACTTAGGAAGGCTGCGTTTCGATCCAGTCGCCTCATATCGAAGGGTCGACTGGTAGCGAAATGACCAGCGACGACGCCTACAGCATCCTAAGCAAGAATGCCATTCTGGATGTTGGACGCTTCTATGGCTCGCGTTCTGACTTAAGCCTAGGTGCGGGCTTGCTGTACGAAGGCGTGCGCTGTCCACTCTTCAATATGGAGGATGGGCTTTTCGATACTGTCGAGAGCACCAGCTACGTTCTAACACACGAGTGCGATGTAGACGCCGCAAATGAACGAAGTTTCAATGATTTCGTTCTAGTTAGCCCGATCATTCCTGTTAGCGACTTCGTTGCTGAGCATCTCGAGAATTTTGGTTCCGCCGAAATGCTCGGAAATTTTCTAGCTCAGGTGGCGAAGCGTCTTGTCAGCCGGGTGGTGTATCTGCCTCCGATTGCTGGCCTCGATCAAGGCGGCTTGCTTTATCTAAACAATCTCGCAAGCACTCACATATCTTCATTTGCCGACCTGAAGCCTTTCGCCAGCGTTTCTGCTTACGGCCTACATCAAATTGACCAAGCAGTGACAAATCACCTCCTGCGGCCCAAAGCAGATCGGCTCAGCTTCGATACAGCATGGGGTCTCTATTCAGCGCACTGAGCGCCCACTAAGCCGCCCTTGAGGCGTTTTTTCATTGGGTGCTGCCAATGCGCCGAAAGCCATAACTGTTGATTGCCACCGAAAATTGACCCGGCTAACGCACTAATTTCCGGCTAAGACTGACCAACGTAAAACTCTACCTGCTCATTTTTAAGGCAAGGGATCCTAGGAGTGATAGACGTGGCGACATTGAATGTCATCAGACGCTGGGGCCTGCGCGAGCAGATGTCCATCCGCGAGATAGCCAGCGTACAGGCCTGTCTCGCAACACCGTAAAGAAGTACCTGCGAGCGGGCGAAGAAGCGCCGCGCTCGCCAAGTGGGCGAGCTCGAGCAAGCTCGACCCCTATGCCGACAAGCTCGCGACCTAGCTCGCGATCGAGGCCACCAAATCGCGGAAACAGCGGCGCAATTTGCGGCAGATCCACACAACCCTCAGTTCAATCGATGACAACTGCCATCTCTGCTTCATCACTAGACATCGACGGACGACACGTTTTTCCCTATTCGCTCCGATACAAATTGCGACAGAATGACCACAGTAGATTTCAAACGGACGGGAGAAGTTATGGAAGTGGTGATCGGGATCATCGTTATCGTCGTAGCGGCAGCCATTTGGTCAAGCATTCAAAAGCAGAAGGCCTTGGAACGCGCCAAAAAGGCGTACCTGGAAGCCTTGGCGCAACTGAAAGATTCGCCTACCAATGCCGACCTGAAACAACACACGCTCGCGCTTGGGCGTGCGTATTCGCACCTAACGCGCGACAAGAAGGGCGTCTCTCTCTTCGACGAAGTGGCCCTGATGAACGACATCAACGCGGCTTGTGCTGCGGCAAGCGTCGTATCGGCGAAGTCCGGCGAGCGCAGTGCGGGGCCATCAATCGAAGCTCGCCTGCGCACGCTCACCGAGCTGAAAGACAAGGGGCTCGTAGCACCAGCCGAGTACGAGTCGCGCCGCAACGAGATCCTGGGCAGTATCTGAGCTGATCGCGCCCGCCCCACAGCGACGATGCAGCGTTTTGCGCTGACACTCTGAGATTTCTCGTACTTTTGGCGGTATCTTTGAGACGAATAATCAGGATACTTAGCGCCCATGCGCCCTACAGCCTGATTTTCGATTCCTGTCGACTCGGTTCACGGCGCCTCATCCACATCAGAAAACCCGCACGCTTTAAGGCGTAGCGGGTTTCTCTTTGCGCCAGCCTCTCACGGCAGCATCCCATCTCGCAGGAATACCGTTACCTTTTTCGATATCCCGCATAGGTTCGGGTCCTTGCCAAGCGTCAGGGCACGCGCGATATGGTGCCCCACCTTGCTCCGGACTTTGAGTCCTTGACTCCCATGATCATGGAGGAGGGCTCGCAAACGCTTGCATTACAGAATGTTGACGGGATCAAACTTCGGCCTCCATCACAAGAGGAGAAGCCATGAAGAAGATCGCGGTAGTGCTAGCTGCACTCTGCTTGGGCTGCAGTGCACTCGCGCACTCAGGATGGCTGCCATCAGGACCACAAAAACGGCGGGCGTCATTGCCACTGATTGACGCGCAAAAATGAAACGATCAGCGTCTTCGCGAGGTTTTGGCACCGCGCCACTGCAAGGTTTTCCGAGCGGCAATCTTGGCTTATAGCGGCCCTTCTACCTAGCTACTGAGTTGCATCCCGTCCTGACGAGGCTACGGCGCGTCCGCAAAACGAAAGAGGCCGCCCACGGGCGGCCTCTTTCATCTTGACTGAGGTATTACGGATTAGCAGCGGGGGCCGTGCCCGGACAGCCCGTCGGTGCATACTTCGGAAGCGCGGTGGTGGCGCAGGTCCAGCTTCCTTCGGCCGTGCGAGTCCAAGTGATAGTCTTGGTGAGCAGCGGTGCCGATGCAGAGCCAGCAAATGTGCCGGCAATGGTGCCAGTAGTCGTCAATGCCGTCGCGTTGACGGTGTTAGCTGCGGCGATCGCGGTGCCAGCAGTCGAGGTGAGCGGGCTGGTATAGCTCAGAATCGTCGAACTCGTCGCTCCAAGATCACAGGCGCCGACAGCAAGCTTTCCATCGTTGAGACAGCTTTCATAGGCCGTTTTCAGAGCGCCAGTTTCGCCCATAGCCCGAGCCACTTGCGACTTCGCAACATAGGTCTGGTACTGGGGAATAGCGATAGCGGCCAGGATGCCGATGATCGCCACAACGATCATCAGTTCGATCAGCGTAAAGCCTGCTTGTGCGCGGCGCGCGAGCGTGCGGTGGTTCATAGAACAAATCCTTGGAGAGGGTTGGGGAAAAATCTCCGGAGGAACACCCCCGGGGCCCACTCTCCATCGCAGGTCGCATGCCAACCTGTAAACGCCGCTTGATGTCCTTCAAAAGTGTTCATCAACGACCCAGACGTGGCACAAAGACGACAATACTTGTTAGCGAAAGCGACAAACTCCGCATTCGACTTACAAAATTGTCAACTCAAGTGACATTTAGAGCGTCCCGCAGACTGCGAGTCGCAGCGCGGTCCGCTCGCTACAGGTGCTGCGTCAGCAGCACCACCGCGCCTGCGAGCGAAATGGCACCGCCCAGCACCTTGCGCAATCTCTTCAGCGTCATGGTCCGGCTCCTTTGTGTTTTTCGAGCCTCGATGATGCGGCGCACCCAGCCTTCGCGGGTTTGGCAATCTTCATCGCCACCATAGCTGTGGCAGATGTAGGCACTCGCCCACGTTCACGGACTGACTTCTCCCGCAAGCGCGCGTTCGCGCCGCGCTCACTCTCGGACAGCGTCCAGACCACGGTATGTCCGGACGGTCCATTTCCTCCTCACGGCGCATTCGTGCGTCGTTCAGCGCTCCCTCGGGAGCGCTTTTTTTTGGATGCGGGGTCCGAAAGCCGCCGCCGTCAGTGAGTTTCACGCCGCAGCTGCTGCACATCCGCGTGCAGCGACTGCGCCCATTCGCGGCGGGCGCGGCCATGGGAATCCTGCGGTTCGCCGAAGCGCACGATTGCCAGCAAGGGCGGCGCGCGCAGGGTGTTCCAGAGCGAAGTGAGCAGGTTGTCGTCGCCGATGTAGCGCGGCGCCTGGCTGGTTTCGCGGGTGGCGGCATCGGCAAAACGCAGCGCCGCCGGAACGATGGGCGCGCCCGACGAGATGGCGGCCTGGAGCAGGTTGGCGTGAAAGGGCAGCAGCCCGCGTCCGTCGCTGGTGGTGCCTTCGGGGAACACGCCGATCATGTCGCCGTTGCGCAGCGCCTCGGTCATGTGGTGCACCACGCGCAGCGCGTCGCGCTGACGCTCGCGCTCGATGTAGAGCGAACCGGCGCCGGACGCGAGCGTGCCGATCACCGGCCAGTGCCGGACGCCGGCCTTGGAGACGAAGCGCAGATGGCAGGCGGCATGGATGCTGCTGATGTCGAGCCACGAGAGGTGGTTGCAGATGACCAGCACCGGCCCGTGGGCCGGCGGCGTGCCCTGCACCTCGAGCGTCACGCCCATGATCTGGAGCAGGCGCAGCGACCACGCCTGCACGCGCGCGTTGCGCTCGGCCGGCGTGAGGCGCGGAAAGGTGAAGCGGATCGTCCACCAGCCGCCGAGCACATGCACCACCGCATGCAGCAGGCGCCGGCAAGCCTTCAGCGAATGCAGCATTTCAGCCGTGGACGACGCGGCCCGCGACCAGCGTGTGTCGCACGCGCCCCTGCATCGGGTAGCCGGCGAACGGCGTGTGCTTGCCCTGGCTGCGGAGCGCCTCGGGCTGCACCTGCCATTCGAGCGCCGGATCGACGACGCAGAGGTCGGCCACGCCGCCGACCGACAGCCGTCCGATGCCGCTGGCCGCATCGGCGGGGGCGAGCAGCCGTGCGGGCGCGGCGGTGATCGCCTCGATGGCGCGCGCGAGGCCGGTGCCGCTGCGCTCGGCCCATTGCAGCGCGAGCGGCAGCAGCAACTCGAGGCCGGTGGCGCCGGGTTCGGCTTCGGCAAAGGGCAGCGTCTTGGCGTCGGCCTCGACGGGCGTGTGGTCGGACACCAGCGCGTCGATGGTGCCGTCGGCCAGGGCGGCTGAGAGCGCATCGCGGTCGCCCTGCTGGCGCAGCGGCGGGTTGAGGCGCGCGCGGCTGTCGAAGAAGCCGATGTCGGTGTCGGCGAGGTGCAGCGAATTGATGCTGACGTCGCAGGTGAGCGGCAGCCCGCGCGCCTTGGCCTCGCGCACCAGCGCGACGCCGGCGGCGCTGGAGATGCGGCACAGGTGCACGCGCGCGCCGGTGCTCTTCATGAGCTCGACGATGGTGAAGATCGCGATGGTCTCGGCCGACACGGGCACGCCCGAGAGCCCGAGCCGCGTGGCGAGCGGGCCGCTGGCGGCCACGCCCTTGCCGAGGTCGCGGTCCTGCGGGCGCAGCCACACGGTGTAGCCGAAGGTGCTGGCATAGAGCAACGCGCGCTGCAGCACCTGGGTGTCGGCCAGCGGCACGTCGGCCTGGCTGAAGCCGATGCAGCCGGCCTCGGTGAGTTCGGCCATCTCGGTCAGCACGCCGCCGGCAAGGCCGCGCGTGAGCGCGCCGAGCGGGAACAGGCGCGCGCCCTGCAGCTTCTCGGCGCGGAACTTGAGCATTTCGACGAGGCCGGGCTCGTCGAGCACGGGGTCGGTGTCGGGCGGGCACACGAGGCTGGTCACGCCGCCCGCGACAGCCGCAGCCATTTCGCTCTCGAGCATGCCCTCGTGCTCGTAGCCGGGCTCGCGCAGCCGCGCGGCGAGGTCGACGAGGCCGGGGGCCACGATGCAGCCCGCGGCATCGATGGTGCGCTCGGCCTTGAAGCCGGCGGGCACGCTGCCGATGCCGGCGATGCGGCCATCGGCGACGGCGATGTCGGCCTGCTTGTCGGTGCCCGAGGCGGGGTCGACGACACGCCCATTGGTGATGTGGATGTTCATGCGTCTCTACTTCCGGTGGCTGTCATGGCCTTCTCGAGGAACACCGTGGAACCGGCTTCGCCGGGCCACTGGTGTTGCCCCCGGTAGGGGGTTGGCGAAGCGACACGAAGTGCGCGAAGACTGGGGGCGAGCAACATTTTTATGCTTCGTTACCTGCAACGATGCTCATCACGGCCATGCGCACCGCGATGCCGAAAGTGACCTGCGGCAGGATCACGCTCTGCTTGCCATCGACCACGGCCGAGTCGATCTCGACGCCGCGGTTGATCGGCCCCGGGTGCATGACGATCGCGTCGGGCTTGGCGAGCTGCAGCTTCTCGGGCGTGAGGCCGAAGGTCTTGAAGAACTCCTGCGACGACGGCAGCAGCGCACCGCTCATGCGCTCGTTCTGCAGCCGCAGCATGATGATGACGTCGCAATCGCGGATGCCCTCTTCGAGCGTGTGGCACACGCGCACGCCCATGCCGGCCATGTCGGTGGGCACCAGGGTCTTGGGGCCGACCACGCGCACCTCGGCGCAGCCCAGCGTGGTGAGCGCGTGGATGTCGGAGCGCGCCACGCGCGAATGCAGCACGTCGCCGACGATCGCGACCGTGAGGTTCGAAAAGTCTTTCTTGTAGTGGCGGATCGTGTACATGTCGAGCAGCCCCTGCGTGGGGTGCGCATGGCGGCCGTCGCCGGCGTTCACCACGTGCACGTGCGGCGCGACATGCTGCGCGATCAGGTACGGCGCGCCCGACTCGCTGTGGCGCACCACGAACAGGTCGGCCGCCATGGCGCTCAGGTTGGCGATGGTGTCGAGCAGCGATTCGCCCTTGGTGGCCGACGAACGCGCGATGTCGAGGTTGATGACGTCGGCCGACAGCCGCTTGGCCGCGATCTCGAAGGTGGTGCGGGTGCGCGTGGAGTTCTCGAAGAACAGGTTGAACACGCTCTTGCCCCGCAAGAGCGGCACCTTCTTGACCTCGCGGTCGCTCACGCTCGTGAAGTTGGCCGCGGTGTCGAGGATGTGCGTGACGATGTCCTTGGGCAGGCCCTCGATCGACAGCAGGTGGATGAGCTCGCCGTTCTTGTTGAGCTGGGGGTTTCGCTTGTAGAGCATGGGGTCGTCCGCCTAGTTGCTTTCCTCGACCTTGAGGCTGAAGGCGCCGTCGTCGGCGCGTGCCAGGGCCAGCAGCTGCGAGGCCGGCAGCGTGAGCCGGGCGGCCGCGAAATCGGCCGCCACCGGCAGCTCGCGCCCGCCACGGTCGACCAGCACGGCCAGCCGCACGCAACCCGGCCGGCCGAAGTCGAACAGCTCGTTGAGCACGGCGCGGATGGTGCGGCCGGTGTAGAGCACGTCGTCGAGCAGCAGCACGTCGG
The DNA here is from genome assembly GCF_057657255.1 of Variovorax sp. Soil_C_19. NCBI lineage: Bacteria > Pseudomonadati > Pseudomonadota > Betaproteobacteria > Burkholderiales > Comamonadaceae > Variovorax > Variovorax sp. Soil_C_19. The sequence continues at coordinate 68,549 of NZ_JBDGIV010000009.1, read as the reverse complement.
CGCCGTTCACGTCGAACGGCAGCGCGGTCTGCGCGCTGGCCGAGAGGCCGCGGCGCGCGAAGTCGTCGCGGTGCATGGCCGACGAGATGACGCCGGGCGCGCCGGTGAGGCCGAGGTCTTTCTGCAGCCGCTCCACGAGCCAGGCGCCGCCGGAGGTGATGCCGACCAGCCGGGTGTCGGCGCGCATCAGCGACTTCACGCCGGCGAGCAGCTGGGTATAGAGCGCTTCTGCGTCGGGAATGGCGGGATTGGAACTCACGGAAGACTCCTCAGGAATTGCTCCAGGATGATGCAGGCCGAGGCCGCGTCGGCGTCGCGCGCGCCCGAGGCCAGCGCCTCGGTCGTGCTGTAGCGCTCGTCGACCTCGAACACCTGCAGATTGAACCGCCCGCGCAGCTGGCGCGCGAACTTCTGCGCGCGGCGGGTGTTCTCATGCGGGGCGCCGTCGGGGTGCCAGGGCACGCCGACCACCAGCGCATCGGGCTGCCATTCGCGGATGCGGGCCTCGACCTGCGCGAAGCGGGCATCGGCGCCCTCGGCCTTGATCGTGGCCTGCGGCGTGGCGGTGCCGAGCAGCCGGTTGCCGCTGGCCACGCCGGTGCGCTTGGCGCCGAAATCGAAGGCCAGGAAGCTCTGAAAGTGGGCGGGAACGGAAACGGCGGAAGTAGAAGAAGGAGCGTCCGTCATGGCGGCAGCCATCACGCGTGCCCCGCTTCCGGGGACAGCTTCCAGGCCTCGAGCCCGAGCAGCAGCAGCGCCTTGTCGTAGCGCTGCTCGATCGGCGTGTCGAAGATCACGGCCGGATCGGCGCTCACGGTGAGCCAGCTGTTCTCGGCCAGTTCCGACTCGAGCTGCCCCTCGCCCCAGGCCGAATAGCCGAGCGAGACCAGCACCTTGCGCGGGCCGGCGCCGGTGGCCAGGGCCTCGAGCACATCCTTCGAGGTGGTCATCTCGAGCCCGCCGGGAATGGTCATGGTCGAGGCGTAGACCGATTCGTCGGGCTTTTCGCCGTGCGAGAACACCGGCTCGTGCAGCACGAAGCCGCGCTCGGTCTGGACCGGTCCGCCCTGGAACACGGGGGCGTCGCCGAGCTCGGGGCGCGACAGGTGGAGCTCGATCTTCTCGAACAGCACCTTGAGGTTGATGTCGCTGGGCTTGTTGATCACGAGCCCGAGGGCGCCGCGCTCGCTGTGCTCGCAAAGGTAGACGACGCTGCGGTTGAAAGTTTTATCTTCCATCCCCGGCATCGCGATCAGAAAGTGATGCGTGAGGTTCATCGGGGCAGAATCGGCAGCCATATGCCCCCGATTTTACTGGCCGTCGACAAGCCCTATCCAAAAGGGCTCATGTGGTTTCGCCGCGACCTGCGCGTGGACGACAACGCAGCGCTCTACCACGCGCTGCGCAGCTGCCGCCAGCTGCTGTGCGTTTTCGTCTTCGACCGGCCGATTCTCGACCCGCTGCCGCCGGCCGACCGGCGGGTCGAATTCATCCGCGAATCGCTCGAGGCGCTCGACGCCGACCTGCAGGCCCTCGGCGGCGGGCTGATCGTGCGGCATGCCGCCGCGGTCGACGAGGTGCCGGCGCTGGCCCACGAGATGGACGTGCAGGCGGTCTTCGCCAACCGCGACGACGAGCCCGACGCGCTGGCGCGCGACGCCCAGGTGCTCGGCGCGCTGGCCAATGCGGGCGTGAGCTTTCACACCTACAAGGACACGAACGTGTTCGACCGCGACGAGGTTCTGACCAAGGTGGGCCAGCCCTACACGGTCTTCACGCCCTACAAGCGCGCCTGGCTCGCGAAGGTGGACGACTTCTTCCTCAAGCCCTACCCGGTGCGGGCCTATGCCGAAGCGCTGGCGCCGCCGCCCGAGGCGCACCGCGCGCCGGTGCCTGCGCTGGGCGACATCGGCTTTGCCGCCACCAACCTGGCCGAGCTCGGCATTCCGCCCGGCAGCGCGGGGGCGGCGGCGCTGTTCGAAGACTTCTTCCAGCGCATCGACCGCTACGACGCTGCGCGCAACTTTCCGGCGGTGCGCGGGCCGAGCTACCTGGGCGTGCACCTGCGCTTCGGCACGGTGTCGATCCGCCAGGTGGCGGGCGTGGCGCACCAGCTGTCGCTGGGCGGCAACCCGGGCGCATCGACCTGGCTCAGCGAGCTGATCTGGCGCGACTTCTACTTCCAGATCCTGGCGCACTTCCCGCACGTGCACGCGAACGGCGAGTCGAAGAGCTTCCGCCCCGAGTACGACAAGATCCAGTGGCACCACGGCAAGCACGCCGACCAGCTGTTCGAAGCCTGGTGCCAGGGCCACACCGGCTATCCGCTGGTGGATGCGGCCATGCGCCAGATCAACCAGAGCGGCTACATGCACAACCGGCTGCGCATGGTGGTGGCGAGCTTCCTCTGCAAGGACCTGGGGCTGGACTGGCGGCGCGGCGAGCGCTACTTTGCGCTGCACCTCAACGACTTCGAGCTCGCCTCCAACAACGGCGGCTGGCAGTGGGCCAGCTCAAGCGGTTGCGACGCGCAGCCCTACTTCCGGATCTTCAACCCCGTCACGCAGAGCGAGCGCTTCGACCCCGAAGGCAAGTTCATCCGGCGCTACCTGCCGGAGCTGGCGGGCCTGTCGAATGCCGCGATCCACGCGCCGTGGGCCGCGTCGCCGGTCGAGCTCGAGGCCGCCGGCATCACGCTCGGCGAGACCTATCCGAAGCCGGTGGTGGACCATGCCGAGGCGCGCGCGCAGACGCTGCACCGCTACGGCGCCGCGCGCGGCGCGGACAACAAGCCCGCGCGTCGAAGCGGCCCTTGAGCGTGCCCGCGCTCAGGTCGCCGCCAGGGCCGCGGGCTCGCTCGTGTAGGCGCGCACCAAACGCAGCAGCTCGTCTTCGGAATAGGGCTTGCCGAGGTAGTGGTTCACACCGAGCGTGCGCGCATAGTCGCGGTGCTTCTCGGCGATGCGCGAGGTGATCATGATGATCGGCAAGCCGGCCATCGCGCTGTCGGCGCGGATGTTGCGCGCCAGGTCGAAACCGTCCATGCGCGGCATCTCGATGTCCGACAGCACCACGGCCGGGCGCTCCTGCTGCAGCCGCTCGAGCGCCTGCAGGCCATCGGCCGCGAGCGACACACGGTAGCCTTCGCGCTGCAGCAGGCGCTGCGTGACGCGGCGCACGGTGATGGAGTCGTCGACCACCAGCACCAGCGGGATCTGCGCCACCGGCGGGGCGAGCGGTGTATCCGACGCGCCGTTTTCGCCGGCTGCATCGGCCGCCTGCGCAGGCGCGGCCAGCGCCGCGGCCTGGCGCCTGCGCGCCTGCTCGCCGTGCACGGCCGCGAGCGCCACCGGGTTGTAGATCAGCGCCACCGCGCCCGAGGCGAGCACCGAGATGCCCGCGAGTCCCGGCAGGCGTGCCAGCTGCGGGCCGAGGTTCTTGACCACGACTTCCTGGTTGCCCAGCACTTCGTCGACGTGCAGCGCCACGCGCTGTGCCGCGCTGCGCACGATCACCACGGTGTTGTTCTTGCCCGCGAACTGTTCGCTGCGCGCCGAGGCCTGCAGCAATGCGCCCGCCCAGTAGAAAGGTACCTGCTCGCTGCCGAAACGGTGGCTGTCCTGCCGGTACGCGGCCTCGAGATCGGCAGCGCCCACGCGCTGCACCAACTCCACCAGGTTCGACGGCACGCCGATCGACACCTCGCCTGCACGCAGCATCACCACGTGGGTGACGGCGGTGGTGAGCGGCAGCACCAACTTGAAGGTGGTGCCCTGCCCCGGGGTGCTGTGCGTCTCGATGCGGCCGCCGAGCGCGGCGATCTGCGCGCGCACCACGTCCATGCCGATGCCGCGGCCGGCCAGTTCCGAGACCTGCCCCGCGGTGGAGAAGCCGGGCTTGAAGATCAGCTCGGTCGCCTCTTCGAGCGACAGTTCCTGGCCCGGCGCGAGCAGGCCGAGCGTGCGCGCACGTTCGGCGATGCGGCCATGGTCGAGGCCGGCGCCGTCGTCGCGGAAGCTCACCGACACGTCGTTGCCTTCGTGGTGCAGCTCGATCGCGATCAGTCCGCTCGGCTCCTTGCCGGCCTGTGCGCGCGCGTCGGCCGTTTCGATGCCGTGCGCCACGCAGTTGCGCAGCAGGTGCTCGAAGGCCGGCGTCATGCGGTCGAGCACGCCACGGTCCATTTCGATGGAGCCGCCGACGATGTCGAGGCGCACCTGCTTGGCGGTGTCCTTCGAGGCCTGGCGCACCACGCGGTAGAGGCGCTCGGAAATTCCCTCGAACTCCACCATGCGCGTGCGCAGCAGGCCGCGCTGCAGTTCGCGCGTCTGGCGCGCCTGCACGCTGAGGTCGTCTTCGGTGGCCTGCACCGTCTTCTGCAGCGTGCGCTGGACCGTGGCCACGTCGTTGACCGACTCGGCCATCATGCGCGTGAGCTCCTGCACCCGCGTGAAGCGGTCGAACTCGAGCGGATCGAAGCTCTGCTGCGAATCCTTGGCCTGCGCGAGGCGCGACTGCATCTGGCTTTCGGCCTGCACCTCGATGTCGCGCAGCTGCTGGCGCAGGCGGTCGAGGTTGCCCGTGAGGTCGGCGAGCGAGGCGCGCAGCTGGCCGAGTTCGGCCTCGAGGCGCGAGCGCGTGATGATGACCTCGCCGGTCTGCGCCACGAGGCGGTCTAGCAGCTGGGTGCGGATGCGCACCGCCTGGCCCGAGGCCGGGCGCAGCGGCATGAGCAGCGCGGGCGCGGAACGCGGCAGCAGCGCAGCGGCAGCGGGCACGGCCGCGGTCGGGTCCTCGGATGCGGCGCCGGCTTCGTCCTCGTCGTTCGCGGCGGCCGGGCTGTCTTGATCGCCGGCGGCAGCGGCCGATTCGGCGGCCACCTGCACCAGCTGGACGCCGGGCGATGTGGCAGAGGCCGAGGTCATGCGCTCGGCCACTTCGGCCTGGGTGGCATCGTCGGCGGCGCGCAGTGCGTCGAAGGTGGCCTGCAGCGCATCGAGGCGCGAAAGCAGCTTCTCGATCTCGCCGCGGTCGGCCGCCCCCTGGGTGCCGAGCAACTCGATCTCGGACTCCATGCGGTGCGCCCGCTCGCCGAGGCGCATCGCGCCGGCCAGCCGGGCGCTGCCCTTGAGCGTGTGCAGCGTGCGCAGCACCGAGGCGCGCGGCGCGCTGTCGTCGGGATGGTGCGCCCATTGGCGCAGTGCCTGGGCGAGCTGTGGCAGCAGTTCCGCCGCCTCTTCCTCGAAGATCGGAAACAGGTCGACGTCGACCGCGTCGCTCACGTCGAGGGCGTCTTCGGAATCGTCCAGCGCCACGTCGGCGATGCCCCCCGGTGCCGGCATCGGGACCGGGCGCGGTTCCATGCGGAAGGCGGCCTCGGCAGGCATGGGCGCGGCGGCGATGTCGCGCAGCGCCTGGAGCGTGCCTTCGGACGGCTCGCGCAGCAAGCCGGCGGCAAACTGGTGCAGCAGGCGGCGAAGCTCGTCGGCGGCGGCTACCAGCACCACGCCCTGCTCGCGCGTGCCGCTGCCCTGCATCTGCAGATGCTGCAGCGCGGCCTCGAACAGCCGGGCCATGCCCGACAGGCTGTGGAAGCCGACCGTGGCCGAACTGCCGGCAAGCGAATGCGCGAGGGCGATGGTCGAGTCGGGCAGGCGCTCGTGCGTTTCGAGCGCCCATTCGCCGACGTCGGTGGCGAGCTGACGCGACCACTCGTCGGCCTCGTTCAGGTAGACGTTGTAGAGCGCGATGCCGATGCGCAGCGGACCGATGACCTTGACCTGGTCTTCCGCGCTGGTGGTGCCGGCTGGCTCGGCAGGCGGCTCGGGCTCGAGCTGCGCCGGGGTTTCGGCGGCTTCGGGCTCGGGCTCGGGTTCGGCTTCGGGCTCGGGTTCTGCGACAGGCTCCGCAGCCGCTTCGATGGCGGGCAGTTGCACTTCGAGCGCGGCAGGTGCTTCGTCCACGGCGGGCGGGGCAGATGCCTCCTCGGGCTGCAGCAGCAGGGCCGCGGCGGCGACGGGCTCTTCCTCGGGCGGCGCTTCGATTGCCCACTCGAGATCGGGCAGCGCCTCGAGGGGCGGTACCTCCGGCGCGGCCGGCGCGGCCGGCGCAAGCGCCTCGGCCTGCTGCTGCGGCTTCGCGGGCATCGAGAAGTCGAAATCCTCGTCGGTCAGGGTTTCGAAGGTTTCGATCCCGGATTCGGGCTTGGCGTCGAAGTCGAGGAAGTCGGTCGAGGCGAAATCGTCGTCGCGCTCCGACCGATCGAACGGTTGCGGCACTTCGGCCGGAAACTCGAAACCGGCGTCGCGCGGCAGTTCCCGCGACAGTGTCAGGTCGGGCAGGTCCGGAAGCTGCGGCATCGCAAGCGGTGCCACTGCGGGTGCGGGTGCGGGCGCGGGTGCAAGCGCCGGCGGCTCGGCCGCGATCTGCCGGGCCGCGACCGCGAGCGCATCGGCACCGGTGGCCCAGGTCGGCGCCGCCGGCACCGCTTCACCTGCAAGCAGGGCATTCGCCACGCGGCTGAAGTGTCCGGCCTGCCAGCCGTGCGGCGTGCCCGAGGCGATGGCCTCGACCCACTGGCTGAATTCCTCGAGCGCCTTGCGGGTGCCTGACAGCAGCTCGGGCGTGGCGGCGCGCTGGTCGGCGAGCCAGGTGTTGAGCACCTGCTCGAACGACCAGGCGGCGTCGCCGAAATCGGTCAGGCCGACCATGCGCGAGCTGCCCTTGAGCGTGTGGAACGCGCGCCGCAGGATCGTGAGTTCCTCGGTATCGTCCGGATGGCTGCCGAGCTCGTCGATCGCAGCCAGGCCGTTCTGCACCACCTCGCGCGCTTCCTCGAGAAAGATGTTCTGCAGGTCGTCTTCTTCGAGTTCGGTGACCTCGGTGTCGGGCAGCGCGCCAGGGCCGGCGATCTTCTGGGTCCAGCTGTCGGCCTTGCGGCTGAATTCCTCGATCGGCGATGCCTTGGCCTTGCGGCCGGGCGCGGCGAGCGCCGCGAGCTTCGAGGCGATCTGGGCATCGACCTCCTCGATGCTCAGCACCGGGTCGGCGCCCACGGCCAGGCCGGGCGCGGGCGCTTCGGCCGCCGCATGGTCGCCATGGCGGCCCATCAAGGGCTTGAGTTCGCCGGCTTCGGCGTCGAACACGAACAACCGCTTCGCAAGCGCCGGCTGGTAGCCGAGCATGTCGATCAGGAAGCCGAGCGCTCCCAGGTTGTTGCCGAGCGCGTCGAAGCTCTGCATTTCCTCGACCGGCGAGGCACTGCCGACCAGCATCTGCTCCACGTCGTCGCGCATGCGCTGCACGGTCTCCGCGGCCTGCTCGAGGCCGAGCACCGAGAACACGCCGCGCATCTGCAGCAGCTGGCTCGGCACAGTGCGCAGCAGCGCCTTCTCGCTCGGGCGGCGGAAGTACTGGTCGAGCGACTTCTCGAGTTCGCCCATGTGGCTGCGCAGCTCGTCGACCACGGTGCCCATGGTCTGGCGGTCGCTGACGCGGCGGTACAGGTCCTCCATCCAGGGCTCGAGCGGCTCCGAATGGCCGCCTTCGCGCACGCGCTCGATGCGCCCCGCGAGCTGCAGCGTGCGCGCGGTGAGCTGCGGATCGCTGGGGTCGAGGTCTTCGAGCGCGGCCTCGAGGTAGAGCACCGAGGTGGCGACTTCCATCGCGAGCTCGGTGTCGGGCGGCTGGCCAGAGCGCACCGAGGCGTCGACCGCATGCGTCAGCGCCTCGACCATCGGCAGGCTCGGCGGATGCAGCTTCTGCAGCGACTCGCCGAGTTGCGCAAAGGTGTCGGCCACCTGGCGCGTGCGCGTGATGTCACCGCCCGAAAGCGCCGACCACATTTCCTTGGCGGTCTCGATGCGCTTGCGCGCCTGCGCAAGCACCAGCGGATCGAAACGGCCGAACTGCTCGACCGCATAGTCGATGTACGGCTCGCCGGCCACGCCCCAGGCGGCGCGCACGGTGCGCAGCGTGGCGGCTTCCTGCTGGGCAGTGGGCACGGCCTGGGCACAGAAGAACAGCAGGTCCTGGCCGAGCCGGTCGGACACGGCGCTGTCGCCGCGCGCGAGCGTGGCGTATTGCAGCAGCACGCGCGAGGCGGCGCGCTTGACGTAGGTGTCGGCAGGAATCAGCGCCAGCGCCAGCCCCTCGAAGAAGCCCGCGGCCAGGGTCCAGAAGCTCGCGACGCGCGGCAGCAGCGCGCCGCGCCCGAGGCCGAGGCACAGCGCATGCAGGTGACGGGCGGCCTGCGGATCGCCGGTCTTCACGAGCTGCAGCACCTCGCGGTCGAGCCGCGAGCGAACGCCGGGATCGGCCGCCAGCGCGGCCTGGGTCAGCGCGGGACGCACCTCGACCCAGCGCCACGCCACGCTCCAGAGATCGGCCGGATGCACGCGCTCGTTGCCCACCAGTTCGAGCACGTCGCGGTATTGCGGGAACAGGCCGATGGTCGAGACCGGCTTGCCGGCCAGCACCGCCTGCAGGAAATCGATGACGGCAAAGCCGGCGCGCTCGATCTTCTGGACGGCGCTGTCGGTGCAGCGCTGCGGTTCGGCGATGAAGCCCTGCACCGCGAATTCGACGGCGCCGAGCACCAGCGCCGGGGCCGGATTGCCCACCATCTGCAGCGCACCGACCGACTGGTGCAGCTGCTGGCGGGCCATCTGCAGCGGGCCGCTTTCATGTTCGGCAGCGCTGCCCGTGTCACGCACGAAGCGCCGCAGCGACTTGCCGACGTTGTCGATGGATTTCTGGACCTCGCCCAGGACCCAGGCCAGCGGCCCGAGGTCTTCGTTGGCCGGCATTTTGCCGGCGAGGGGGGCCGTGGCAGGGGTTGGAGTCGACACGTTGGGTGCTCGCCGTTCTTTGATCTGTCAGTTTTCCAGTGGGCGCCGCGCGGCGAGCTTCATCAGGCGATCTTGAAACGGGCGACCGATCGGCGCAGTTCTTCCGCCATCTGCGAGAGCTCGCGCACCTGCTGGGCCGTGGTGCGGGTGCCTTCCCCGGTTTGCTCGGTCACCGCGAAGATGTGCTGGATGTTGGCCGCCACGACGTTGGCCGAATCGGCCTCGCGCGACGCCGACTGCGAGATCTGCTCGATGAGATCGGCCAGGCGGCGCGACACGCGGTCGATCTCGGACAGCGCGGTGCCCGCGTTGTCGGACAGCTTGGCCCCTTCGACCACACCCTGCGTGGAGCGCTCCATGGCGCCCACGGCGTCCTGCGTGTCGGTCTGAATGGCCTTCACGAGCGCCGAGATCTGGCGCGTCGCGTCGGCCGAGCGTTCGGCCAGCCGCTGCACTTCCTCGGCCACCACCGAGAAGCCCCGGCCCGCTTCACCGGCCGATGCGGCCTGGATGGCGGCGTTCAGCGCCAGCACGTTGGTCTGCTCGGTAATGTCCGAGATCAGTTCGGTGATTTCGCCGATCTCCTGCGACGATTCGCCGAGCCGCTTGATCCGCTTGGAGGTTTCCTGGATCTGGTCGCGGATGGCGTTCATGCCGCCGATGGCGTTCTGCACGGCCTGCAGGCCCGACGAAGCGGCCTGCAGCGACTGGCGCGCAACCAGCGCGGATTCCTGCGCCTGCGACGACACGCCGTTGATTCGCTCGGCCATGACGAGCACCGACTGGCCGGTTTCGCGGATCTCGCGCAGCTGCTCGGTCGACGCCGCCAGCAGTTCGGTCGAGGTGCTTTCCACCTGCGACGTGGTCTGTGCCACGCGCGTGGCCGTGTTCTGCACGTTGCCCACCAGCAGGCGCAGTTCTTCCACGGTGTAGTTCACCGAGTCGGCGATGGCGCCCGTGATGTCCTCGGTCACGGTGGCTTCCTGCGTCAGATCGCCCTCGGCCACCGTCTGCAGTTCGTTCATGAGCCGAAGAATGGCGGCCTGGTTGGCGTTGTTGACGCGGCCGGCCTCTTCGCTGGCCTGCTCGGCCGCGAGACGCTCGCGATCGGCGACGGCGGCGCGTTCGCGGCCCTCGCGCACCTGCACGTAGCCGATGGCGCCGGCAAGCGCCAGGGCGGCCAGCGAGAGCACGAACAGCATCACGATCGTGCCGGCGCCGAGGCCGGTGCGGGCGGAGAGCTTGTCCTGCAGCTCGCCGAGCGCCTTGCGAAGCGGTTCGCTGTCGGTCAGGATGCTGGCCTGCGCTTCGCGCGCGGCCACCAGGCCCTGCAGGTTGCCGAGAATGGCCGAGGCCTGCGTGCGCATCTGCTCGTAGGTCTTGAGGATGACTTCGAGCTGCTCGCGGGTCTGCGGATCGCGCGAACCGGGGAAGCGCTGCTGCGCATTGCCTTCGAGCAGGCCACGCGCGGTTTCCTGGAAGGTGTTCAGGTCCTTGCCGAGCAGGAACACGGCGTCGGGGTTCACGCCCTCGACCGTGAAGAACTCGTTGGTCGATTTGCCGATGCGCTGGGTCAGCATGACGAGCTGGCCGGCCGCGGCGATCTCGGGCAGCGTGGCGTTCTGCTGCATCTTGAGCGAGGCCACCGTCTCGGTCATTTCGAGCAGCGCGGACGACTGCTGGTTGATGTCGCGCAAGGCAGCGCCCACCTGCGTCAGGATCTGCCGCTGGCCCAGCACGACCTTCGCGCTGGCGTCGGCACGCGTCACCAGCGGGGTGATCTTGGCCATGTCCTCGTCGTACTGGTTGCCTACGCGCTCCAGGCGCAGCGCGTCGTCGCCGCTGGTCAGGCCCTGCACGCGGCGCGTGAGGTCGTCGGCGGCATCCTTCACTTCGACGAAGGCGGGGCCGCTGCCCACGAGGGCCTGCGAGATCGACTTGGCGAGGCGCTGCGACTGCATCAGCGACTGGCCGGTGGCCGCCACCTGCTGCGCAAGGCGCTCGGCGCGAAGAATGGCAGAGCCGGCCACCAGCAACAGCAGCAGCACCACGAGCGCGAGCATGATCGCGAGGATCCGCTGCTGGCGCGCCGGGCTCGAGTCCTTGCGGCCCGCCGCCAGCGCCTCGGCCGCCTCGTCCGACGCGGCATCGGCCTCGTTGGCGGCCTCGTTGCCGATCCGTGCCGGGCCATCGCCGAAGCCGGTGGGCGCCGCGATCGCCGCCGCACCGGCGCTGCCGCCGCTGCGGTCGAGGCGGACGGTTTTCTCGTCCATCCCCTGCACCGTGTCGGCGTCGTCGAGCGACAAGGTGGAACCGGAGCCGTCGACGCGGGCCTTGTCGTTGCCGCTGGTCGCGGGCAGTAATTTCTTGAACTTGTCGGCGATCGAGCTCACGGTCGGTCCTTCGGTGGTTGTCTGCGGGGCGCGTGCCTGGGCACTAGGCGCCGATACTCAAAAACTGGGGTTGCTGCGACAACGCCTGCAGGTTGATCTCCTGCCAGCGCTCGCCTGCCGCGTCGGTGTACAGATGCCCGAGCCACGCGGGTGCGTCGTCGGCCGGGGCTTCCGCGGCCGAAAAGGCGTCGACGCCGCGCAGTCCCGCCAGGCGGTCGACCAGCAGGGCGCAGTTGACTTCGAGCAGCTCGTTCAGGGCAACGAACCGCGACTGCATGCGCACCGCCTCGCTCGCGGTCGCCGCGCTCGGCGCGCCAGCGGCGAAGGCCGAGAGGTGCACCACGCCGTACAGGCCGCCGCGCAAGTTCGCGACGCCCAGGAACCAGGGCGCCGTGTAGGGCACCGGCTGCGGCGGCGTCCACGGGAAGATCTCGCCGGCATGGCCGAGCGGAAACAGGTACTTGCCCTCGCCAGCCTCGACCGCGAGCCACGTGGCCGCGATGCCGGTGGTGCGGGCAGCCTGCAGGCGGCTCGCCAGCCGGGACTGGAAGGCGCGGAGCGCGTCGCGGTTCGCCATGGCCTCTGCGGGTTCCCGCTCAGGCCAGCGCGCTGATCTTGGACATCAGCTCGGTCGCGTTGACCGGCTTCACGATGTAGTCGCGCGCGCCCTGGCGCATGCCCCAGACGCGGTCGGTCTCCTGGTTCTTGCTGGTGCAAAGAATGATCGGGATCGCGGCGTACTGCGGGTTGCGGGCGATGGCGCGCGTGAGCTGGAAACCGTTCTGGCCGGGCATCACGACGTCCATGAGGATCAGGTCGGGCTGGTCTTCCTCGATACGGCGCATCGCGTCTTCGGCGTTTTCGGCGGTCTTGACGGCAAAACCGTTCTTGTGGAGCAGGTCGGAGAGGAACACCAGCTCCGTCTTGGAGTCGTCGACGACGAGGATTTTTCGAATGGGCATCACTGCACTTCCTGTGGAACATGGCCGAACTGCTGCACGGCCTGCAGCAGCTGGTCCTTGGTAAAGGGTTTGGTCAGGTAGTCCTGCGAACCGACCATGCGGCCGCGCGCCTTGTCGAAGACGCCGTCCTTCGAGGACAGCATGACGACAGGGACGTTCGAGAAACGGGCGTTGCGCTTGATGATGGCGCAGGTCTGATAGCCGTCGAGGCGCGGCATCAGGATGTCGCAGAAAATCAGGTGCGGCTTGTGGTCGTTGACCTTGGAGAGGGCATCGAAACCGTCTTCCGCGAGAAGAACCTCATGCCCGCCCTGCTTCAGAAATATTTCGGCACTGCGCCGGATCGTATTGCTGTCGTCGATGACGAGCACCTTGTAACCTGATCCATTCGGCCCCATTGCACACGCTCCTGCTGATGAGACTTGGATGCCCGCCGCGCCGTACATCGGCGCAGACCGCGTAGCCTATGCCATGCTCTAGATTTCAACCATTTCGAAGTCTTCCTTGCGTGCACCGCACTCAGGACATGTCCAGTTCATCGGCACGTCGGCCCAGGCCGTGCCTGCCGCGATGCCATCTTCCGGTACACCAACCGCTTCGTCATAGATCCACCCACAAATCAGGCACATCCAAGTTTTCGTATTCATCGGAGCTTAAAGTCCTTGTTCATTAAATGCAACGAGTGTATCTATGCGTATCTCACTGGCGGACTGTAAACGTCGCGCTTATGCCACCATCCAGGAGATCCCCGTCCGGCGTATGACCATTCACTTACATCCAGCAGATGACGCTCGCCATCCGGGCGATCTTAACGACCCCTCGGAGGGGCCCGACGAGATCGCCGAAAGCGATCTGAACCCGCCCTGCGTGCTGGTCTTCAACGCCAGCGACCCGAGCGGGGCCGGCGGTCTGGGGGCCGACGCGCTGGCCATGGCCTCGGTCGGCGCGCATGTGCTGCCGGTGGTTACCGGGGCCTACGCGCGCGACACGGCCGAGATCTTCGACCACTTTCCGTTCGAAGAAGAAGCCATTGCCGAGCAGGCGCGCGCCATCCTCGAGGATGTCGAGGTGCAGCTCATCAAGGTGGGCTTCGTCGGCACGCCCGACGCGCTGAGCACCATCGCCGAGACCGCCTCCGACTACCCCGAGGTGCCGGTGGTGGCGTACATGCCCAACCTCTCCTGGTGGGACGAGGACCTGATCGAGGGCTATCTCGATGCCTTCCGCGAGCTGCTGCTGCCCCAGGCCACGGTGCTGGTGGGCAATCACAGCACGCTCTGGCGCTGGCTGCTGCCCGACTGGAGCGGCGAGCGGCCGCCAAGCGCGCGCGACATCGCCAAGGCCGCGGGCGAATTCGGCGTGTCGTACACGCTGGTCACCGGCATCATGCTGCCCGACCAGTTCATCGACAATGTGCTCGCGTCGCCACAGTCAGTGCTCACTAGCGAAAAGTACGAACGGCTCGAAGCGGTGTTCTCCGGTGCCGGCGACACGCTGTCGGCCGCGCTGGCCGCGCTGCTCGCGAGCGGCACCGATCTGGTCGCGGCCACCACCGAAGCGCTGGCCTACATGGACCGCTGCCTCGACGCGGGCTTCCGCCCCGGCATGGGCCATGTGCTGCCCGACCGGCTGTTCTGGGCCGAGCCCGAAGACGACGAGGACGACGACGGCCCCGGCGACGGGCCGCCCGACTTCGCGCTCCCTCCCCACGACACCCGTCACTGAATTCAACGACCGTTTCGAGCCCCTGATGCCCCATCCCGACCAGAACGACATCCTTTTCGACCGCGCCCGTGCGGTCATCCCCGGCGGGGTCAACTCGCCCGTGCGCGCCTTCAAGGCGGTGGGCGGCACGCCGCGCTTCATCCGCCGCGCCGAGGGCGCCTATTTCTGGGACGCCAACGACAAGCGCTACATCGACTACATCGGCTCCTGGGGCCCGATGATCCTGGGCCACGGCCACCCCGCGGTGGTCGAAGCCGTGCAGAAGGCCGTGCTCGAAGGCTTCTCGTACGGGGCCCCGACCGAGCGCGAGATCGAACTCGCCGAGGCCATCCTCGCGCTGGTGCCGTCGATGGAGATGGTGCGGCTCGTGAGCTCGGGCACCGAGGCCGCGATGAGCGCGCTGCGGCTGGCGCGCGGCGCCACCGGCCGCAAGCACATCATCAAGTTCGAAGGCTGCTACCACGGCCATGCCGACGCGCTGCTGGTGAAGGCCGGCTCCGGCCTCGCGACCTTCGGGCACCCGACCTCGGCCGGCGTGCCGCCCGAGGTCACGCAGCACACGCTGGTGCTCGAGTACAACAACATCGCCCAGCTCGAGGAGGCCTTCTCGCTGCATGGCAACGACATCGCCTGCCTGATGATCGAGGCGATCGCCGGCAACATGAACTTCGTGCGCGCCACGCCCGCGTTCGCCCGCCGCTGCCGCGAGCTGTGCACGCAGCATGGCGCGCTGCTGATCTTCGACGAGGTGATGACCGGCTTTCGCGTCGGCCTGCACGGTGCACAGGGCGTGCTGGGCATCACGCCCGACCTCACGGTGCTCGGCAAGGTGATCGGCGGCGGCATGCCGCTCGCGGCCTTCGGCGGACCGCGCGCCATCATGGAGCAGCTCGCGCCGCTCGGGCCGGTCTACCAGGCCGGCACGCTCTCGGGCAACCCGGTCGCCACGGCCTGCGGCCTCGCCACGCTGAAGGAGATCGCGAAGCCCGGCTTCTACGAAGCGCTCTCGAACAAGACGCGCGCGCTGGTCGACGGCCTCAAGGCCGCCGCGGCGTCCGCCGGCCGGCCCTTCAGCGTCGACAGCGAGGGCGGCATGTTCGGCTTCTTCCTCATGAACGAACTGCCGCAGAACTACGCCACCGTCATGACCACCGACAACGCGCAGTTCAATGCGCTGTTCCACGGCCTGCTCGACCGCGGCGTGTACATCGCGCCGGCGCTCTACGAAGCGGGCTTCGTGAGCGCGGCGCACAGCGACGACGACATCGCCGCCACCATCGAGGCCGCGCGGCAGATCTTCAGCGGGTCGTGAGCTTCACGAGCCCGGTCACGGGCTTGCCGTTCACCATCACCGGCCGGTGATGGTCGTCGGCCAGCAGCACGCCGATCACGTGGCTGCCCGTCGGCGAGGGGCACGGCCCGAAGCGGGCCTTGACCAGGTCGCCGCCGAAATCGCTGTTCATGCTGTTGTAGGGGCGCCCAGGGAGGTTGCAGCTGTCGCCTTCCGGATCGATCTTCATGTGGACATGGCCGCAGCGCGGATCGCTACCGCACCGGCCAGCCGGCAGCAGCTTGAAGTTGCTCTGCACCACCACGCCGATCGACCGCTCGGCATCCGCGCCCAGCGGGACCACCGCGCCTTCGGGCGGCCAGACGATCCGGAGCGTGGCGGCGGAATCGTCGGCCTGGGCTGTGCATGCCAGGGTGAGGGCGGCAAGGAACAAGAGGGCACGGATGCGCATGGAAGACTCCGATCGAAAAAACAGAGCGACAGGTAGAAAGGCAAGACGCCGCCGCTCATGTAATCAGCGCATACATGAGCAGCGGTCGCAGTCTAGCGCAAAATAATCACCGATTACATCAATGGATTCAAACTCGCCCCGCATGACTGCCCGCGTCCCACGCCCCGCTACCGCCGACACGCCACAGCCGCGCGCCGCCTACCACCACGGCAACCTGCGCGAAGCGCTGGTCCAGGCGGCGGTCGAGCTGATCGAGCGCGATGGGCTCGACAAGCTCAGCGTGCGCGAAGCGGCCAAGCGCGCGGGTGTCTCGCCGGGCGCGCCGTTCCGCCACTTCGCCACCAAGACCGCGCTGCTGACGGCGGTGGCCGAGCAGGCGACCGAGCGGCTGCGCTTGCATGTGGAGCAGGCGCTCGAGGCCGCCGCCGGCGCACCGGCGCTGGTGCGCTTCGGTGCCATCGGCCATGCCTACATCGAATGGGCGCGCAAGAATCCCACGCACTTCCGCGTGATCAGCGAACGCGCATTGATCGACTACGACAGCTCGGCCAGCCTGCGCAGCGACAACGAATCGATCCGCACGCGGATGCAGGCCTTGTTCGACGAGGCCTTCGCGCACGGCGGCAGCGCCGCCAGCGCGGACGCAGCCCATGCGCAGATCGCCGCGCGCGCACTGGTCTACGGACTGGCGCGCATGGCGGTGGACGGGCACTTTCCCGAATGGAGCCTCTCGCGCGAATCGACCGCGAAGACCATGGCCGGCACGCTCGACTTCTTCATGTCGCTGCTCGCCGCGGCCGCGCCCGCCAAGGAAGCCCCGTCCGCAAGCAAGAAAGCCGGACGGCCGCCAGCGAAACGCTAGCGACCGTCCGGCTTCGCCTTGGCGGCGGAAGGGCTCAGTGCCTGAAGTGGCGCACGCCCGAAAGCACCATCACCACGCCGCGTTCGTCGGCGGCGTCGATCACTTCCTGGTCGCGCATCGAACCGCCGGGCTGGATCACGCAGCTCGCGCCCGCATCGACCACCACGTCGAGCCCGTCGCGGAACGGGAAGAAGGCATCGCTCGCCACCGCCGTGCCCTGCAGCGAGAGGCCCGCATGCTCGGCCTTGATGCTGGCGATGCGCGCGGAATCGAGGCGGCTCATCTGGCCCGCGCCGACGCCCATGGTCATGCCGTCGGCACAGAACACAATGGCGTTGCTCTTCACGTACTTGGCGACCTTCCAGGCAAACAGCAGGTCCTGCAATTGCTCGGCCGTGGGCTGCTTCTTGCTGACCACCTTGAGGTCGCTGGCCGCGAGCTCGTGGTTGTCGGCGGTCTGGATCAGCAGGCCCGAACCGACGCGCTTGACGTCCATGAGGTTGCGGCCGTTGTCCCAGTCGGACTTGCCGCCCGGCGGCAGCGCGATCTCGAGCACGCGCACGTTCTGCTTGGCCTTGGTGGCCTGGAACACCTCGAGCGCCTCGGGCGTGTAGCCCGGCGCCATCAGCACCTCGACGAACTGCTTGTTCACGGCCTGCGCGGTCGCGAGGTCCACCGGGCGGTTGAAGGCGATGATGCCGCCGAAGGCCGAGGTCGGGTCGGTCTTGAAGGCCTTGGCATAGGCCTCGGCCGCGTCCTTGCCCACGGCCACGCCGCAGGGATTGGCGTGCTTCACGATAACGCAGGCCGGCACGTCGAAGCTCTTCACGCATTCCCACGCAGCGTCGGCATCGGCGATGTTGTTGTAGCTCAGCTCCTTGCCCTGCAGCTGCTTCGCCGACACGAGCGAACCGGGCGCGGGATGCAGGTCGCGATAGAACGCGGCCTGCTGGTGCGGGTTCTCGCCGTAGCGCAGGTCCTGCACCTTGACGAAGCGGCCGTTGCTCTGGGCCGGGAACAGCGAGCGTGTGGGCGTCGGCTGGCCGATGCTCGCGTCGAAGTCGATGGCCGAGAGGTAGTCGCTGATCGCGCCGTCGTAGTCGGCGATGCGGTTGAACGCGGCCACCGAGAACCCGAACTTCGTCTTGTCGCTGAGCTTGCCCGCCGCCCGGAGTTCGGCCAGCGCCACCGCGTACTGCGACGCGTCGGTCAGCACCCCTACGTCCTTCCAGTTCTTGGCCGCGCTGCGCACCATGGCCGGGCCGCCGATGTCGATGTTCTCGATCGCGTCCTCGAGCGTGCAGCCGGCCTTGGCCACCGTGGCTTCGAACGGATAGAGATTGACCACGAGCAGGTCGATGGTGTCGATGCCGTGCTGCTCGATCGCCGCCATGTGCGCCGGCAGGTCGCGCCGCGCGAGCAGGCCGCCGTGGATCTTGGGATGCAGCGTCTTCACGCGGCCGTCGAGCATCTCCGGAAAGCCGGTGTGGTCGGCCACCTCGGTGACCGGCAGGCCGGCATCGGCGAGGAGCTTGGCGGTGCCGCCGGTGGACAGCAGCTTGACGCCGAGCGCATGCAGCGCCTGCGCGAATTCGAGGATACCGGTCTTGTCGGAAACGGAGATGAGTGCAGTCTGGGCCATGGAATATGCCGTGGTTAT
Organism: Variovorax sp. Soil_C_19; assembly: GCF_057657255.1. NCBI lineage: Bacteria > Pseudomonadati > Pseudomonadota > Betaproteobacteria > Burkholderiales > Comamonadaceae > Variovorax > Variovorax sp. Soil_C_19. Next base: position 50,356 of record NZ_JBDGIV010000009.1, on the reverse strand, counting down.
TTCAAAAGTTTGTGCTCGACGAGCTTCTTGCGGAGGGTGTTGCGGTTCAGGCCCAACCATTGCGCGGCCTTCGACTGGTTGCCCTCGGCGCGCGTCATGACGACGTCGAGCAAGGGTTTCTCGACCACGCGCACGAGCATCTCGTACATGCCGTCGGGTTCGGTGCCGCGCAGATCGCGAAAGTAGCTGTCCAGACTGGTGCGCACGCAGTCCTCGATGTGTTTCTTGCTCATGGTTTTTTTCTTCTCTCTCTCAATCGGTGGCGCAGGCCGCCTCCTCTTCACCTGGCAGCTCTTCGGCCGCCTCGTATTCGGGCATGCGGTCCATGCGGTCCGCCAACCCGTCGAAATAGTCGCCCACCACGCGCAACTGCGCGGGAGCATCCTCGATGCCGTTCATCTGCGCTCGGAAGGCCTCGCCGTCGGGCAGCATGCGCACGTACCAGCCGATGTGCTTGCGCGCGCTGCGCACGCCGCTCCATTCGCCATAGAGCGCGTAGTGCGCCTCGAGGTGGTCGAGCAGCAGGCGGCGCACTTCGGCCACCAGCGGCGGCGCAAGGTGCATGCCCGTGGCCAGGAAGTGCGCGATCTCGCGAAAGATCCACGGCCGGCCCTGGGCCGCGCGGCCGATCATCACGGCGTCGGCACCGGTGGCCGCGAGCACGTCGCGCGCCTTTTCGGGTGAGCGGATGTCGCCGTTCGCCACCACGGGGATGCGCACGGCCGCCTTCACCGCGGCGATGGTGTCGTACTCGGCGTGGCCCTTGTAGCCCTGCTCGCGCGTGCGGCCATGCACCGTGAGCATCTGCACGCCGGCCGATTCGAACTCGCGCGCGAGCCTCACCGCATTGCGCTGCTCCTGGCTCCAGCCGGTGCGCATCTTCAGCGTCACCGGCACGCCGAAGGGCTGCGCCGCATCGACCACGGCCTGCACGATCTCGCGCGCGAGCGGCTCGTCGCGCATCAGCGCCGAGCCAGCCCACTTGTTGCAGACCTTCTTGGCCGGGCAGCCCATGTTGATGTCGATGATCTGCGCGCCGCGCTCGATGTTGTAGACCGCGGCCTCGGCCATCATGGCCGCGTCGGTGCCCGCGATCTGCACGGAGATGGGGCCCGGCTCGCCCTCGTGGTTGGCGCGGCGCGAGGTCTTGAGCGTATTCCAGAGATCCTTGCGCGAGGTGACCATCTCGCTGACCGCATAGCCCGCGCCGAGTTCGCGGCACAGCATGCGGAACGGCCGGTCGGTCACGCCGGCCATGGGCGCGACGAACAGGCGGTTTTCCAGCGTGTGATTGCCGATCTGCAAGGTCATGGGGGAAGAGGCGTCGCGCGTCCGGCTGCTGCTGAAAAATGAGGCACGATTGTAGCCACGCGGCATTTCGGCCGCTGAAACGATTTGCGCATGCGATGCAGGTGCAAACACCTGTTGCGCACGGCCTTTTCTCCGACCTGCCGCAGCCGGCCGCCTGCCTATACTGCGCCGACTCATTCCACTTTATGCAAGCTTGGCTCGACGCTCTCCTCGCGCTTCTCGCGCTGCCGCAATACGGACTCTCCACGCTGTTCATCGCGGCGTTCGTCTCGGCCACGCTGCTGCCCGTGGGGTCGGAGCCGGTTCTCTTCGGCCTGCTGAAGCTCAACCCCGACATGTTCTGGCCGGCCGTGCTGGTGGCCACCGCCGGCAACACGCTGGGCGGCGCCGTGGACTGGTGGCTCGGCTACGGCGCGCACAAGGTCGCCGACAAATATTCGCATTCGAAACACCATGTGCGGGTGCTGGGCTGGCTCGAGCGGCTCGGCCCCAAGGCCTGCCTGCTGAGCTGGCTGCCGATCGTCGGTGATCCGCTCTGCGCGGTGGCAGGCTGGCTCAAGCTGCCGTTCTGGCCCTGCCTCGGCTACATGGCTATCGGGAAATTCCTGCGCTACGTCTGCATGACGGTGGCGCTGCTCTACATCTTCCCGTCATGAGCAAAGAGCGCTGCGCGATGAGCGCAGCGTGAGTGAGCGCGCGCCTCGTCAGCGCAGCTTGAACGGGCCGCCGCGCGCCAACGCACGCTGGTAGGCCGGCCGCGCATGGATGCGCGCCAGATAGTCCATGAGGCGCGGGCGCTTCGCATCGAGGCCGCCACGCGCCTGCGCGGCTTCCACCGGAAAGCTCATCTGGATGTCGGCCGCGGTGAACGCGCTGCCGACAAACCATTCGCTCTTGCCGAGCTCGGCTTCCATGAAGTCGAGATGGCTCTCGATGTTCGGAAGAATGAACGCCGCCTTGGCCTTGGCCGAGATCATCTTCGCGATCGGCTTCACGAAGAACGGCATCTTGCTGCCTTCGATCCGGTCGAACACCAGCTTGAGCAGCAGCGGCGACATCGCCGTGCCTTCCGCGAAGTGCATCCAGTAGCGATAGCGCAAGGCCTCGGGCGAGCCGGGCGCGGGCACCAGCGCGCCGCCGCCGTGGCGTTCGACCAGCGTCTCGAGGATCGCGCCCGACTCGGCGAGCACCTCGCCGTCGTCGGTCGTCACCACGGGCGACTTGCCGAGCGGATGCACGGCACGCAGCGAAGCGGGCGCCAGCATGGTCTGCGGATCGCGCTGGTAGCGGACGATCTCGTAGGGAAGCGCGAGCTCTTCGAGCAGCCAGAGCACGCGCTGCGAGCGCGAGTTTTCGAGGTGGTGGACGGTGAGCATGCGAGGCTTCAGGAACTGAACAGGAAGTTCATCACGTCGCCATCCTTGACGACGTATTCCTTGCCTTCCGAGCGCATCTTCCCCGCGTCTTTCGCGCCCTGCTCGCCCTTGTAGGCGATGTAATCGTCGAAGGCGATGGTCTGGGCGCGGATGTAGCCCTTCTCGAAGTCGCCGTGGATCACGCCGGCGGCCTGCGGGCCGGTGTCGCCGATGTGGATGGTCCAGGCGCGCACTTCCTTCACGCCGGCCGTGAAGTAGGTCTGCAGGCCGAGCAGCTTGTAGGCCGCGCGGATCAGGCGGTTGAGGCCGGGCTCATCCTGGCCGATCTCGGCCAGGAACATCGTCTTGTCCTCGTCGTCCATCTCGGCGAGTTCGGCTTCGATCTTGGCGCAGATGGCAACCACCGGCGCACCCTGCTTCGCCGCGTACTCGCGCAGGCGGTCGAGGTACGGGTTGTTCTCGAAGCCGTCTTCCGCCACGTTGCCCACGAACATGGCGGGCTTGGCGGTGATCAGCGTGAAGCTCTTCACCAGCGGCATTTCTTCCTTGGTGAATTCGAGCGCGCGCACCGGCGTGTTCTCGTTCAGCGCGGCCTGGCAGCGTTCGAGCAGGCCGACGAGCTTCTGCGCATCCTTGTCGCCCGAGCGTGCGACCTTGGTGTGGCGGTGCAGCGCCTTCTCGACCGTGGCCAGGTCGGCCAGGCACAGCTCGGTCTGGATCACTTCGATGTCGGAGATCGGATCGACCTTGCCGGCCACGTGGATCACGTTCTCGTCGTCGAAGCAGCGCACCACGTTCACCGTGGCGTCGGTCTCGCGGATGTGGGCGAGAAACTTGTTGCCCAGGCCCTCGCCGGTGCTGGCGCCGGCCACGAGGCCGGCGATGTCGACGAACTCTACGATGGCGGGCACCACGCGTTCGGGCTTGACGATCTCGCTGAGCTGCGCGAGCCGCGGATCGGGCACTTCCACCACGCCCACGTTCGGCTCGATGGTGCAGAACGGATAGTTCTCCGCCGCGATGCCAGCCTTGGTCAGCGCATTGAAAAGGGTGGATTTACCGACGTTGGGCAGGCCGACGATGCCGCATTGCAAACTCATGGGGGGTCCTCTTGGGTAACCGCGGATTTTAAGTCGGCCCGGCGCGCCCTCCGGTCGACACGCCTTTGCGTCGCTCCCAGCGGTCGCTCCCCTCAGGGTTAAACCCGATCAAAAACCAAATAGCAAACGTTTGCGCAAACGTTTTCCTTCGGTAATATCGGCACCCCCGGCACAGACCGGCGCCCGATCATCCCTCCCTGGAGACACACCATGAAGTTCACCCGCCGCACCCTGCAAAGCGCCGCCGCCCTGGCCCTCCTGGGCAGCCTCTGCGCGCCCGCCGCCTTCGCGCAGGAGAAACCCAAGGTCGCGCTGGTCATGAAGTCGCTCGCCAACGAGTTCTTCCGCACCATGGAAGACGGCGCCAAGGCGCACCAGAAGGCCAATGCGGCGCAGTACACGCTGGTGGCCAACGGCATCAAGGATGAGACCGACACGGCCGCCCAGATCAAGATGGTCGAGCAGATGATGGCGCAGAAGATCAATGCGCTGGTCATCGCCCCGGCCGACTCCAAGGCCCTGGTACCGGTGATCAAGACCGCCATCGACCGCGGCATTCTCGTGGTCAACATCGACAACCAGCTCGATGCCGCGGCGCTGAAGGAAAAGGGTATCCAGGTGCCCTTCGTCGGCCCCGACAACCGCGCAGGCGCCAAGCTGGTGGGCGACGAGCTCGCGAAGAGCCTGAAGGCCGGCGACAAGGTCGGCATCATCGAAGGCGTATCGACCACCTTCAATGCGCAGCAGCGCACCCTCGGCTACCAGGATGCGATGAAGGCAGCCGGCGCCACCGTGGTGGGCGTGCAGTCGGGCCAGTGGGAAATCGACAAGGGCAACACCGTCGCGGCCGGCATGATGCGCGAGCATCCCGACCTGAAGGCACTGCTCGCCGGCAACGACAGCATGGCGCTGGGCGCGGTCGCCGCGGTCAAGGCCGCCGGCAAGACCGGCAAGGTGCTGGTGGTGGGCTACGACAACATCGGCGCCATCAAGCCGATGCTGGCGGACGGCCGGGTGCTCGCCACGGCCGACCAGTTCGCCGCGAAGCAGGCGGTGTTCGGCATCGAGACCGCGCTCAAGGCGCTGGCCGACAAGAAGAAGCAGTCCGAGATGCCCGCGGCGGTGAAGACCGACGTGGTGCTGGTGACGAAATCGTCGCCGGCCAAGTAAAGCGCAGCACCGCCCCGCAGCACCGCCGCGAAAGCCGATCGTGAACGCATCCGCCGCCGCCATCGAGGCCGTGCCCGTGCTGTCCGCCAGCGGGCTCGGCAAGGACTACGCGGCGCCGGTGCTCGACGGCGTTTCGCTCGACCTGAATGCGGGCGAGGTGCTGGCGCTCACCGGCGAGAACGGCGCCGGCAAGAGCACGCTGTCGAAGATCGTCTGCGGGCTGGTGCAGCCCACGCGCGGGCGCATGCTGCTCGATGGCGCGGCCTTCGCCCCGGCCTCGCGCCGCGATGCCGAGCGCCTGGGCGTGCGCATGGTCATGCAGGAGCTCGGCCTGGTCACCACGCTGTCGGTGGCCGAGAACCTGCTGCTCGACCGGCTGCCGCACACGACCGGCTGGATCCGCCGCGGCCAGCTGCACGAACTGGCCGCGCGCCAGCTCGCCAAGATCGGCATGCAGAACATCGACCCGGCCATGCCGGTCGCGCGGCTCGGCATCGGCCAGCAGCAGATGGTGGAGATCGCGCGCAACCTGCAGGACGACACGCGCGTGCTGGTGCTCGACGAGCCCACCGCCATGCTCACGCCGCGCGAGACCGCGCACCTGTTCGAGCAGATCGCGCTGCTCAAGGCACGTGGCGTGGCGATCGTCTATGTCTCGCACCGGCTCGAGGAACTGCAGCGCATTGCAGACCGGGTGGCGGTGCTGCGCGACGGCCGCCTGGTGGACGTGCGGCCGATGGCCGGCGTGCGGGAATCCGAGCTGGTGCAGCGCATGGTCGGCCGCGCGGTGCACGAGCACGAGGGCCGCCCGCGCCGCGTGGCCGGGCCGGTGCTGCTGAGCGCGCGCGGCCTGGGCCGGGCCGAGGCGGTGCGCGACGTCGACATCGCGCTGCATGCCGGCGAGGTCATGGGCCTCGCGGGCCTGGTCGGCTCGGGCCGCACCGAGCTCGTGCGGCTGCTGTTCGGCGCCGACCGCGCGGACCGCGGCGAGATCGTTCTGCACGACGCCGGGGGCCAGCCGGTGCGCCGCGTCGCCAGAGGCTGGCGCTCGCCGATGCAGGCGATCCGCGCCGGCATCGGCCTCGTCACCGAAGACCGCAAGTCGCAAGGCCTGCTGCTCGCGCAGTCGATCCGCGTCAATGCCACGCTGAGCGATCTGGGTGCGGTCTCGCGCGCCGGCTGGCTGCAGCGCGCGCGCGAACGCGGCATCGCGCGGCGCCTGGCCGATCTGCTTCGCATCCGCTCGCGCAGCATCGAGCAGCCGGTGGCCACGCTGAGCGGCGGCAACCAGCAGAAGGTGGTGTTCGCGCGCTGGCTGCACCGCGAATGCAAGGTGCTGCTGCTCGACGAGCCCACGCGCGGCGTGGACGTGGGCGCGCGCGCCGACCTTTACGCGGAACTCGACCGCATGACCGACGCCGGCCGCGCGCTGCTGATGGTGTCGAGCGACCTGCGCGAACTGATGGCCATGTGCGACCGCATCGGTGTGATGAGCGCCGGGCGGCTCGTGGCGGTGTTCGAGCGCGGCGCTTGGAGCGAACAGTCGCTGCTCGCGGCCGCGTTCAGCGACGCGGCGGGCCGCCCCGCCGCCCCGAACGACCCCGACGACGCCGCCCCTTCCGAATCGACCCCCGGCCGAACGGCCCCTGCCGAGACACCATGAACGCAGCCGCCCCACCCTCTGCCGCCCCAGCCGCTTCCGCACCGTCCGCATGGCGGGGCCAGCTCGGCACCTACCTCGGCCTGACCGTCGTGCTCGTCGGCATGATTGCCCTCTTCGGCACGCTCAGCGAATACTTCCTCACGCGCGAGACCTTCGTCTCGATCGCCAACGAGATTCCCGCGCTCGCGGTCATGGCGGTCGGCATGACCTTCGTGCTGATCATCGCGGGCATCGATCTCTCCGTGGGCTCGGTGCTGGCGCTCAGCGCGGCGGTCACGGCCGCGGCGATCCTCGAATGGAAGCTCTCGGTGCCGCTCGCCGCGGCGCTGGGCCTCGCGACCGGGCTGGTCTGCGGCACCATCACCGGCGCGGTGTCGGTGGCCTGGCGGCTGCCGAGCTTCATCGTCTCGCTCGGCATGCTCGAGGCGGTGCGCGGCGGCGCCTACCTCGTGACCGACTCGCGCACACAGTACGTGGGCGACGCCGTCTCCGGCCTCGCCACGCCGTGGATCGGCGGCATCTCGGCGGCCTTCGTCATCGCGGTGGTGCTGGTGGTCGTGGGCCAGCTGGTGCTCACGCGCACCGTCTTCGGCCGCCACGTGGTGGGCATCGGCACCAACGAAGAGGCGATGCGGCTCGCGGGCATCGATCCGCGGCCGATCAGGATCATCGTGTTCGCCGCCACCGGCCTGCTGGCCGGCCTTGCCGGGCTCATGCAGTCGGCCCGGCTCGAGGCCGCCGACCCGAATGCCGGCGTCGGCATCGAGCTGCAGGTGATCGCGGCCGTTGTCATCGGCGGCACAAGCCTCATGGGCGGGCGCGGCTCGGTGGTCAACACCTTCTTCGGCGTGCTCATCATCGCGGTGCTCGAGGCCGGGTTGGCGCAGGTCGGCGCGAGCGAGCCGAGCAAGCGCATCATCACGGGTGCGGTGATCGTGGTCGCGGTGATCATCGACACCCTGCGCCAGCGCCGTGCCGAACGGCGCCTGGCCTGAAGGAAGGACGAAGCATCCATGGCCACCATCAAGGACGTCGCGCTGCGTGCGGGGGTGTCGGTCACCACCGTGTCGCACGTGGTCAACGACACGCGCCATGTGAGCGCCAAGGGCCGCGAGCGCGTGGAGCAGGCGATCCGCGAGCTGGGCTACGTGCCCAACGCGATGGCGCGCAGCCTCAAGAGCAACACCACGTCGACGCTCGGCATGCTGATTCCGAACAGCTCGAACCCGTACTTCGCCGAGATCGTGCGGATTGTCGAAGACCGCTGCTTCGGCGCCGGCTACACGCTGGTGCTGTGCAACACCGACGACGAGCCGCGCCGGCAGAGCGTATACCTGCAGGTGCTGGCCGAGCGCCGCATCGACGGGCTGATCGTGGTGTCCACCGGCGCCGGCGACGACGACTCGCTGGTCACGCAGCTGCACGGGCTGCGCATCCCGACGGTGCTGGTCGACCGCGAGATCGCCGACCCCGACTGCGACCTCGTGGAGACGGCCCACATGCAGGGCGGCCTGCTCGCGGTGCGGCACCTGCTGTCGCTCGGCCACCGGCGCATTGCCTGCATCGGCGGTCCGGTCGGCGTGATGCCGAGCGAGCAGCGCATCGAGGGCTGGCGCATGGCGCTGGCCGAAACCGGCGCCGCGCCGAATGCCGACGCGCTGCTCTGGCGCGGCGGGTTCACCAGCCAGGGCGGCTACGAGGCCATGCACGCGATCCTGCGCACCGAAGAGGCGCCTTCGGCCGTGTTCGTCTGCAACGACCTGATGGCCATCGGCGCACTGCGCGCCGCGCACGAGAGCGGCGTGCACGTGCCCGACGATCTCTCGATCGTCGGCTTCGACGACATCGAACTCTCGGCCTACACCAGCCCGCCGCTCACCACGGTGGCGCAGCCGAAGGAACGCATCGGTGCGCTGGCGGTCGACATGCTGCTCGAGCGCGTTGGCGGCAAGCGGCGCGACCCGCGCAAGGTGGTGCTGCAACCCGAACTGCGCGTGCGCGCATCGACCGCACGACATTCGAGCTCGCGCCAGGCCGCCACCCCCACGTCCGAGGCACCTGCCGCGGAGCAAAGAAAGTCCCGCACCCCGTGAGTCCGAACCCGTCTTCATTGCCCCGCATCGTGGTGCTCGGCAGCCTCAACATGGACATCGTGCTGCGCGTGCCGCAGGCGCCCGCCGCCGGCGAGACCTTGCTCGGCCGTTCGATCGACCACATTCCGGGCGGCAAGGGTGCGAACCAGGCCGTGAGCTGTGCGCGCCAAGGCGCCCGCGTCGCGATGGTCGGTTGCGTCGGCGACGATGCCCATGGCCGCGCACTGCGCGACGCGCTTGCGCGCGACGGCATCGACACCGCCGCGCTGCGCACCGCCGCCGGCGGCGAGCCCACCGGCACCGCGCTGATCCTGGTGGAAGACAGCGGCCAGAACCGCATCGTGATGGTGCCGGGCGCCAATGCGCAGGTGGCGCTCGACGAGCCCGCGCTGCGCGCGCAGCTTGCGGATGCGGCCTTTCTTGTTGCGCAGTTCGAGGTACCGATGGACCAGGTGGCGCGCGCCGTCGCGGTGGCCCACGATGCCGGCTGCAAGGTGCTGCTCAATCCGTCGCCGGTGCAACCCATCGCCGACGCGATGTGGCCGCGCATCGACACGCTGGTGGTCAACGAGATCGAGGCCGAGGCGCTGTGCGGGCTGCCGGCCGACAGCCCGCGGCAGGCGGCGCTCGCGGGCCAGGTGCTGCGCGCCAGGGGCATCGCACGCGTGGTCGTCACGCTCGGCGCGCGCGGCGCAGTGGCGGTGGACGCCGACGGCGCCCGCCACCATCCCGCGCCGAAGGTGCAGCCGGTCGACACCACCGCCGCAGGCGACACCTTTCTCGGCGCGCTGGCGGTGGCGCTCGGCGAAGGGCAATCCTTCGACACCGCGGTGCGCCTGGGCATCCGCGCCGCCGCGCTGTGCATCCAGCAGCCCGGCGCGCAACCTTCGATCCCGCAGCGCGACGCCGTGCTGCAAAGCCCCCTGCCACCCGACTGGACCGCGCTGTGAAACGCTCTGCCCTGCTGCATGCCGAACTCTCCCACGTGATCGCCGCACTCGGCCACGGCGACATGCTCGTGATCGGCGACGCCGGCCTGCCGATCCCCGACGGTCCGCGCCGCATCGACCTGGCCGTGGCGCGCGGCGTGCCGCTGCTCGCCGACGTGCTCCGGGCGGTGCTGTCGGAAATGCAGGTCGAGGCCGTCGTGATCGCCGACGAGGCGCTGAAGGACGGCAGCCGTGCCTTGCCCGACTGGTATCCCCCGTCGCTCGGCATCGCGCCGCAGACGGTGTCGCACGAGGAATTCAAGCGCCGCAGCGCCCAGGCGCGCGCCATCGTGCGCACTGGCGAATGCACGCCCTACGCCAACATCATGCTGGTGGCCGGCGTCGCGTTCTGACGTTCTGAATGCAGCAACGCCGCCGGCGCGGCGGTTCTATTCGAAGCGGTAGTTCGCACCCATGGCCTGCCCCACCCGGAGCATCTGCTCCACGCCCGACACCACGATGCAGTTCATGCCGAAGGTGATGCGCCCGTCGACCCGCGCATCGGCGCGGTAGGTGCGCAGCATGTCGCCGACCTCGGGGCTGCTGAGGCCGGTTGCCGGGTCGATGTCGGGGATCGGGCAGCGCGTGCACGGCTTGACCGGCTTCAGTTCGGCTTCGCCTTCGGCGGTGGCGATGTGCAGCGCATCAACGCGGTCCTCGTCGTGCGCCTCGATGCCGGCGAGCACGATGTTCGGGCGAAAGCGCTCGATGCCGACGGCATCGTGGCCCGCCGCGGCCAGCCGCTCGTTGAGTTCGGCGAGCGAGCCTTCGCTGGCCACCAGCAGCGGATAGCCATCGGCGAACTGGTTCGTGGCCTCGGCACCGCCGGTCCACTCGAGGTTCGACAGCCGCTTGTGCTCGGGATCGAAGCGCACCAGCCGCAGCGCCTGCGGCTTGCCCGGCTCGGAAAGGAAGTCGCTGAACCACTGCGCCGCGATGTCGCCCATGTCGTAGGCGGCAACCTCGTCGTTCCAGACCCGCACGCGCACCGGCTTCTCGACCCGGTCGAACGCCAGGTGCAGCGCCAGCATGCCCGGGGCGCGGAGCACCGCCTCGGTGTGCTTCATCTGCGGCCGGATCAGCGCCATGCGCGGGAGTTGCCGCTGCGTGACGAATTCGCCTTCGGCATCGACCACCATCCATGCCCGGTCGAACTCGAGCCCCGTCTCGGTCAGCAGCGCCTCGGGGAGCTCGACCCCCGCGCACGATTTGACGGGATAGACGAACAGGCGCGAGATGGTGGCTTGAAGGTCGAAGTCGGGCTGTGGCACGTGGGGTTCCTTGAAATTCGCGGCGATTGTCCCGCATCGGGCCGCGCCCCGGCCGGCACCGGGCATGTTCTTACAATGGCCGGATGGCCCTTCCCCCTGAAGTTTGCATACGCGGCGCCGGCATTGTCGGCCGGACGCTGGCCCTGCTGCTCGCGCGCGAACGCGTGCGGGTCGCGCTGGTGGTTCCGGCAGCGGCGGCGGGCAAGCCGGACATCCGGGCCTATGCGCTCAACACGGCGTCGAAGACGCTGCTCGAATCGCTGCGCGCCTGGCCCGATGCCGCCCATGCCACGCCGGTGCGCGAGATGCGCGTGAACGGCGACGAAGGCGGCCGCGTGCAGTTCAGCGCGGCGCGGCAGAAGGTCGACGCGCTGGCCTGGATCGTCGATGTGCCCGCGCTCGAGCAACAGCTTGCCGATGCAGTGCGCTTTCAGCCACAGGTCGAGGTGGTGGCCGAACCCGTTCCCGCGCCGCTCACCGTGGTGTGCGAAGGCAAGGCCAGCGCCACGCGCGAAGCGCTGGGCGTGAGCTACGAGGTCACGCGCTATCCCCAGCACGCGATCGCGGCGCGGCTCGAGTCGGCGCAGCCGCACGACGGCACGGCGCGCCAGTGGTTCAACGACAAGGGCGAAGTACTCGCGCTGCTGCCCATGGGCGGTGCAGAGGGGCGCTCGCTCGCGCTGGTGTGGTCGGTCGACCAGTTCCGCGCGCCCGACCTGCTCGCGCTCGGCCCGGACGAATTCAACACCGCCGTGACCGAAGCCAGCCATGGAGCCCTCGGTGCGTTGCAGCTCACGAGCGAGCGCAGCGCCTGGCCGCTCGCCCGCGCGATGGCCGACCGCTGGACCGGCACCATGCCGGCGGCGCAGGGCGCGCCGCAGTCGTGGGCGCTGGCCGGCGATGCCGCGCACACGGTGCATCCACTCGCGGGCCAGGGCCTCAATCTCGGCCTGGCCGATGCAACGATGCTGGCCGACCTGATCACGCACCGCGACTACTGGCGCAGCGTGGGCGACCCCCGCCTGCTGCGCCGCTACGAGCGCGCGCGCCGCGCCGGCGTGCTGCAGATGAGCCTCGCCACCGACGGCCTGCAGCAGCTTTTTTCGCACAGCGCCGATCCGCTGCCCGCGCTGCGCAACTGGGGCATGCGCGGCTTCGACCGCACGCGCCTTCTCAAGCAATGGATCGCCAACCAGGCGATGGGCTTGAAGGCATGAATCCATCCAAGAGAGTCCCAATGAAGACATTCGCACGCCACGTACTTCTCGCTGCCTGCCTGCTCGCATCGGCCGCCACGGCCCTGGCCGGCGAGGCCGAGATCCGCAAGAACCTGCCCGCGCGGATCCCGCAGTTCCCGACGATCGACGAAGTCACCAAGTCGCCGATGCCCGGCCTCTACGAAGTGCGCGTGAACGGCTTCCAGATCTACTACACCGACGAAATGGGCAACTTCCTGCTGCAGGGCAACCTGATCGACGTGAACGCGCGCAGGAACCTGACCGAGGAACGCGTCGAGAAGCTCAGCCAGGTGTCGTTCGACAAGCTGCCCGTGAAGGACGCGATCAAGATCGTGCGCGGCAACGGCAAGCGCAAGCTCGCGGTGTTCGAAGACCCGAACTGCGGTTATTGCAAGCGCTTCGAGAAGGACATGAAGTCGGTCGACAACATCACGATGTACCTGTTCCTGTACCCGGTGCTCGGTGCCGACTCGGCCACCAAGTCGCGCGACATCTGGTGCAGCAAGGACAAGGGCAAGGCCTGGAGCGACTGGATGGAAGCCAACGTCAAGCCCACCGCTGCAGCCGCCGGCTGCGACGTGGCCGCCCTGCAGCGCAACGTGGAGTTCGGCCGCAGATACAACATCACCGGCACGCCCACGCTGATCTTCGCCGACGGCACCCGCACGCCGGGCGCCATTCCGGCGGAGCAGGTCGAGAAGCAACTCGCCGCGTCCACCAACTGATGGCCGCGACGACCCCATCCCGGCGCGCCGGCAAGGCGGTGCCGGAGGCGGCGGTGCACTACCGCATCGAATGCGCCGACCTGCATGCGCATCTCTACGCCGTCACGCTGACCATCGCCGCGCCTGCAGCACAGCAACGCGTGTCGCTGCCGGTGTGGATTCCGGGCAGCTACCTGGTGCGCGAGTTCGCCAAGAACCTGCAGGGCCTGCGGGCCACGCAGGGGCGCCGCAAGCCCGCGCTCGTGCAGCTCGACAAATGCAGCTGGCAGATCGACTGCGCGCCGGGCCAGCCGCTGGTGCTGCACTACCAGGTGTGCGCCTACGACAACTCGGTGCGCACCGCGTGGCTCGATGCCGCGCGCGGCTTCTTCAACGGCACCAGCCTGTGCCTGCGCGTCGAGGGCCACACCGAGGCGCCGCATGCGCTCGAGGTCGTCGCACCCGCGCTGCCCACGCCCGACGCCGCGCGCTGGTCGTGCGCCACGGCGCTGCGGCCCGCCAAGATCGACAGGCAGGGCTTCGGCCGCTACCTGGCCGCCGACTACGACGAGCTGGCCGACAGCCCGGTCGAGATGGGCGCCTTCTGGAGCGCCGAGTTCGAGGCCTGCGGCGTGCCGCACCGCTTCGTGGTCGCGGGCGCCGCGGCCTCGTTCGACGGCGAGCGGCTGATGGCCGACACCCAGGCCATCTGCGAGGCCGAACTGCGCTTCTGGCACGGCGACAAGGCCGGAAAGACCGGCAAGAGGGGCGGCGGCCCGGCGCTGCCGATCGACCGCTATGTCTTCATGCTCAACGCCGTGGACGACGGCTACGGCGGGCTCGAACACCGGCATTCCACCGCGCTGATCTGCAACCGGCGCGACCTGCCGCAGCGCGGCGTGAAGAAGCAGCCCGAGGGCTACACCACGCTGATGGGCCTCATCAGCCATGAGTACTTCCATACCTGGAACGTCAAGCGCATGCGCCCGGCCGAGTTCGCGCGCTACGACTACGGCCGCGAGAACTACACGCAACTGCTGTGGTTCTTCGAAGGCTTCACGAGCTACTACGACGACCTGCTGCTGCGCCGGGCCGGGCGCATCGACAACGCCGGCTACCTGCGCCTGCTCAACAAGACCATCAACCAGGTGCTGCAGACCCCGGGCCGCCGCGTGCAGCCGGTGGCCGACGCGAGCTTCGACGCCTGGGTCAAGTACTACCGGCAGGACGAGCAGACGCCCAACAGCACGGTCAGCTACTACACCAAGGGCGCGCTGGTCGCGCTGTGCTTCGACCTCACGCTGCGCCGCGAAGGCAAGGGCACGCTCGACGAAGTGATGCGCCACCTCTGGAAGCACAGCGGCGGCGGGCCGATCGACGAAGCCGGCATTGCCGCCGCACTCGAGGCCGTGGGCGGCCGCTCGTATGCCGCGGAGTTGGCGCAATGGGTGCATTCGACCGACGAACTTCCGCTGGCCGCGCTGCTGCGCGCGCACGGCGTGGCCGCGCTCGAAGATCCCTCGCAGCAAGCCCAGGCGCTGGGCCTGCGCGTGGCCGAAAGCAACGGCAGCGTGCAGGTCAAGGTGGTGCTGCGCGGCGGCGCGGCCGAGAAGGCCGGCTTCTCCGCCAATGACGAATGGATCGGCATCGAGCTGCCCGCCACCGGCCGCAAGGGCCAACAACAGCGCGCCGGCCCGGCCTGGCGCATCGCCAAGCTCGACGATCTGGCGCTCTACCTCGGCGATGCCACGCGCTGCACCGCCATCGTCGCGCGCGATCGCAAGCTGCTCAGGTTGCCGCTCGTGCTGCCGGTCGGTGCCACCACCTGGCGGCTGTTCGCGCACGATCCGGCCAAGGTGTCGGCCTGGCTCGCGCCCAGCGAAGGCGGCTGAGCCGCACGCATCAGCATCAGCGCAGGCCGTGTGCCTGTTCTTCGGCAGCGGGGGCGTTGGCCGGCTGCTGGCGCATGAACTGCACCGGCTGCGCATCGCCCACGAGCACGCAGGGCTTGCCGGTGCGACGGCAGTGGTCCTGCACGCGCCAGTAGGCGCCGTGGCTCACGCAACCGGTCTGGCAGATCACGAGATCGGCTGCGCGCAACCCCGCTTCGAGCGCATGCGCATCGGCATCGTCGCCGCCGTGGTGCAGGTAGCGCCCGCCGGCGATCTCGACCAGTTGGCGCGCGAGCGAAGGCGCTTCGGCCTCTTCCGTGCGGCCGACGCACAGCACGGCTTTCTCGCGCAGGTCCGCAGATGGCAGCGGCAACGGCGCGCGCCGGCGCACCGGCGCCAGCAGGCCATGCAGCCGCTTCGGCAATGCACCGCCCGCGGCCGCGCGCGCCGCAAGTTCCTCGCGCACGAGTGCGATGGCCGAATCGCGCGCCACCAGCGTGCCGCGCAGCCGCACGACCTGCGCCTCGAGCCGCTCGATCCGGGCGCCCTGCTCCGCCATCAGGCGAGAGCAGCGCTCCTGGGCACGGGCATAGGCACGCAGCAGCACGGCATGTTCTTGCATGGGGGACTCCATGGCGGGCATTCTAGATGAGAATAATTCTCAAATGAAGCCTTGCCGCAGCCACGGCCGCACAGCGATGCTGGGTATAGTGAAGCGCGTTTTCTTCCCCTTTTCCGGAGACACCATGAGCTACGAAAACATCGACGTGCGGACCGAAGCAGGCAAGGTCGGCATCGTCACCCTCAACCGTCCGAAGGCGCTCAATGCGCTGAACGACGCGCTGATGACCGAGCTGGGCCACGCGCTCAAGGCCTTCGATGCCGACGACGCGATCGGCTGCATCATCATCACGGGCAGCGAGCGCGCGTTCGCGGCCGGCGCCGACATCGCGGCCATGGCCAAGTACAGCTTCATCGACACCTACAAGGGCGACTACATCACGCGCAACTGGGAAACCATCCGCTCGATCCGCAAGCCGGTGATCGCCGCGGTGAGCGGTTTCGCGCTGGGCGGCGGCTGCGAGCTCGCGATGATGTGCGACTTCATCATCGCGGCCGACAACGCCAAGTTCGGCCAGCCCGAGATCAAGATCGGCGTGATCCCCGGCGCGGGCGGCACGCAGCGCCTGCCGCGCGCAGTGGGCAAGAGCAAGGCGATGGACATGGCGCTCACCGCTCGCATGATGGACGCGGCCGAGGCCGAGCGCGCCGGGCTCGTGAGCCGTGTGGTGCCCTACGACAAGCTCGCCGACGAAGCGCTGGGCGCCGCGCTGGTCATTGCCGGCTATTCGCAGATCGCGGTGATGGCGGCCAAGGAATCGGTCAACCGCGCCTTCGAGAGCGGCCTCTCCGACGGCGTGATGTTCGAGCGCCGGCTGTTCCACGCGCTGTTCGCCACGCAGGACCAGAAGGAAGGCATGGACGCCTTCCTGGCCAAGCGCCAGCCCGACTTCAAGAACGCCTGAGCGCTGCGCGCAGCACCGCGAGCGCCGGCGCGGGCGGCGTGCCGACGAAGCTGGCGCCGCCCTGCGGGGCCGTCCAGCGCACCTGGTCGCCCGCGATCTCGAGCACCGCGAGCAGCTGCGCGTCCGCGTGCAGCTCGATCTGCGCCTCGACCGGCGCAGCCAGCGCGCTGCCCGGCAGGACGGCCGAGCGCGCGACAGCGTTCACCAGTGCCGCCAGACCTTCGGTGTCACCGCGTGCCTCTCGCACGGCCTGACCGCCGGCCATCCAGTTCAGCGAGGTCCAGCGGTCGAGCGCTGCGAACGAAGGCGCACGCGCCGGCGCGGCGGCCGGCGCTGGTGCGGCTTTGCGTGCGACCAGGGCCTGGCGCGAGGCGCCTGAAGCCTCGGCCTGCATCGCCTGTTCTGGCGCTTGCGCGCGCGCCGGGGCGGATTGCCGCGCGGGCGACGTGCTGCGCTCCGGCTCGATCGCAGCGCGGTCCGACGCTGCCGCGGAAGGTGCTGGCTCATGTGCTGGCTCGGTCCGTCGCTGCGCTGCTTCTGTTTCGAGCCGGCTGCGCGCGGCCTCCGGTGCAGGTGCAGGTGCAGGTGCAGGTGTTGGTGCCGGCGCAGGGGCCTGCGCGACACGCGCCTCCCCGTCCAGCCGCGCATCGGGCACCGGCTCGCGCTGCCAGAGCACCGTGACGAAGGTCGCCACGAGCACCGTGGCAAAGGCCGCGTTCCACGGCATGCGGTTCTTCGCGTCGCCGCCGCCACCGAGCCAGCGGCGCCACCAGGGGATGGCAGCGGCAGGCGCCGCCGATGGCGCGGACGCAGGCGCAAGGTTGTGCGCCATCTTGCGGATCGCATCGCGGGTGCGGGGGTCGGGCAATGCCTCGCGATCGGGCGCATGGTCGAGCGCGCGGCGCAACGCGGGATCGCGCAGTGCGTCGTCGTCGTCGCGGGGGCCGGCGGCGGTCATGCGCCCTGCTCCAGCACCGACAGGTAGCGCGCCATGCAGGTGCGCAGTTTCTGCAAGCCGTAGCGCAGCCGGCTGCGCACGGTCTCAAAGCCGATCTGCAGGCTGGCCGCGAGCGCTTCGACGGTCATGCCGTCCTCGTGGTGCAGCAGGAAGGCGGCGCGTTGCTCGGCCGGCAGTTCGTCGAGGCAAGCCAGCAGGCGCCGGCCCGCGGCGCGCCAGAACGCGAGCTCCTCGGCCGAGGGATGCGCCCCGGCGTGGCCGGCCGCGGCGCGCACGCCCCGGTCGAGCATCGGCACCGCGCCGTGGTCGCTGTCGTCGTCGCCACCGTGTGCATCGTCGAGCGCCACTTCGCGCCCGCTCACGCGCAGCCGGTCCATGGCAAGGTTGTGGGCAATCGTGAAGGCCCAGGTGCGCCAAGCCGCGCCCTGCGGCGAGAAGCTCTCGCGCGCGCCAATGATCCGCACCCAGGTGTCCTGGAACACCTCGTCCGCCTGCGACGCCAGCCGTGCACCGAGCAGCCGCTTGACGAAGCGGAACAGCCCGGCCTCGTGGCGCGCATAGAGCACGTCGAAGGCCGCGCCGTCGCCGCGCGCGTAGGCCAGCATCAACTGGTCGTCGGGCATGGCTTCGCGCTCGTTGGCGGCTTGGGCGGAAGGGGCGCGGGGCAGCGCGGACATGGGCGGATTGTCACCCGGGCTTGTACGGGCGGCGGCGGGCAACGGGGTTGGGCGGCTCAAAAGAACCGCGGCGCGCGGGAGGGCTTGATCAGGGGGCTGCAGCCTGCGCTATAATCTTGGGCTCGGTGCAGCACTGTGCCGAACGGCTCTTTAGCTCAGTCGGTTAGAGCGATGGAATCATAATCCACAGGTCCGCGGTTCGAATCCGTGAAGAGCCACCAACACCCAAAAGCCCTAAGTAGATCAACTACTTAGGGCTTTTTTTCATGCCCGCCGGCCGGCAGTTTTCCCCTGCTCCGCCGGCTGCCTGTTCCGCAGGCAATGTGGTGCGAACCCGCGCCAGTGCTGGCATTGGGCACCCCGTTCCTCAGACAACCCACAGAGTTGTGCACAGAAAACCGGAACAACTCATCCAAGTCGAAACCGCGGCTTCACCCGGCCTTGCGAAACGTCAAATTGATGCGCCGGCTGCCCAGCAGCGGATGCGGCCGGTCGGCCAGCGGCAGCACGCCGTGGTAGCGCAGCCGGTCGGGGCCGCCCCAGACCACCACGCCGCCGTGCGCGAGCGGAACGCGCGCGGGCTTGTCGCCGCGCGCGAGGCCGCCGAAGAGAAAAACGGCCGGCATGCCGAGCGAGACCGAGACGATGGGTGCGGCGTAGTCGCGCTCGTCCTTGTCCTGGTGCAGCGACAGCCGCGTGCCGGGTTCGTAGCGATTGACCAGGCAGGCGTCGGGCGCAAAGCCGTCGAAGCCCGCCTCGGCGGCCGCCGCGGCGGCAAGCCGCTCGAAGGGCTCGGGCATCGGCGGCCAGGGATCGCCGGTCTGCGGATCGTGCTCGCCGTAGCGGTAGCCGCGCCGGTCCGAGATCCAACCGAGCCGGCCGCAGTTGGTCATGGCCACCGACATGGTGAAGCCGCCGGGGGTCACGAGGTGGCGGAACGGGGCGCGCTGCGCGACGGCCTCCAGCGCAGGGAGCAGTTCGTCCACGAACGGCAGCGCGAACCCGCGCAGCACGAAGGCGCCGGGGCCGAGCGCCTGTTTCCCGCGCGGTGGTTCGGCTTCGGGCGCGTCGTCGAAAAGATCGCGCGTGGTCATGTCAGGGCGCCGCCTTGCCGGCGGCTTCGGCCACGAGGCGGCCGAGGGTTTGCATCGCCTTCTCGCTCTGCGCATTCCACGCATGGCCGTAGTTGAGGCGCAGGCAATGCGCGAAGCCGCGCGTGGCCGAGAAGATCGGCCCGGGCGCGACGCTGATGCCGAGCTCGAGCGCCTGCCGGTGGATCGCGAGCGCATCGACCTGGGCCGGCAGCTCGACCCACAGGAAGTAGCCGCCGAGCGGCCGCGTGGCGCGCGTGCCCGCGGGAAAGTAGCGGCCCAGCGCCTGCGAGAAGCTTGCCTGCTGCACGGCCAGCACCTGGCGGAGCTTGCGCAGGTGCTTGTCGAGGCCGCCCTTCTCGAGGTAGCCGGCCAGCGCGAGCTGCGAGGGCACCGAGGTGCTGAGCGTGGTCGTGAGCTTGAGCCGCGCCACCGCGCGCGCGAAGCGGCCGGCCGACGCCCAGCCGATGCGGTAGCCCGGTGCAAGGCATTTCGAGAACGAGCTGCAATGCAGCACCAGCCCCTCGGTGTCGAAGGCCTTGGCCGGTGGCGGGCGGCGGTCGCCGAAGTAGAGCTCGGCATAGACGTCGTCCTCGATCAGCGGCACCGCATGCCGCGCGAGCAGTTCGACCAGGGCCTTCTTCTTCGCATCGGGCATGAGGCTGCCGAGCGGATTCTGGAAGGTGGTCATGAGCCAGCAGGCGCTTGGGCGGTGCGCCGCGATGGCGAGTTCGAGCGCATCCAGGTCGATGCCCTCGCCCGGGTGCGTGGACACCTCGATCGCGCGCAGGCCCATGCGCTCGAGGGCCTGCAGCGCCGCGTAGAAGGTCGGCGATTCGACGACGACTGCATCGCCGGGCCGCGTGACGGCCGCGAGGCAGAGGTTCAGCGCCTCGAGCGCGCCGTTGGTGACGACGATCTCGTCGACCGGCACCTGCATGCCGTCGCCCAGGTAGCGCAGCGCGATCTGGCGGCGCAGGGCCGCGCTGCCGGGCGTGAGGTCGTCGACGGTGCGCCAGGGGTCGAGCGACTTGGCGCTCGCGGCCATGAACTGCCCCAGCCGCGCGAGCGGAAACAGCAGCGGGCTCGGGAACGCCGAACCGAACGGCACCACCTGGCGCGACATGCTGGCTTCGAGGATCTCGAACACCTGGTCGCTCACGTCGAGCGATCTCGGTCCGCCCGCGGGGCGCGAGGTGAGGTTGGCCTCGGGCGGGACATCGCGCCCGCCGCCGCCGGTGACGTAGTAGCCCGAGCGGTCGCGCGCACGCACGAGGCCGCGCGCCTCGAGCAGGTAATAGGCCTGGAACACGGTCGACGCGCTCACGCCGCGGCTTTCGCCGGTGTGCCGCACCGAGGGCAGGCGGTCGCCGGTCTTGAGGGTGCCGCCGCGGATCGAGGCCTCGATGTCGGCGGCAAGGGCTTCGTAGCGCTTCATGGAAAAGATGGGGCTTGGGCCACGACTTTATCTGCGCCGGTGATTTGCGCCGGATCTGCATCTGTTTTTTCACGCCGGCTTGGTGCACAGTCGATGCATGTCCTATTTCATGCGCGCGGCAAGCGCGGCTCTCGTGCTGCTGCTCGGGCATGGCAGCGCTGGCGCAGCACCCCTCGAAAGCCCCCCTCTCAACGACATGGAACGCCGCGTGGCCGCCTGCATCGCCTGCCACGGCCGCGTCGGCGCCACGAGCAACGCCGGCTACTTTCCGCGCCTGGCGGGCAAGCCCGCGGGCTACCTGTTCAACCAGCTGCGCAGCTTCCGCGACGGCCGGCGCTTCAATGCCGACATGCGCTACATGGTGCAGCACCTCACCGACGACTACCTGATGGAAATGGCGACCTACTTCGCCAACCTCGACCTGCCCTATCCGCCGGTGCCTCCGACGAGCGACGCCACGCCCGCACAGCTCGAACGCGGCCGGCAGCTGGCGCTCGAGGGCGATGCGGCGCGCCGCATCCCGGCTTGCGTGCAATGCCACGGCGCGGCGCTCACGGGCGTGCAGCCGGCCATCCCGGGCCTGCTCGGCCTGCCGCGGCTCTATGTCTCGTCGCAGCTCGGCGCCTGGCTCACGAGCGATCGGCATGCGCTCGCGCCCGACTGCATGGCAGAGATCGGCCGGCGCATGACGACGGCTGACGTCAATGCCGTCGCGAGCTGGCTCGCGGTGCAGCCCATGCCAGCCGATCCGAAGCCCGCCGCCGCGCTGCCCGCCCCGCTGCCGATGGCCTGCGGCGGTGCCGAAGCGAGGCACCCATGAAGTGGCGCCACCTGGGATGGGCGCTGCTGGTGCTGGCCTTGCTGGCCGGCGCTGCGGCCGGCGGCATCGTGGCGCTGAACCTGCGCGGCGAAGACCCGCTGCCGGCGCAGGCCGAAGAGAATTTCCAGGCGACACCGCAACGCGTGGAGCGCGGGCGCTACCTGACGCTGGCAGGCAACTGCGCCGGCTGCCACACGACGGCCGGCGGCCAGGCCTATGCGGGCGGGCTGGCGATCGAGACGCCGTTCGGCGCGATCTATTCGAGCAACCTCACGCCCGACGCCGAAGCCGGCATCGGCGGCTGGAGCAGCGCGCATTTCTGGCGCGCGATGCACAACGGCCGCAGCAAGGACGGCCGGCTGCTGTATCCCGCGTTTCCGTACCCGAACTTCACGCAGGTCACGCGCGAGGACTCGGATGCGATCTACGCCTACCTGCAGAGCCTGCCGCCCGCCGCGGTGCCGAACCGGCCCCACAGGCTGCGCTTTCCGTACGACACGCAGGCGGCGCTGGCGGTGTGGCGGGCGCTCTCGTTCAAGCCCGAGACCTTCGTGCCCGATGCGGGCAAGCCCGCCGAGTGGAACCGCGGTGCCTACCTGGTGGGCGGCCTGGGCCACTGCATCGCCTGCCACGGCCCGCGCGATTCGCTCGGCGCCACGCAGACGGCGCTGGGGCTGTCGGGCGGGCTGATCGCGGGCGAGGGCTGGTATGCGCCGTCGCTCACCGATCCGCACGAAGCCGGCGTTACCGACTGGCCGGCGGCCGACGTGGTCGCGCTGCTCAAGACCGGCGTGGCGCCGCGCGGCTCGGTGATGGGACCGATGGCCGAGGTGGTGTTCCGCAGCACGCAGCACCTGAACGATGCCGACCTGGCCGCGATGGCCAGCTACCTCAAGGACCTGCCCGGCGCGCCGGCACAGCCCGCCACCGCGCCCGCCGCAACCGCCTCCGTGCGCCGCGACGCCACGACGATGGCGCGCGGCGAGCGCATCTACGACCAGCGCTGCGCGTATTGCCACGGCGACCAGGGCCAGGGTTCGCCGGGCGCGTTTCCGGCGCTCGCAGGCAACCGCGCGGTGAACATGGCACAGCCGACGAACCTGATCCAGGTGATCGCCCATGGCGGCTACCTGCCGGCCACGACGGGCAATCCGCGCCCCTACGGCATGCCGCCGTTCGGGCAGGAACTCGATGCATCGGACGTGGCGGCGGTGCTGACCTTTATCCGCGGATCGTGGGGCAACGACAGCGCCCCAGTGACCCAGCTCGACACGATGCGACGCTGAGCGCAGCTCTTTGTTGGCTTCAGGCCACCGCCGGCTCGCGCGGTGCGCCGGCCTTCACCGGCACCGGCATGTGCTGTGCCCAGTCGATGATCTCGAGCGTGCCGTCGGCATGCTCGGCCAGTGCGGTGAGGCTCTCGACCCAGTCGCCGTCATTGCAGTAGAGGATGCCGTCGATGTCACGCATCTCGGCATGGTGGATGTGGCCGCAGACCACGCCCTGCACGCCGCGCTTGCGGGCCTCGCGCGCGACGGCGCTTTCGAAGTCGCCGACGTAGCTCACGGCGCGCTTGACCTTGCCCTTGAGGTATTTCGACAGCGACCAGTACGGCAGCCCCATTCGCGCGCGCAGCGAATTGAGATAGCGGTTGAGCTTGAGCGTGAACTCGTAGAGCGAATCGCCCACGTGCGCGAGCCACTTGGCGCACTGGATCACGCCGTCGAACAGGTCGCCGTGGATGATCCAGAGCTTGCGGCCGTCGGCGGTCTCGTGGATCCACTCCTCGGCTACGTCGATGCCGCCGAAGTTGTGGTTCAGGTACTTGCGCGCGAACTCGTCATGGTTGCCCGGAATGAAGATGACGCGCGTGCCCTTGCGCGCCTTGCGCAGGAGCTTCTGGATCACGTCGTTGTGTGCCTGCGGCCAGTACCAGTTCCGCTTGAGCTGCCAGCCGTCGATGATGTCGCCGACCAGGAACAGCGTCTCGCACTCGGTGTGCTTCAGGAAGTCGAGCAGCGCCCGGGCCTGGCAGCCGGGCGTGCCCAGGTGCAGGTCGGAGATCCAGAGCGTGCGATAGCGCAGCGGCGCCCGCGCGGGATCGTCGTCCTCCGGCTCGGGGCCCAGGGTCGCGGTGTCGCGCCATGCGCGAAGGAAAGCGTCGTCGCGTTGCATGGACGGGTAGGCTCCCACCGCGGCGTGACCGCGCGATGGCGCTGGCGTGACGTTTTGGTGACGTGTGTGCTGGCGGCAACGCCGCCGCGCTCAGCTAGCTTTTGCAGCGCTGGATCTCGACGGTGGAGTGACGGATTTCCTCGTGCATCGAGAAGCAGGCCCGCACCTCGTCGGCCGAGAGCGTGGGCGAGTGCGTCACCACGGTGAGCGCGCAGGCATAGGCCTCGCGGCCGACGCGCCAGACGTGCAGGTCGGCCACGCGGGTGTGCGAATCGGCCAGCATCGTCTCCACGCCGTCGCGGATCTCCGCGGTGACCGGATGGTCCATCTCGCGGTCGAGCAGCACCTTGCCGGTCTCCTTCAGCAGGCCCCTGGCCCAGATGGACACCAGCACCGCGCCGACGATGCCCATCAGCGGGTCGAGCCAGGACCAGCCGAAGAACCATCCGCCGAGCAGCGCCGCGATCGCCAGCACCGAGGTGGCGGCATCGGCCACCACATGCAGGTAGGCGGAGCGCAGGTTCAGGTCGTGGCCATGTTCATGGCCGTGATCGTGGCCGTGCGCATGGTCGTGGCCATGCCCGTGGTGGTGCGCCGCCCCGAGCAGCCGCGCGCAGACCAGGTTGACCACCAGCCCGAGCACCGCCACCGCCACGGCTTCGCGGTAGTGGATGACCGAAGGCGACAGCAGGCGCTCGATCGAGCCCACGACCATCAGTGCGGCCACGCCCAGCAGCATCAGCGCGCTCGCGAAGCCGCCGAGCACCTCGATCTTCCAGGTGCCGAACGCAAAGCGCGGGTCGCGGGCGTAGCGCCGCGCGGCCGCATAGGCGAACGCGCTGAGCCCGATCGCCAGCGCATGCGAGCTCATGTGCCAGCCGTCGGCCAGCAGCGCCATGGAGTTGAACCACCAGCCCGCGCCGATCTCGACCACCATGGCCGCGAAGGTGATCCACATCACGAGCCGCGTACTGCGCTCGGCCGATTCGTTGCCGGCGCCGAAATGGTGATCGTGCTGCCAGGCGCTCAGGTCATGGGTATGCATGGGGAAATCTCAGATGCCAAACAGGTCTTGCCCTTCGGCGCGGCTCGAGGGCGGGGTCACGCCGAGATGGCGGTAGGCCGCCAGCGTGGCGATGCGCCCGCGCGGCGTGCGCTGCAGGTAGCCCTGCTGGATCAGGTAGGGCTCGATCACGTCCTCGATGGTGTCGCGCTCCTCGCCGATGCTGGCCGCCACGTTGTCCAGCCCCACCGGGCCGCCGTCGAAGCGATGGATGACGGCCTCGAGCAGCTTGCGGTCCATCAGGTCGAAGCCCTGCGGATCGACGTCGAGCATGGCGAGCGCCTTGTGGGCGATGTCTTCGGTGATGCGGCCGTCGCCCTTCACCTCGGCATAGTCGCGCACGCGCCGCAGCAGGCGGTTGGCGATCCGCGGCGTGCCGCGCGAGCGGCGTGCGATCTCGAAGCCGCCCGTTTCGTCGGTCTCGACCTTGAGCAGGCTGGCGCTGCGGCGCACGATGCGCGCGAGTTCCTCGGGCGTGTAGAACTCCAGCCGCGCAACGATGCCGAAGCGGTCGCGCAGCGGGTTGGTGAGCATGCCGGCGCGCGTGGTGGCGCCCACCAGCGTGAAGGGCTGCAGGTCGAGCTTGATGCTGCGCGCCGCGGGGCCCTCGCCGATCATGATGTCGATCTGGTAGTCCTCCAGCGCGGGATAGAGGATTTCCTCGACCACGGGGCTCAGGCGGTGGATCTCGTCGATGAAGAGCACGTCGTTGGGCTCGAGGTTGGTCAAGAGGGCCGCAAGGTCCTTGGGCTTCTCGAGCACCGGGCCGGAGGTCTGGCGCAGGTTCACGCCGAGTTCGGCCGCGATGATGTGCGACAGCGTGGTCTTGCCGAGGCCGGGCGGGCCGAACAGCAGCACGTGGTCGAGCGCTTCCTTGCGCTTGCGCGCCGCGCCGATGAAGATTTCGAGCTGCTCGCGCACCTTGGCCTGGCCGACGTATTCGTCCAGCAGCTTCGGGCGCAGCGCGCGCTCGATGGCCTCTTCCTGCGGCGAAGCCGGGGCGGCGGACACCACGCGAGGCGGGGCGGGGGCGAAATCGTCGGTCTGGATGGTCATTGAATAGAGGTCTGCGAAGTCAAGTTTAGTGCCTGCCACACTGGCAGAATGCTCCGGCCACATCACAAGCGAGGAGAAGCCTGCACGTGTCGATCTACGAACTGAAGCCGCGCTTCCAGGCGCTGCTGCGGCCGCTGGTGGTACGGCTGCACGCGCTGGGCGTGACCGCCAACCAGGTCACGCTTGCGGCATGCGCGGTGTCGGTCGTGCTCGGGCTCTGGCTTTTCTTCGCGGCGACCTCGCTCGCCGCCTTCGCGCTCGTTCCGGCCTGGATGGCCGTGCGCATGGCCTTCAACGCCGTCGACGGCATGCTGGCGCGCGAGCACGGGCAGCAAAGCCGGCTCGGCGCCTTTCTCAACGAACTGACCGACGTGGTCTCCGACGCCGCGCTGTACCTGCCGTTCGCCCTGGTGGCGCCGTTCAGCCCATTCTGGGTCGGCACGGTGATCGTGCTGGCCGGGCTCAGCGAATTCGCCGGCGCGCTCGGGCCCACCGTGGGCGCCTCGCGCCGCTACGACGGCCCGCTCGGCAAGAGCGACCGCGCCTTCGTGTTCGGCGCGCTCGGGCTCTACGTCGCTCTCGGCGGGCCGCTGCCGGGCTGGACGGCCTGGCTCATGCCGGTGCTGGCGCTGCTGGTGGCCTGGACCGTGGCCAACCGCGTGCGGCGCGCCCTGGCCGAGGCCGAAACGGCCCCGTCCCCCCAAACAACAAGGAATCAATGACCGAACCCCTCCACGACACGACGCCTTTCGCCGTGACGCACCGGCCGCTGGCCGAACACCAGTTCCGCACGCACGACGGCGAGACGCTGTTCTACCGGCACTGGCCCGCCACGGGCGGCGGTGCGCGGCGCGGCGCGATCGTGCTGTTCCACCGCGGCCACGAGCACGGCGCGCGCATGGCGCACCTGGTCGACGAGCTCGACCTGCCCGA
This sequence comes from Variovorax sp. Soil_C_19, assembly GCF_057657255.1. Taxonomy (NCBI): domain Bacteria; kingdom Pseudomonadati; phylum Pseudomonadota; class Betaproteobacteria; order Burkholderiales; family Comamonadaceae; genus Variovorax; species Variovorax sp. Soil_C_19. The sequence continues at coordinate 23,812 of NZ_JBDGIV010000009.1, read as the reverse complement.
CTTCGACTTCTTCGCCTGGGACGCGCGCGGCCACGGCCGCTCGCCCGGCCAGCGCGGCTACAGCCCGAGCTTCGCCACCTCGGTGCGCGACGTGCAGACCTTCGTCCAGCACATCGGACGGTCGCACGGCGTGGCCGAGGCCGACATCCATGTGGTGGCGCAGAGCGTGGGCGCGGTGCTCGTCGCCACCTGGGCCCACGACTACGCGCCCAGGGTGCGCGGGCTCACGCTGGCCTCGCCGGCCTTCAAGGTCAAGCTCTACGTGCCGTTCGCGCGGCCCGGGCTGGCGCTGATGCACAAGCTGCGCGGGCTGTTCTTCGTCAACAGCTACGTGAAGGCGAAGTTCCTCACGCACGACCCGGAGCGCATCGCGAGCTACGAGAACGATCCGCTCATCTCCAGGCCCATCGCGGTCAACATCCTGCTCGGGCTGTACGAGGCGGCCGATCGCGTGGTGGCCGACGCGCAGGCGATCACGCAGCCGGTGCAGCTGCTGATCTCGGGCGCCGACTGGGTGGTGCACCACCAACCGCAGCACCGCTTCTTCGAGCGGCTGGGCAGCGCGGTCAAGAGCAAGCTGGAACTGCCGGGCTTCTTTCACGACACGCTCGGCGAGCGCGACCGCGCGCCGGCGGTGCAGGCGATCCGCGCGTTCGTGCTGCAGCTGTTCGACGAGGCGCCGGCGCCGGTCGACCTGCGCGCCGCGCACCTCGCCGGCCCGACCGCCGACGAGTCGCGCGCGCTCGCCGAGCCGCTGCCGCCGCTCTCGCCGCGCGGGCTGTACTGGTCGCTCACGCGCGCGGGACTGCGCTTTGGCGGCAAGGTGTCCGATGGCGTGCGGCTCGGCCACGACACCGGCTTCGACTCGGGCAGCACGCTCGACTACGTCTACCGCAACCAGGCGCGCGGCAAGGGCGCGCTGGGCCGCACGATCGACCGCAACTACCTCGACGCCATCGGCTGGCGCGGCATCCGCCAGCGTAAGGTCCACGTCGAGGAGCTGCTGCGCATCGCGATGGAGCGGCTGGCCGAGATGCACCGCGAGGTGCGCCTGATGGACATCGCCGCGGGCCACGGCCGCTACGTGCTCGACGCGGTGGTGGCGAGCCCGATCAAGGCCGCGTCGGTCCTGCTGCGCGACTACAGCGAAATCAACGTACGCGACGGCCGCGCGCTGATCGCCGAGAAGGGGCTGGAGGACGTTGCGCAGTTCGTGCAGGCCGACGCCTTCGACCGCCTGAGCCTCGCGAGCGTGGTGCCGCGGCCGACGCTGGCGGTGGTGTCGGGCCTGTACGAGCTCTTTCCCGACAACGAGATGGTGCAGCGCTCGCTCGCGGGCGTGGGCGATGCGGTGGAAGACGGCGGCTACCTCGTCTACACCGGACAACCCTGGCATCCGCAGCTCGAGATGATCGCGCGCGCGCTCACGAGCCATCGCCAGGGCGAGGCCTGGGTAATGCGCCGCCGCACGCAGGCCGAGATGGACCAGCTGGTAGAAGAAGCGGGCTTCCGCAAGATCGACCAGCGCGTGGACGAGTGGGGCATCTTCACCGTCTCGCTCGCGGTGCGCACCGGCCACTGAACCCGCCATGCGCGCCTGGTTCGCCGCAAGACCGTGGAAGCGGGCCGCCGCATGGCTTGCGGTGCTGGGGCCGCTGTTCTACCTGACCTACGGCCTTGCGAACTGGTGGGCCACCACGCGCGCCCAGGTGCCGTCGGTGGTCTTCGACTGGGAGCGGCAGGTGCCGTTCTGGCCCTGGACGATCTTTCCGTACTGGACCATCAACGTCTTCTACGCGCTCTCGCTGTTTCTCGCGCGCGACCGCCACACGCTCGACCGCCATGGCGCCCGGCTCCTCACGGCCACGCTCGTGGCCTGCAGCTGCTTCGTGCTCTGGCCGCTGCACTTCAGCTTCGGGCAGCCCGCGGTAGCGGGCGCACCGGCCTTCCTGTTCGAGGCGCTGCGCGGCTTCGACCAGCCCTACAACCAGGCGCCGTCGCTGCACATTGCGCTGGCGGTGATCCTCTGGGACTGGTACCGCCAGTTCGTGCGCGCGACGTGGGCGCGGTGGGTGCTGCATCTTTGGGCCTTCGCGATCTGTGCCTCGGTGCTGACCACCTGGCAGCACCACTTCATCGACATTCCGACGGGCGCGCTGCTCGGCCTGTTCTGCATCTGGCTGTGGCCGCTTTCGCGCACGGTGTCGATGCCGCGCGCCTGGCGCCTCGCACGCGATCCGCAGCGCTGGAAGCTCGCGGGCTTCTATGCCGCGGGCGCACTGGCGTGCCTGGTGCTGGCACTGTGGCTCGGCGGCTTCGGGCTGTGGCTGGCGTGGCCGGCTGCTTCGCTCGCGCTGGTGGCGCTCAACTACGCCGGGTTCGGCGCGCGCGGGTTCCAGATCGACGGCCGTGGGCGCATGGGCTGGGCCGCACGCTGGCTGTTCGCGCCCTACCGGCTCGGCGCGGCCGTCAACGCCTGGCTCTGGACGCGCAGGCTGCCCGCCGCGGCGGAGGTGGTGCCGGGACTCTGGCTGGGCCGCGTGCCATCGCCGGACGAATGGGAAGCCGCCGGCCGCCCGCGGCTCGTGAGCCTGTGCGCCGAGCTGCAACTGCCACCGGCGCTGCCGCATGCGCGCTGCGTGCCGATGCTCGACCTCGTCGCGCCGCCCACGGCGCGGCTGCGGCGTGCGGCGGCCGTCATCGAGGGGCAGCGGCGTGCGGAGCCGGGCGCACCGGTGTGGGTCTGCTGCGCCCTCGGCTTTTCGCGCAGCGCGGCCGCGGTGATCGCCTGGCTCGGCGGCCATGGCGACGCGGGCGGCATGGCGCAGGCCGAGGCCGCGGTGCGCCGCGCGCGGCCGCAGATCGTGCTGCGGCCGGCCTGGTTCGTGGCGCTCGCGCCGCTCGACGCGGCGCCCGTCACCCTCACCGCCCCGGGCGCACCGCCCCATGAATGACGCCGACCGCGCCACCTGCAGCGCGCTCGCGGGCCTGCTGCGCGCGGGCGGCGTGCTCGCGGCATGGGGTTTTGCACTGACCGCGATCTCGGCCCTGGTGCTCGCGCTCACGCTGCGCTCGCTGCCTGCCACGCCGGGCTTGGCCTTCGGGGCCGTGGCGATCCTCGGCGCGCTCGAGCGTTATTTCGCGTTCCGGCTGCGGCTCGACCGTGCGCTGTTCGACGACCTCGCGCGCGGCGCCATCGCATCGCTCGACGCGCTCGACCAGGCCCTCGACCGGCTTGGCCTGCGCACCGCCAGCGCTACCACCACCGCGCGGCCGCTGGGCGACCGCGTGCTGGGCACCCGCCAGCTGCTGCAGCGCCACGCCATCGTGGTGGCCTGCCAGAGCGCGCTGTTCCTGCTCGCCCTCCTGACACAGGACTTCACTTGAACGACGACGCAATCCCCTCCCCTTCTTCCTCCGCGGGCGGCATCGTGCGCCGCGCGCTCGCGCTGGTGGCCGGCAAGCTGATCATCGGCGCGGCGGGCCTCTTGACCGGCGTGCGCGCGATCTGGTCGGGCACGAGCCCCAGGGCCGAGCAGACGCTCTACTTCGCCAACCACACGAGCCACGGCGACTTCGTGCTGCTGTGGGCAACGCTGCCGCCGGACCTGCGCGCGCTCACGCGGCCGGTGGCGGGCCTCGACTACTGGATGGCCTCGAAGCTGCGGCAGTTCATCGGCCGCGACGTGTTCAACGCGCTGATGATCCGGCGCGACGGCACGGGCCAGGGCGAGAACCCGGTCGAGCAGATGAAGGCCGCGCTCGATGCCGGCGATTCGCTCATCATGTTTCCCGAGGGCACGCGCAACACCGGCGACGAGATCCTGCTGCCGCTCAAGAGCGGCCTCTACCACCTGGCGCGCGCCTGCCCCGATGTGCGGCTCGTGCCGGTCTGGATCGAGAACCTGAAGCGCGTGTTGCCCAAGGGCACGCTGGTGCCGATCCCGCTGGCCTGCACCGTGCGCTACGGTGCACCCCTCGTGCTGGGCGAGGACGAGGACAAGGCGAGCTTTCTCACGCGCGCCCGCGCCGCGATGCTCGACCTGCAGCCCGAATACGACCGGACCGACAGCAGCACCACGGAAAACGCCACCGGGAGCGCCGCATGATCGACCTCCCGCCCTTCGCGCAGACCACGATGCAACTCTTCGGCGGCGTGCTCGGCGTGCTGCTGCTTGCCTCGGCCATCGGCGCCGCGCTGAAATGGCGCGTGGCGCACGGCCAGCCCCATTCGGTGATCGACAACCTCAATGCGCGCGTCAACGCCTGGTGGGTGATGGTCGCGGCGATCGGGCTGGCGTTCGCCTTCGGCAAGGGCGGCGTGATCGTGTTGTTCTACCTGATCTCGTTCTATGCGCTGCGCGAGTTCATCAGCCTGGCCTACACGCGCCGCGGCGACCACCATGCGATCGCGGCGGCGTTCTACATCGGCCTGCCGGTGCAGTATTTCCTGGTGTGGATCGAGTGGTACGGCCTCTATTCGATCTTCATTCCGGTGTATGCCTTCCTGGTGCTGCCGATCCTCGCTGCGGTGGGCGGCGACACGCAGCGCTTTCTCGAACGCACCTCGAAGATCCAGTGGGGCCTGATGGTGTGCGTGTTCTGCATCAGCCACGTGCCCGCGCTGCTCACGTTGCAGATTCCGGGCTTCGAGGGCCGCAACCTGCTCTTGATCGCCTTCCTCGTGATCGTGGTGCAGGGCAGCGACGTGCTGCAGTACGTGTGGGGCAAGCTCTTCGGCAAGCGCAAGGTCGCGCCCGAGTTGTCGCCGTCCAAGACCTGGGAGGGCCTGGTCGGCGGCGTCGCGAGCGCCACCGCGCTCGGCGCCGCGCTCTCGTGGGCCACGCCGTTCAATCCCTGGCAGGCGGCGCTGATGGCGCTGATCGTCTGCCTCATGGGCTTCTTCGGCGGCCTGGTCATGTCGGCCATCAAGCGCGACCGCGGCGTGAAGGACTGGGGATCGATGATCGAGGGCCATGGCGGCATGCTCGACCGGCTCGATTCGGTGATCTTCGCGGCGCCGGTGTACTTTCATGCGCTGCGCTACTGGTGGGTGCCTTGAAGGCTTCAAAGCCTATTTGGCAAGCGCCTTCAGCGCGAGCTTGATGCCTTCGCTCACGCTCGCGTCCTTGGGCAGCGCCTTGAGCGCCAGCGCCGCCTCCTTGTCGCTGTAGCCGAGCGCGATCAGCGCCTGCAGGATGTCGGCCTGCGCATCGCTCGCCGCGTGGGCCGGCAGGCCGATGTCGGCGCCGAGCTTGCCCTTGAGCTCGAGCAGCAGCCGCTCGGCGGTCTTCTTGCCGATGCCCGGGATCTTCACGAGCCGGCCGAGCTCCTGCGTGGTGATGGCCTGCGACAGCTCGCCCACGCTCATGCCGGAGAGCACGCCGAGCGCGGTGCGCGGGCCCACGCCCGTGATCTTGATGAGTTGCCGAAACGCCGCACGCTCCTCGGCGCTGCCGAAACCGTAGAGAATCTGCGCGTCCTCGCGCACCACGAAATGCGTGAGCAGCGACACCTTCGTGCCGACGTTCGGCAGGTTGTAGAACGTGCTCATCGGCACGTCGACCTCGTAGCCGACGCCGTTGCAGTCCACGACCACCTGGGGCGGATTACGCTCCGCCAGGATGCCGGTGAGTTTGCCTATCATGGGAGCCCTTTTTCCTTGAAATGTCCGGCGTGATTCTGCGACACACCTTCTCCCCGCCCAACAACACGCGCCTCGGCCACCTCTGCGGCCCGCTCGACGCGCACCTGCGCCGCATCGAGGAAGCCTTGGGCGTGAAGATCGCGCACCGCCACGAGCAGTTCAAGATCGACGGCCCCAAGGCGGCCGCGCAGCGTGCGATGGACGTGCTGCAGGCGCTCTACGAGATCGCCCAGCGCCCGATCGACCCCGCCGTGGTGCAGCTCACGCTGGCCGGCGACGGCTCGATGACGGGTGGCAACGAAGACGCGGCGATGCTCGTGACCCGGCGTACCGACCTGCGCGCACGCACGCCCACGCAGGCGCTGTACCTCGACAACATCGCCAAGCACGACATCACCTTCGGCATCGGTCCGGCCGGCACCGGCAAGACCTACCTCGCGGTGGCCTGCGCAGTCGATGCGCTGGAGCGCGCCGCGGTACAGCGCATCGTGCTCACGCGCCCGGCGGTGGAGGCCGGCGAGCGGCTCGGCTTCCTGCCCGGCGACCTGACGCAGAAGGTCGATCCCTACCTGCGCCCGCTGTACGACGCGCTCTACGACCTGATGGGCTTCGAGAAGGTGCAGAAGGCCTTCGAGCGCAACGCGCTCGAGATCGCGCCGCTGGCCTTCATGCGCGGGCGCACGCTCAACAACGCCTTCGTGATCCTCGACGAGGCGCAGAACACCACGCCCGAGCAGATGAAGATGTTCCTGACCCGCATCGGCTTCGGCGCCAAGGCCGTGGTCACGGGCGACGTGAGCCAGATCGACCTGCCCAAGCAACAGCTGAGCGGCCTGATCGACGCCGAGCGCGTGCTCAAGCGCGTCAACGGCATCGCGATCACGCATTTCACGAGCGTCGACGTGGTACGGCATCCGCTGGTGGCCAAGATCGTCGACGCCTACGACGGCCAGCGCAAGCGCGCGGGCGGCTGACATGGCGCTTCCCGCACTGTCGCTGTCACTGCAGTTCGGCCGCTTCCAGGGTGTCGAACGGCACCGCGCCGCATTGCCGCGCCATGCGGTGACACGCTGGATCCGACACGCGCTCGAGACCGACGGCGAGATCACGGTCCGCGTCGTCGATGCCGACGAGGGCCAGCGCCTGAACCGCGAGTTTCGCGGCAAGGACTACGCCACCAACGTGCTGACCTTCGACTACACCCAGCGCCCCCTGGTGATGGCCGATCTGGTGCTGTGCGCGCCGGTGGTCGCCGCCGAGGCGAAGGCCGAACGCAAGACGCTCGCCGCGCACTATGCGCACCTGCTCGTGCACGGCACGCTGCATGCGCAAGGCTGGGACCACGAGACCGGCGAGGCCGATGCCGAGGCCATGGAAGCACGCGAGATCGAGATCCTCGCGGGGCTGGGCATCCGCAATCCCTACCGCGGCGGGCGCTGAGCATGCTGCAGGGCACGCCCGACGACTGGCTGCCGCGCTGGCTGCCGCTGCTGCAGACGAGCGTGCAGGCCGCGGGCGGCGCGCCCGTGCTCGAACTCGGCTGCGGCACCGGGCGCGACACCGAGGTGCTGGCGGCGGCCGGACTGCCCGTGGTGGCGATCGAACTGCTGCCCACGCAGATCGACCAGGCGCGCGAACGCGTGCCGGCCGGCGCGGCTTTCCATCTGCAGGACCTGCGCGCGCCCTTCCCCGTAGGCGAACGCGCCCCGGGCGAGGTCGGTGCCGTGCTCGCAAGCCTGTCGCTGCACTATTTCAGCTGGCCCGAGACGCTCGCGCTCGCCGCGCGCATCCGCCAGGTACTCAGGCCGGGCGGGCTGCTGCTGTGTCGCCTGAATTCGGTGCAGGACGTGCACCATGGCGCCGGCGGCGACCATCCACGCATCGACCCGCAAGACCCGCATTTCCTGCGCGTCGACGGCTGGGACAAGCGCTTCTTCGATCGCGACGCCGTGGAACGGATGTTCGCCTCGGGATGGGAATGGATTGGGCTCGAGGAGCGCACCGTCATGCGCTACGAATTCCCCAAGGTGCTCTGGGAAGCGGCGCTGCGGCGCGCACCGGAACCCGCCTGACACCGGCCCGGCCGGCGCCTCAGTTCATCTGGATCGGGATCGTCACCGGTCCGTCGTTGACCAGGTGCACCTGCATGTCGGCGCCGAATTCGCCCGTGGCCACCACCGGATGCGCCGCGCGGGCCTGGGCCACGAAGTACGCATAGAGCCGCCGGCCCTCGTCGGGCGCCGCCGCCTGGGTGAAGCTGGGGCGGTTGCCGCCGCTCACGTCGGCCGCCAGCGTGAACTGGCTCACCACGAGCAGGCCGCCGCCGATGTCCTGGACGCTGCGGTTCATCTTGCCGGCCTCGTCGGAGAAGATGCGCAGTTTCAGCAGCTTGGCAAGCAGCCGGTCGGCCTGCGCCTCGCCGTCGCCGCGCTCGGCACACAGCAGCACGAGCAGGCCGGCATCGATTGCACCCACGACCTCGCCGCCGACTTCCACGCGTGCGCGCGCCACGCGCTGGACCACAACCTTCATGCGTTCTTCTCCTCGAGTCGGTTGGCGCGCGCCTCCATGCCGAGCGGCAGCAGCTGGATGGTCACGCGCAGGCCCGGCACGGCATCCATCAGCGCCTGCTCGAGCTGGTCGCGCATGGCCGCGGCATGCTGCAGCGTCCACTCGCCGGGCACATGCATGTGCAGGTCGGCAAAGCGGCGCTGACCTGCCTGGCGCGTCACCATGTCGTCGAAGCGCATGCGTGCGCCTTCGGGCTGGCGTGCGGCGAACCCGCCGAGCGTGGCCTGCAGCGTGGCGATGGTGTCGGCGTCCAGCGCCTCGTCCATCAGCCCCTGCGACGATCGCCACACCAGCTTGACGCCTTCGCGCACGATGTTGAGCGCCACGCCGATCGCCAACAGCGGATCGAGCCAGAGCCAGCCGCTGAAATGCACCGCGACGAGGCCGATCAGCACCGCGGCGGAGGTCCACACGTCGGTCATCAGGTGCCGCGCATCGGCTTCGAGCGCAATCGACCGGGGGGTGCGCGCCGCGCGGAACAGTGCAAACGCCAGCGCCGCGTTGAAGAACGAGCTGAGCACCGACAGCGCCAGGCCCCATCCCAATTGCTCGAGCGGCTGCGGTGAAAGCAGCCGCTCCACCGAGACCCAGAGGATCGCGGCCGCCGCGCCGACGATCAGGATGCCCTCGAATCCCGACGAGAAGTACTCGGCCTTGTGGTGCCCGTAGGGATGGTCTTCATCGGCCGGCCGAGCGGCGACCGTCACCATCGCCAGGGCGAACATCGCGCTGGCGAGATTGACGAACGACTCCATGGCGTCCGAGATCAGGCCCATCGAGTTCGTCAGGTACCCCGCCATCCCCTTCAGCAGGATCGTGGCCAGCGCCACGGCGATGGAAACACGCAGCAGGGTCGTCGGGGCGAGGTTCATGCGGAGGCGGGAGTGAGCGAAGCCACAAAGATCAACGAAATGCGGGAAAAGATCGCCAGCCGGCGTCGGATTATGGATGGATGGCACCGCGCCCTGGGGTGGATGCGCTTAACATTCTGAAATCAAAAGAACAACCGACGACAGGAAGCGGATATGAACAAAATCGTGAACGCCCTGGGGGCCCTGGCCATGTGGGGAATCGCCGCAGTGTCGCAAGCGCAGGCCCCGTCACCTGCGGCCGTCCCCCGCCCGGAGGTGCAGGCAGGCTTCGTGAAATCGGTGCGCGGCGACGTTCAGTTGCTCGGCCCCGGTGGCGCAACCCGTGCGGCCAGCGCAGGCGATGCGCTCGCGCCGGTGGACCGGATCGTGACCGGACCCGCTTCTTCTGCTTCGGTCGTGCTGCGTGACGACACGACGCTGGTGGTCGGCCCCTCGTCCCGGCTCGACCTGAAGGAGTTCCATTTCAACGCCACCACGCACGAAGGCGGCATGCTCGTCTCGCTGCTGCGCGGCTCCATGCGAATGATCACCGGCCTGATCGGCAAGCGGAACCCCGAAGCGGTCCGGGTCGAGACGCAGACCGCGACCATCGGGATTCGCGGGACCGACTTCATCGTGCAGACCGACGCCCAGCAATGATGCGGTTCGGCGCGCGCAACGTCGTCCTTTCTTTCCTGCTGACGGCCACCGTGCTGATCGTGGGGTGTTCGACGCCGCAGACCCGGGTGCTGCTGCTGCCCCAGGCGAACGGCCAGCCTTCGGCCGTCGTGGTGCGCATGAAGGACGCAGAGCAGGTTCTTTCCGAGCCCTACCAGCGCGCAACCGCTTCGGGCGGCGCCTCGGGCGCCGTGGCTGTCGATCAGGCCGACCCCGCCAAGGTGCAGGCCCAGTACAAGCCGCTCTTCGAGATGCGGCCACCCCCGGCGCAGCACTACACGGTGTACTTCGAGCTCGGGGGCACCACGCTCACGGCCGACTCGCAGCACGTCATCAACCAAGCGCTGATCGCGGCCCAGACCCGCAGCGGAAGCGATATCGTGGTGACCGGGCACACCGACACCACCGGGCCGCTCGAACAGAACGACCTGCTCTCCCGGCGCCGTGCCCAGGAAGTGGCGCAGCTCTTCATCGAAAGGCAGTTTCCGCCCGCGCGCATCGAGGCCGTGGGCCGCGGTGAACGGCAGCTCGCCGTTCCCACGCCCGACGAGACGCACGAACTACGCAACCGGCGCGTGACGATCGAGGTTCGTTAGGAGAGGGTCACCCGCGCGAACTTGCGCTTGCCGACCTGCACGACGTAGCTGCCTGCGGGCAGCTTCAGCGCCTTGTCGCTGACCACCACCGAATCGACCCGCACGCCGCCCCCGTCGACCAGCCGGTTGCCTTCAGAGGTCGAAGGCGCGAGCCCCGCCTGCTTGAGCAGTTGCGCAATGCCGAGCGGCGCGCCCGAAAGGGCCACCTCGGGAATGTCGTCGGGCACACCGCCCTTGCTGCGGTTGATGAAATCCTGTTCCGCCGCGTCGGCTGCCGCCGCGCTGTGGAAGCGCGTGGTGATTTCCTTGGCCAGCGCCACCTTGGCGTCCTTGGGATTGCGCCCGGCCGCGACCTCGGCCTTGAGCGCCTCGATCTGCGCAAGCGACTGGAAGCTCAGCAGCAGGTACCAACGCCACATCAAGTCGTCGGAGATCGACAGCACCTTGGCGAACATGGTGTTGGCGTCTTCGCTGATACCGATGTAGTTGTTCTTGCTCTTGGACATCTTCTCGACGCCATCGAGCCCCTCCAGCAGCGGCATAGTAAGTATGCACTGCGGCTCCTGGCCGTATTCCTGCTGGAGATGCCTGCCGACCAGCAGGTTGAATTTCTGGTCGGTGCCACCGAGCTCGAGGTCGCTCTTCAGCGCCACCGAGTCGTAGCCCTGCATCAGCGGGTAGAGGAACTCGTGCACCGAGATCGACTGGCCAGCCTTGAAGCGCTTGTTGAAGTCGTCGCGCTCCATCATGCGCGCCACGGTGTACTTGGCCGCGAGCTGGATCATGCCGCGGGCGCCGAGCGGGTCGCTCCATTCGGAGTTGTAGCGGATCTCGGTCTTCTCGGGGTCCAGGACCAGGCTGGCCTGCTTGTAGTAGGTCTGGGCGTTGGCCTCGATCTGCTCTCGGGTCAGCGGGGGCCGCGTGCTGTTGCGGCCGGACGGGTCACCGATGGTGGTCGTGAAATCCCCGATCAGGAAGATCACCCGATGGCCCAGGTCCTGGAGCTGGCGCATCTTGTTGAGCACCACCGTGTGGCCGACGTGGATGTCCGGCGCGGTCGGGTCCATGCCCAGCTTGATGCGCAGCGGGGTCCCCGTGGCCTCCGAGCGCTGCAGCTTGCGCACCCACTCGTCTTGCGGCAACAACTCGTCAGCGCCCCGGAGGGAGATTTCGAGCGCTCGTCTTACACCATCAGAGAGGTCGGCGGATGTAACAGATTCGGCTTTCATAGGCTTTTTTCGCTGGTTTTCTGGCCGCCGAAGCTATACTCAGCCCGACTTACAAGCGCCGAATTCTAAGCGGCGCTGCTTTCCGCACCGTCCTGCCGCCCTGTCCGCCCTGGGCTTCTGCAGCACGGATTTGCAGAACCTGAGCTGGAATTCACAGTTTGATCAAAGGCATTCTTGCCGCCGAGGAGCTCCTGGCTTCTCGCGTGGCCTATACGTTCCGGACCTACCCCAAGCAGATCACCGCGGCCATTGCGGCGGCTTTGCTGAGCGCCGGAACCCTGGCGGTGGCCTCCCTCGGCCCCGACGCATCCGACCTTCCCGTGCAGCAAGTGCTCGAGGCGGTCTCGCCCCTGTCCTTCGCGGAACAGAGCGAGTCGCTCGAGAGCTTCAGCTTCACGCTGTTTCGCACCGACGTCACACGCTCGAGCGACACGGCCGAGGCGCTGCTGAAGCGGCTGGGCATTTCCGACCCGGCCGCCGCCGCGTTCGTTCGCAGCAGCGGCGATGCGCGCAAGGCCCTCTTCGCCCGCGCCGGACGCACCGTCACGGCCGAGGCCACGCAGGAAAACCAGCTCCAGAAGCTCAGCGCGCGCTGGATTCCCGATGGTGACGGCAGCTTCAAGCGCTTCGTCATCGAGCGCACGCCCTCCGGCTTCGTCGCGCTCACCGAAAACGACGAGCTGACCCCGGGCTCGCGCCTCGCGAGCGGCACGATCCGCACCTCGCTGTTCGCGGCCACCGACGATGCGCGCATTCCCGATAACGTGGCAAGCCAGCTGGCCGACATCTTCGCGGGCGACGTCGACGTGCGCGCGCTGCGCAAGGGCGACCGCTTTGCCGTGGTCTACGAGACCTTCGAAGCCGACGGTCAGGCGCTGCGCAGCGGCCGCGTGCTCTCGGCCGAGTTCGAGAACAACGGCAAGGTCCACCAGGCCGTCTGGTTCCAGCCCCCGGGTCAGAAGGGCAGCTACTACCGCCCGAACGGCGACAGCCTGCGCAAGGCCTACCTGAGCTCGCCGGTCGAGTTCACGCGGGTGTCGAGCGGCTTTGCGATGCGCATGCATCCGATCCTGAACAGCTGGCGCCAGCACAACGGCGTCGACTACGCCGCCCCGACCGGCACCGCGGTGCGCAGCGTCGGCGACGGCACGGTCGATTTCGCGGGCACGCAGAGCGGCTACGGCAACATCGTCATCATCAAGCACCGCAACAACCAGCAGACGGCCTACGCCCACCTGAGCCGGATCGAGGTCAAGACCGGCGAGAGCATCAGCCAGGGCCAGAAGATCGGCGCCGTGGGCTCCACCGGCTGGGCGACGGGCCCCCATCTGCATTTCGAGTTCCGCGTGAACGGCGAATACCAGAACCCCGCGTCGATCGCCCAGGAAGGCGGCGCGCCGATCACCGCCGCCATGCGTCCGGCATTCGAGCGCGTGGCCGTCGGTGCCCGCACCGAACTGGCCGCCGCGTTCTCGGTCGTCCAGGCCAGCGCCGACTGAACGCCGGCGCCAAGGCTGCGGCGCCTCGCACTGCCGAAGCCTCACCGCGAGACATGCCCGCCGAACTGTTCATCGGCCTGATGTCGGGCACGTCGCTCGACGGGGTCGACGGCGTCCTGGCGGACTTCTCGAACGCAGGCATGGCCGTGCAGGCCTACGCCACGGCTTCTTTTCCTGCCGACCTGCGCGCCGAACTGATGGCGCTCAACACCCCCGGTGACAACGAACTCCATCGCGCCGCGCTCGCCGGCAGCGGCCTGGCGCGCATTTACGCCGAAGTCGTCGACCGGCTGCTCGCGGACAGCGCAACGCCCGCCAGCGCCGTCGTTGCTGTCGGTGCCCACGGACAGACCGTGCGTCACCGGCCGACCGAGTTCGACGGCGTAGGCTACACGCTGCAGATCAACAACCCCTCGCTTCTGGCCGAGCTGACCGGCATCGACGTGGTCGCGGACTTTCGCAGCCGCGACCTCGCGGCCGGCGGGCAAGGCGCGCCCCTTGTGCCGGCGTTCCACCGCGCGCTGTTCGGTCGCGCCGACGAAGCGGTCGCGGTGCTCAACATCGGCGGCATCTCGAACCTGAGCCTGCTGCCGGCGAGCCGTGCGGCAGCGGCCGGCCCTGCGGTGCTCGGCTTCGATTGCGGCCCCGGCAATGCCCTGATGGACCACTGGTGCCAGCGCCATACAGGCGAGGCTTTCGATCGCGCCGGCCACTGGGCGGCGAGCGGACGGCTGCTGCCGGACTTGCTCGCACGCCTGCAAACGGACCCTTATTTCGCCAAGCCGCCGCCCAAGAGCACCGGTCGCGACCTGTTCAACCCCACCTGGCTCGCCGCGGCCCTCGGCGATGCCGCCGCGGACGCTGCCCCGGCCGACGTGCAGGCCACGCTCGCGGCGTTCACCGCGAGCGCCTGCGCCGCCGACCTGCTTCGCCACGCCAGTGGCACCAGATTGCTGATCGTCTGCGGCGGCGGCGCGTTGAACGATCATCTGCTGGCACGGCTGCGCGGCCTGCTGCCGGCGGTGACGATCGACACCTCCGCCGCGCACGGCCTGCCGCCGCTGCAGGTCGAAGCCGCGGCTTTCGCCTGGCTCGCGCGCTGCACGCTGCGGCGGGAGCCCGGCAACCTGGCGAGCGTGACCGGCGCGCGCGGCCCGCGCGTGCTCGGCGCGGTCTATCCGGCGGCCTGAGCCGCGCGGGCACTCAGCCCCGGCCTGACACAGGCCGCGCAGCAAAAAGCCGCCCGAAGGCGGCTTCGAAAGGCGGCGGAAGGCCGATCAGGCCGAGAAACTCGAGCCGCAGCCGCAGGTGCTGGTGGCGTTCGGATTCTTGATCACGAACTGGGCGCCCTGCAGGTCTTCCTTGTAGTCGATCTCGGCGCCGAGCAGGTACTGGTAGCTCATGGCGTCGATCAACAGCGACACGCCGTTCTTGGTCATGGTCGTGTCGTCTTCGTTGGTGATTTCATCGAAGGTGAAACCGTACTGGAAGCCCGAGCAGCCTCCACCCTGCACGAACACGCGCAGCTTGAGCTCGGGATTGCCCTCTTCGGCGATCAGGTCGGCCACCTTGGCGGCCGCGCTGTCGGTGAAGACGATCGGCTCGGGCATTTGGGTCTGGATGTTTTCGGCAACAGCGCTCATGGGGGTAACTCCTTGGGGGCCGTACATGCGGCCAATGAACCAATGCTACTGCAATGCCGCATTCCTGGGTGGACGGCGGCACCGAGCACCCATTGGAAGTGGGGTCGAACGCCGCCGGACCAAGGCGCGGTAGAAAAAGAAAAGCCGCCCGGAGGCGGCTCGTTCTTGTTCGCAGCGAACAGAATCAGCGCTTGCTGAACTGCTTGCGGCGGCGTGCAGAGTGCAGGCCGACCTTCTTACGCTCGACTTCACGTGCATCGCGCGTGACGTAGCCGGCCTGGCTCAGCACCGGCTTGAGGCTTGCGTCGTAGTCGATCAGCGCACGGGTGATGCCGTGGCGCGTGGCGCCGGCCTGGCCCGATTCGCCGCCGCCCGCCACGTTGACCATGACGTCGAACGCTTCGGTGTTGTTGGTCAGCACCAGGGGCTGCTTGGCAATCATGATCGAGGTTTCGCGGCCGAAGAACTCTTGGATGTCCTTGCCGTTGACCGTGATCTTGCCGGTGCCCTTCTTCAGAAACACACGGGCGACGCTCGATTTGCGACGGCCGGTGCCATTGTTCCATTCACCAATCATTCTCAAGGCTCCTTACAGTTCCAGCACTTTGGGCTGTTGGGCGGTATGCGGGTGCTCTGCACCACCGTACACCTTGAGTTTCTTGATCATCGCGTAGCCAAGCGGACCCTTGGGCAGCATGCCCTTGACGGCCTTTTCCAGGGCGCGGCCCGGGAATTTGGATTGCATGTCGCGGAAGTTGGTGGCACTGATGCCGCCCGGGTAGCCCGAGTGACGGTAGTACACCTTGTCGATGGACTTGGCGCCGGTGACGCGCAGTTGCGCGGCGTTGATGATGACGATGAAGTCACCGGTATCGACGTGAGGCGTGTAAATGGCCTTGTGTTTGCCGCGCAAACGGAGAGCAACTTCGCTGGCTACTCGTCCGAGGACCTTGTCGGTCGCGTCAATCACAAACCACTCGTGCGTCACGTCAGCGGGCTTGGCGCTGAACGTTTTGGTCATGAGTTTTCTCTTGAAAAGAGGGTTTGGCGAGCCCTTTTCCACGGTCGGCGTTCCTCTGATGGGAATCTCTTAGGTGGGTTGCACAATGCCCGCAGAGCGGAGAATGCGTCTTCGCCGCGGGACTGCTGAAACGCTGCGAAGCCTGCCATTATACGAAGAACCGGCCAATGCGGGCAAATACCTGCCCTGCGACCGCCTTGCCGTTACCATCGACCCATGTTCAGTTACCGCCACGCCTTCCATGCCGGCAACCACGCCGACGTGCTCAAGCACACGGTGCTGATTGCCACGCTCGAGCACCTGCTCGAGAAAGAGACCGCGCTCACCGTGGTCGACACCCATGCCGGCGCCGGCCTGTACCGGCTCGACGGCGACTACGCCGGCACCAGCGGCGAGGCGGCCGAAGGCATCCTGCGGCTGGTGCCGAACGACAAGCCGGCGGCCGCGCCTGCGGCGGAGGCCAAAAAGAAGCCGGCCGCCGCGGCCGAAGCCCCGCTCGCCGATGCGATCGCGCGCTACCTCGGCGTGATCCACGACTTCAACCCCAAGGGCGGCGCGCGCGTCTACCCCGGCTCGCCGTTCATCGTGCAGCACCTGCTGCGCGACCACGACCGGCTCAAGCTGTTCGAACTGCATCCGACCGATGCCCGCACGCTCGACGCCAACATCGCGCAGCTCGAGGCGGGCCGGCAGATCGCGGTGCTGCCCGAAGACGGCTTCGGCAGCGCCACCAAGTTCCTGCCGCCGCCGTCGCGCCGCGCGCTGGTGCTGATGGACCCGAGCTACGAGATGAAGACCGACTACGGTCGCGTGCTCGACTTCACGGCCGAGGCGCTCAAGCGCTTCGCGACGGGAACTTACGCGATCTGGTATCCGATCATTCCGCGCCCCGAGGCGCACGATCTGCCGCGCCGGCTCAAGACCCTGGCAACCAAGGCCGGCAAGCCGTGGCTGCACGCCACGCTCACGGTCAAGTCGAGCAAGCTGAGCGTCACGCCCACGGGCGAGACCCAACGCCCTGGGCTGCCTGCCAGCGGCATGTTCCTGATCAACCCGCCGTACACGCTGAAACCGCAGCTGGCCGCTGCCCTGCCGCAGCTCGCGGAACGGCTCGCGCAGGACCGAAACGCGGGGTTCTCGCTCGACGCGGGCGGCTGAGGCACCGCTCGCAGCCCCTTACGGGCGGCGGCGTTTCTGCGCGCTCACCTTGCGGCGCGCCGGCTTGGCCGGCGCTTCAGCATCGGTTCCTGGCGCCTGCGCCATCGTGGTCTCCCCCGGCTCCACCGACTCGCCGCCGCAGCGCATGCCGTCCTGGTCGATGATGGTCAGCGCCACCTGCTTGATGCCGAGGCTGATCAGGTCGATGCGCTCGGCGGCCGCGCGGCTCAGGTCGATGATGCGTCCCTGGGTGAAGGGCCCGCGGTCGGTGATGCGCACCAGCACCTCGCTGCCATTGACGAGGCTGCGCACGCAGACGCGGGTGTTGAACGGCAGCGTCTTGTGCGCCGCCGTCATGGCGCCCATGTCGAAGAGTTCGCCGCTGGCCGTCTTGCGCCGATGGAACTGAATGCCGTACCACGAGGCTCCGCCGCGCTCGAAGATCTTGCGCGGCGCGCTGTCGCCCGGCACGCCGTCGTCCTCGGGCCCGTCCATCTCGGACACCGCCAGGTCGTACCGAACCGACGGCACGTTCGAGCGCGGCGCGGCGCCCGCCGGGACCGACAGCTTGCGCTGGAGCGGCAGCAGGCGGACTTCGCTTTCACTCTTTTCGCCCGTCGTTGCCGCGCCTTCTGTCGCAGGCGGCATGGCGCAGCCGGCCAGCGCGCAGGTCACGGCGACGAGCGCGACGCGCAACGGGTTTCCCGATCGCACGCCCCACGCCATCAGTCGAGGCGCTCCAGCACGGCCAGCGTCGCCGCCGACTGGTTCATCGTGTAGAAGTGCAGCGCCGGCGCGCCGGCATCGCGCAGGCGCGCGCAGAGTTCGGTCACCACATCGAGGCCGAAGGCCTTGATCGATGCGGTGTCGTCGCCGAAGCCTTGCAGCCGCAAGCGGATCCAGCGCGGGATCTCGGCGCCGCAGGCATCGGAAAAACGCATGAGCTGCGTCGAGCTGGTGATCGGCATGATGCCGGGCACGATCGGCGTATCGAGACCGAACTTGCGCACGTCGTCGACGAAGCGGAAGTACGCCTCGGGGCTGAAGAAGTACTGCGTGATCGCCGAATCGGCGCCGGCCTTCACCTTGGCGGCGAAGGCTTGAAGGTCGGCTTCGGGCGAGCGCGCCTGCGGATGCACTTCGGGGTAGCAGGCCACCTCGATGTGGAAGTCGCGGTCGGTCTCCTCGCGGATGAAGGCCACGAGGTCGCTCGCGTACATGAACTCGCCGCCGACGCCGTAGCCGCTCGGCAGGTCGCCGCGCAGCGCCACGAGGCGCTTGACGCCCATGGCCTTGAGCTCGGCCAGCTGCTCGCGCACGGTGGCGCGCGTGGCGCCGATGCACGAGAAATGGCTGGCGGCGTCGACGCCTTCGGACAGGATCTCCTGCACCGCACCGAAGGTGCCCTGGTGCGTGGAGCCGCCGGCGCCGTAGGTCACCGAGCAGAACTCGGGCTTGCGCGCATAGAGCTGCTGGCGCACCGCGCGCAGCTTGACCGCGCCCTCGGGCGTCTTGGTCGGAAAGAATTCGAAACTCAGCGGAAGGCGCACAGGCGTCCCCTCAGGCGCCGTCCGCAGGGACGGCATGGATGAAAAACTCGCGGTTGCCGTCGCCACCGGCGATCGGGCTCTCGAACCACTGCACCACGCGCAGGCCGAGCGCCTCGCAGGCGTCGCGCAGGCGCTTCTCGACGATCTCGTACATCGCCGGATCGCGCACGATACCGCCCTTGCCGACCTGCCCGGGCTGCAGCTCGAACTGCGGCTTGACGAGCATCAGCAGGCGGCCGTCTGCGGCCAGGAACTGCACCACGGCCGGCAGCACCAGCGTGAGCGAGATGAAGGACAGGTCGCCGACGATCAGGTCGAAGCGCGGTTCGGCTGGCGCGTCGGTCTCTGCGGCGCCCTCTTCCTCATCCTCGCCCTCGTCCTGCAGGTCCTCCGCCGACAGCGCACGCGCATTGACACCCTCGATGGCGAGCACGCGCTCGTCCTCGCGCAGCTTCGCATGCAGCTGCCCGTGGCCGACATCGACGCCCACCACCCGGGCCGCGCCGCGCTGCAGCAGGCAGTCGGTAAAACCGCCGGTCGACTGGCCGACGTCGAGGCACAGCAGGCCGGCCGGGTCCACCCCGCTCACGGCCAGTGCGCCTTCGAGCTTGAGCCCGCCGCGCGAGACGTAGCGCGCCTCGGCCGCATCGTCGAGCGCGAGCTCGGCGGACTCCGGCACCTCGTCGCGGTTCTTCACGACGGTGCGCCATGCGTCGGCCGTGCCCGCATCGCGCCAGCGCATGCCGCCGGCAATGAGCCGCACGGCCTGCGAGCGCGAGGCGGCAAGGCCGCGTTCCACCAGCAGCTGGTCGGCGCGCATCAGTAGCGGTACGTGTCCGGCTTGTAGGGGCCGTTCTTGTCCACGCCGATGTAGGCGGCCTGCGCGTCGGTCAGCTCGGTGAGCATGGCGCCGACCTTCTTCAGGTGCAGGCGCGCGACCTTCTCGTCGAGGTGCTTGGGCAGCACGTAGACCTTGCCGGCCTGGTAGGCGTCGGGCTTGGTGAAGAGCTCGATCTGCGCGATGGTCTGGTTGGCGAACGACGACGACATCACGAAGCTCGGGTGGCCCGTGCCGCAGCCCAGGTTCACGAGCCGGCCCTTGGCCAAGAGGATGATCTTCTTGCCGTCGGGGAAGGTGATGTGGTCGACCTGCGGCTTGATCTCTTCCCACTCGTACTTCTCGATCGACGCGACATCGATTTCGTTGTCGAAGTGGCCGATGTTGCAGACGATGGCCTGGTCCTTCATCTTCACCATCGTGTCGTGCGTGATGACGTCCTTGTTGCCCGTGGTCGTCACGAATATGTCGGCCTTGTCGGCGGCATATTCCATGGTGACGACCTTGTAGCCTTCCATCGCGGCTTGCAGGGCGTTGATCGGGTCGATCTCGGTCACCCACACCTGGGCGCTCAGCGCGCGCA
This sequence comes from Variovorax sp. Soil_C_19, assembly GCF_057657255.1. Lineage (NCBI taxonomy): Bacteria > Pseudomonadati > Pseudomonadota > Betaproteobacteria > Burkholderiales > Comamonadaceae > Variovorax > Variovorax sp. Soil_C_19. Next base: position 3,948 of record NZ_JBDGIV010000009.1, on the reverse strand, counting down.
GTGCCTGGGCCGAGCCCTTGCCCACGTCGCCGTAGCCGGCCACGCAGGCGACCTTGCCGGCGATCATCACGTCGGTCGCGCGCTTGATGCCGTCGACCAGCGACTCGCGGCAGCCGTACAGGTTGTCGAACTTGCTCTTGGTGACCGAGTCGTTCACGTTGATGGCGCGGAACAGCAGCGTGCCCTTGGCGCTCATCTCGTTGAGGCGGTGCACGCCGGTGGTGGTTTCCTCGGTCACGCCGATGATCTCTGCCGACTTGCGCGTGTACCAGGTCGCATCGACCGCGAGCTTGGCCTTGATGGCCGCGTAGAGGATGCGCTCTTCCTCGCTGCCCGGGTTGGCGAGCACGCCGAGATCCTTCTCGGCGCGCTGGCCCAGGTGCATCAGCAGCGTGGCGTCGCCGCCGTCGTCGAGGATCATGTTCGGGCCTTCGCCCTTCGAGCCCTTGGGACCGAAGTCGAAGATCGCGTGGGTGTAGTCCCAGTAGTCCTTCAGCGACTCGCCCTTGATCGCGAACACCGGCGTGCCTGCGGCGGCGATCGCGGCGGCGGCATGGTCCTGCGTCGAGAAGATGTTGCACGAGGCCCAGCGCACCTCGGCACCGAGCGCCTGCAGCGTCTCGATCAGCACCGCGGTCTGGATCGTCATGTGCAGCGAGCCCGTGATGCGCGCACCCTTGAGCGGCTGCGCCTTCGAGAACTCCTCGCGGATGGCCATCAGGCCGGGCATTTCGGTTTCGGCGATCCTGATTTCCTTGCGGCCCCAGGCAGCGAGCGAGAGGTCGGCGATTGCCTGGTCGGCGGAGGAGACGGGGGTGGGCTTGAGAACAGCGCTCATGAGAACTCCAACAAAGCTGGTTTGAAAGATGCCACTGCGTTCGGGGAAAAAAGACTCACCGCGAGAACAGCGGATGAGCGTGGTTGCGATGTGGTCCGAGCCTCACGCCTGATGGCGCTGCAACGCTCCTCGGAATCGGGGATTGTAAGCGTGAGGCCTTCCGGGGCCAATCGGCGGGACTTCCCACATTGAGAAAAACGGGCAGCCGGCGTATCGTGGCGGCGGCACTTCGCCGCCCGGGCGGCCAAGCCTTTCTCTCTCTTCCTCACACGACGCAACAGGAGATGTCACCATGGCCACTGCCAGGAAAGCCGCCCCCCGCAAGACCACCGCGAGCAGCAACGCAAGCGCCACCGACACGAAGAAGACGCCCCCCGGCGCCGCGGAGATGTTCAACCCCCTCAAGGCCATGGCCGACCGCCTGCAGGACCTCGACCTCACGGGCGGTGCCGGCAAGGTGCTGGAAAGCAGCCGCAAGGACCTGCAGGCGCTGATGCAGGCCAACGAGAAGTCGTTCCAGGGCCTGCAGACGGTGGTGCAGCGGCAGACCGAGATGATCAAGCAGGCCATCGGCGAATGGCAGACCGCGGCCAAGGGCATGCCCGGCAAGGATGCGAAGGAGAATCTCGCCAAGCTCGACGAGCTCGGTCGGCAGTCGTTTCAGCGCGCGGTGGACGACATCCAGGAACTCGCCGGCCTCGCCGCCAAGTCGCAGGCCGACGCGTTCGAGGTTGTGCGCCAGCGCATCCAGGCCAACGTCGACGAAGTGACGCAGATGCTCAAGCGCAAGTAGGCGCTTGGGCGCCGCTCAGTCGATCAGCGCGCGCCGGACGTCTTCCTGGAGGCTGCGCAGGTGCTCGCGCATGGCCGTGCGGGCACTTTCAGCGTTGCGGGTGCGCAGCGCGCCCACGATCTCGCGGTGCTCGTCGTGGTTTTCGCTGTGGCGGTGCAGCGGGCTGTGAAGCCGGAACAGGCGCGCGTTGACCCGCAGCTCTTCCACCAGCCGCGGAAACACCACGTTGCCGCTGGCGTTGGCGATCAGCAGGTGGAAGCGGTCGTCGAAATGCCAGTGCTCCGTCTCGCTGTGCTCGCCCTCGCCCAGTGCGTGGATCTCGGCTTCGAGCGTTTCGATCTCGGCGTCGGTGATCTTGCCGACTGCAAGCGCGATGGCCTCGCATCGATCACCTCGCGTGCGCGCATGCAGTCGAAGTACTCCTTGGTGCCGAGCGCCCGCACCGCATACGAGCGCGCATCGCGCCGCACCAGCAGGCCTTCGCCCGCGAGCCGCACCAGCGCCTCGCGCATGGGCGTGCGCGAAATGCGCAGGTCTTCGGCCAGCCTGGCCTCCTGCAGTGGGCTGCCCGGAGAGATCTGGCGGTCGAGGATCAGCATGCGCAGCCGTTCGTAGGCCTGCTCCGCGAGGCTGGCGGAGCGCACCTCTGGCCGTCTCGGGCACCGCGCTGGCCGGCGCGGTCGAGTTGCACCTGACCTACGACGAGGAAACCGGCGGCATGACCGGCCCCGGCTGGATCCTGTCGAAAGGCCTGAGCCGGCCCGACTACGTGCTGTCGGCCGCCTTCTCGCACCACGTGGTGGTGGCGCACAACGGCTGCCTGCACCTCGAGGTGACGCTGCGCGGCACCTCGGCGCATGCCGCGCGGCCCGACACCGGCCATGACGCGATCGAAGCCGCGGCCACGCTGCTGCCCGCGCTCTACCGCTACCGCGACGGCCTCGCCGCACACCCCTCGCGCACGCCCGGCATCGGCCATCCCACGATGGTGGTCGGCCTGATCGAGGGCGGCATCAACACCAACGTGGTGGCCGACAAGCTGAGCCTGCGCATCGACCGCCGCATCGTTCCGGAGGAATCGCCCGAGGCCGTCGAGGCCGCGCTGCGTGAGGTGATCGAGGTCGCCTGCCGCGGCCTGCCCGGCATCTCGGTGGAGATCCGCCAGATCCTGCTGGCGCGGCCGTTCGCGCCCGCGCCTGGCGCCGACGCTTTTGCCGCGTTGGTGTGCCGCGAGGCCAGCGAGGTGATGGGCAAGCCGGTCACGCCGATCGGCGTGCCGCTCTACACCGACGCGCGCCTCTACAGCGAGGCCGGCATCCCGACCGTGATGTACGGCGCCGGCCCCGAGTCGCTGCTCGAGGCCAACGGCCACCGTGCCGACGAGCGCGTGCCGCTCGACGACCTGCGCCGCGCCACCTGCGTGGTCGCCAACGTTCTCCATCAACTGCTCGCGCGCTGAAGCACTGCGCAGGAACCCGCCATGATCGACATCAGCCACGTCAACAAGCACTACGGCGCCTTCCAGGTGCTGACCGACTGCACCACCCAGGTCCGCAAGGGCGAAGTGGTGGTGGTCTGCGGGCCTTCGGGCTCGGGCAAGTCCACGCTCATCAAATGCGTCAACGCGCTGGAGCCGTTCCAGAGCGGCAGCATCACCGTCGACGGCGTCTCGGTGGGCCACCCCAAGACCGACCTCAACAAGCTGCGCGCGCGCGTGGGCATGGTGTTCCAGCACTTCGAGCTCTTTCCGCACCTGTCGATCGAGGAGAACCTCTCGATCGCGCAGCAGAAGGTGCTGAAGCGCTCGGCCGGCGAGGCGCGCACCGCCACCATGGCGCTGCTCGAGCGCGTCGGCATGCGCGCCCATGCGCACAAATACCCCGGCCAGCTCTCCGGCGGCCAGCAGCAGCGCGTGGCCATTGCGCGCGCGCTTGCGATGAACCCGGTCGCGATGCTGTTCGACGAGCCCACCTCGGCGCTCGACCCGGAAATGGTCAACGAGGTGCTCGACGTCATGGTCGAGCTCGCGCGCGAGGGCATGACGATGATGTGCGTCACCCACGAGATGGGCTTCGCGCGCAAGGTCGCGCACCGCGTGATCTTCATGGACCAGGGCCACATCGTGGAGGACTGCCCGAAGGAGGAGTTCTTCGGCAACCCGGCGGCGCGGTCGGACCGGGCGCAGCAGTTCCTGTCGAAGATCCTGCAGCGTTGAAGCGGGCGCTGCGCCGATGGCCTAACAGGCTGTTGAATTTCGGCCTTGGACGCCGATGCTGGTACTGGCGACGTGGTTCGTGGGGATGTTTACCGGCTGTTT
>NZ_JBDGIV010000008.1:0-223347 GCF_057657255.1 Variovorax sp. Soil_C_19 | reverse complement strand
TTGAACGTGGCGCAGACGGCCGGCGGCCAGTTCGGCGCGGGCCTGTACCGGCTCATCAACTACACCGGCACGCTGACTGACAACGGCCTGGACGTCGGCACGGCGCCGACCGACGCGAGCAACCTGCAGGTGCAGACCTCGGTGGCGCAGCAGGTCAACCTGGTCAACTCCGACGGCGTGGCGCTCAACCTCTGGGACGGCAACGACAGCGCGAACATCAACGACGGCAAGATCGCCGGCGGCGCAGGCACCTGGCGCGCGGGCAGCCCGGGCGACAACTGGACCGACGCGGCCGGCACGATGAACGGCACCTGGAAGCAGGACGGCTTCGCGATCTTCACGGGCACGGCCGGCACCGTCACGGTCGACAACAAGGGTGCGGGCGGCGCGGTGCGCATCGGCGGCGCGCAGTTCGCGGTCGACGGCTACAGCATCGTCGGCGACGCATTGACCATCAGCGCACCGGCGACGGTTGTGCGCGTGGGTGACGGCACAGCCGCGAGCGCGGGCATGACCGCGACCATCGGCGCGTCGATCGGCGGCACGGGTGGCCTCGTGAAGGAAGACGGCGGCACGCTGATGCTGAGCGGCGCGAACTCGTACACGGGCGGCACCACCGTCAACGGAGGCACGCTGCAGATTTCGGCGGACAACAACCTGGGCGCGGCCGGCACTGCACTGGCGCTCAATGGCAGCACGCTGCGCGTGGCCGCGGGTGCCTCGACGGTGGCCTCGGCGCGTGCCATCACGCTGGGCGCGGGCGGCGGCACCTTCGAGATGGCCAGTGGCGATTTCGAGTCGAACGGTTCCATCGGTGGTGCCGGCGGCCTCACCGTGCGCGGCGCGGGCGGCACCGTGTCGCTGAACGCCGCCAACACCCACGCCGGCGGCACGCTGCTGCAGGACGGCGGTGCGGTCGTCGCCAGCGTGGACGGCGCCTTCGGCAGCGGCGACGTGCGCCTTGAAACCACCGATACGCAGTTGGCGTTCACCGGTTCGGCCAGCGCCGGCAGCACCCGCTTCACGGTGGGGCGCGCCAGCAGCACCGACAGCCGCAACCTCATCGGGTTCGCGCAAACCGCCTCGGCCGGTGCAGCCCGCATCGACCTGCATGGCCAGGGCTTCACGAGCGGCAACTTCAACGGGGCCCTGTTCGGCGAAGCGAGCACGGCCGGCAACGCGACCATCGACAACCGGGGCGCGGTCGTCGCCTTCAGCGACGCGGCCAGCGCGGGCAATGCAAGCATCACCGTGGGTGCGGACAGCCTGTTGGCCTTCGCGTCCAAGGCCTCCGCAGGCACGGCCAAGGTCGCCAACCAGGCCGGCGGCCTGGTGTACTTCGCGGGCACCGCGTCCGCGGGCAGCGCGTCGATCACCAACGCCGCGGGCGGCACGCTCGACGTGTCGGGCATCACTGCACCGGCGGGCCTCGCGATCGGCTCGCTTGCGGGCGGCGGCGCGGTGGTGCTCGGTGCCACGCGGCTGACGCTCGGCGCCACCAACGCGAACGACGCGATCTCCGGCACCATCTCCGACAAGGGCAGCCTGTTCCCGCAGCCCGGCACCGGTACCGGCGGCGCCATCGTCAAGGTGGGCAGCGGCACGCTGACGCTCACGGGTGCCAACAGCTACACTGGCGGCACCACGGTGGCGGCCGGCACGCTGAGCGTGAACAACGCGAGCGGCAGTGCCACCGGCACGGGCGCCGTGCAGGTGCAAAGCGGCGCGACGCTGACCGGCAGCGGCACCATCACCGGTGCGGTCACGGTCGGCAAGGGCGGCATCCTGGCCGCGGGCAACAGCCCCGGCACGCTGACGCTCGGCGCGCTCTCGCTCGCCGGCGGGTCCACGCTGAACTATGAGCTTGGCCAGGCCGGCACCGTCGGCGGCACGCTGAACGACCTGGTCAACGTCAACGGCAACCTGCAGCTCGACGGCACGCTCAACGTCACGGAGTCGGCCGGCGGCAGCTTCGGGCCGGGGCTGTACCGCCTCATCGGCTACACCGGCACGCTGACCGACAACGGCCTGGACATCGGCACCGCGCCGAGCGCGCCGGGCGACCTGCAGGTGCAGACCTCGGTGGCGCAACAGGTCAACCTGGTGAACCGCGCGGGCCTGTCGCTCAACTTCTGGGATGGCGGCGACGCCAGCAAGTACAACGACGGCCAGGTGGCCGGCGGCAGCGGCACCTGGCGTGCCGGCAACCCGCAGCCTTCGCTCGACGGCTGGACCGACATGGACGGCAAGCTCAACGCGAACTGGGCACAGGACCAGTTCGCCGTCTTCGGCGGCGCGGCCGGCACGGTCACGGTGGATAACGGCGGCGGCGCGGTGCGCATCGCGGGCGCGCAGTTCGCGACCGGCGGCTACGTGGTGCAGGGCGATGCCGTCGAGCTGGGCAATGCGAGCACCGTGGTGCGCGTGGGCGACGGCACGGCCGCGGGCGCGACCATGACGGCGACCATCGGCGCCGCGCTCACCGGAACCGGCGGCCTCGCGAAGGAAGACGCGGGCACGCTGGTGCTCGGCGGCGCCAACAGCTACAGCGGCGGCACGCGCGTCAGCGGTGGCGTGCTGCAGATCGCCGCCGACGCGAACCTCGGCGCCGCAGCCGGCGCGCTCTCGCTCGACGGCGGCACGCTGCGCGTGACCGGCGACACCAGCAGCGCGCGCGCCGTCACGCTCGGCAAGGCGGGCGGCGCATTCGATGTCGATGCGGCCCGCACGGCGGCGCTGACCGGCGCACTCACCGGCACCGGCGCCCTGCGCAAGGCCGGCGCCGGCACCTTGCAGCTGAGCGGCGCCAACGGCTACACGGGCGGTACCGACGTGGCCGCAGGCTCGCTCGAAGCGCTGGCGAGCGGCGCGCTGGGCACCGGACCGGTGTCGGTGGCCGGCAAGGCATCGCTGGCGTTCGGCAACACGGCCGATGCGGGCAAGCTGACCATCACCGCCAACAGCGGTGCCGTGGTGGCGTTCCGCGATGCGTCGAGCGGCGGCAATGCCACCGTGGTGAACAAGGCGGGCGCACAGCTGCGCATCGATGGCCTCAGCGCCGCGGGCACGAGCATCGGCTCGCTCGAAGGCGCGGGCCAGGTGCTGCTCGGCGCCAAGGCACTCACGCTCGGCGGCCTCGGCGGCAACGCCACGCTGTCGGGCGCCATCAGCGGCACGGGCGGCTCGATCGTGAAGGTGGGCGCGGGCACGCTCACGCTCGCGGGTGCCAGCAGCTATACCGGCGGCACCACCGTCAGCGCCGGCACGCTGAGCGTGAACAACAAGAGCGGCAGCGCGACCGGCAGCGGCGCGGTGCGGGTGCAAGGCGGCGCGACGCTGGCCGGCAGCGGCACCATCGCCGGTGCGGTCACCGTCGCCAAGGGCGGCATCCTGGCCGCGGGCAACAGCCCCGGTACGCTGACGCTCGGCGCGCTCACGCTCGCTGCGGGCGCCACGCTCAACTACGAGCTCGGCCAGGCCGGCGTGCCCGGCGGCGCGCTCAACGACCTGATCAACGTAGGCGGCAACGTGCAGCTCGACGGCACGCTCAACATCGCGCAGTCGGCGGGCGGCACCTTCGGGCCCGGGCTCTATCGCCTGGTCAGTTACGGCGGCACGCTGACCGACAACGGCCTGGACATCGGCACCGCGCCGGCCGGCACCAAGGCGGCCGACCTGCAGGTGCAGACCTCGGTGGCCCAGCAGGTCAACCTGGTGAACCGCGCGGGCCTGTCGCTCAACTTCTGGGATGGCGGCGACGCCAGCAAGTACAACGACGGTCAGGTGGCCGGCGGCAGTGGCACCTGGCGTGCGGGCACCCCGACGCCATCGATGGACGGATGGACCGATGCCGATGGCAAGCTCAACGGCAACTGGGCGCAGAACCAGTTCGCGGTGTTCGGTGGCAAGGCCGGCACAGTGACGGTGGACGGCAGCGGCGGTGCGGTGCGCATCGCGGGCGCGCAGTTTGCGGTCGACGGCTACGAGGTGCAGGGCGACGGCATCCGCATGGACGGTGCCAACACCGTGCTGCGCGTGGGCGACGGCACAGCCGCGGGCGCGGACATGACCGCCACGCTGAACGTGGCGCTCTCGGGCACCGGGGGCCTGTCGAAGGAAGACGCAGGCCGGCTGATCCTGGGCGGCGCCAACACCTACAGCGGCGGCACCACCGTCAAGGGCGGCGTGCTGCAAGGCAGCGCCGCGAGCCTGCGCGGCAGCATCGTCAACAACGCCGAGGTCGCTTTCGACCAGGACAAGACCGCCGGCACCTATGCCGGAACGATGAGCGGCACCGGCAAGCTGCGCAAGATCGGCGCCAGCACGCTGACGCTCGCAGGCGCCAACAGCTACAGCGGCGGCACGCTGGTCGATGCGGGCACGCTCGCCACCGACACCAGCGGTGCGCTCGGCACGGGCGCGGTGGGCATCGCTTCGGGCGCGGTGCTGCAGTTCGGCGGCAAGGCCGACGCAGGCACGCTCGCGATTTCGAACGAGGGCACCCTGGCGCTGCAGGACAGCGCAATGGCCGCGGACGCGAGCGTGAGCAACGCGGCCGGCGGCCAGGTGCGCATCGACCTGGCGGCCACCGGGACGAGCATCGGCTCGCTCGGCGGCGCGGGCGACGTCGTGCTCGGCGCGAAAATGCTCACCACCGGCGCGCTCGGCGGCGACAACACGATCTCGGGCGCGATCAGCGGCGCGGGTGGCTCGCTCGTGAAGGTTGGCGCGGGCACGTTGACCTTGTCGGGCAGCGCGACCTACAGCGGCGAAACGCGCGTGGCCGCGGGCACGCTCGCGGCCGGCGCAGCCAATGCCTTCAGCGCCGCCTCGAGCGCGGTGGTGGCCAGCGGCGCGACGCTCGACCTCGCGGGCCACAGCCAGCAGATGGCGGGCCTTGCCAATGCCGGCACGGTCTCGCTGGTCGGCAGCGTACCGGGCACCACGCTCACACTCACCGGCCCTTACGTCGGCAACAACGGCGTGCTGCGCCTCGGCGCCAAGCTCGACAACCCGGGCATCGCCGACCGGCTGGTGCTCGACGGCGCCGCAGCCACCGCGAGCGGCCAAACGACCGTGGAGGTCACCAACCTGGGCGGCCTGGGCGCGCGCACCAGCGGCGCGGGAATCGAGGTGGTGAGTGCGCTCAATGGCGCCACCACCACGGCGCAGACCAGCAAGGACGCCTTCGCGCTCGCGGGTGGCCGCGTCGACGCGGGCGCGTTCGAGTACCGCCTCTACGCCGGCGACAACAGCGGTGGCGGCGAGAACTGGTACCTGCGCACCGAGGCCGAGCCGGGCGCCGGCCTGCCGACCTACCGCGCCGAGGCGTCGCTGTTCGGCGCGCTGCCGAGCCAGCTGCGCCAGAGCGATCTCGGCATGCTGGCCAACCTGCACCAGCGCATCGGTGACGACGACGTGCGCGGCAGCCCGGGCGCGTCATCCAGCGCGGCAAGCGGCCATCGCCGCGCCTGGGGACGCCTGATCTCCACCGACATGGACATCCGCCAGGGCGGCACCGTGTCGCCGCACAGCGAAGGCCGCGTCACCGGCCTGCAGGCGGGCACCGACCTGCTGGCTACGCCCGACTGGCGCGCCGGCATCTACGTCGGCCAGCTCGAAGGCGACACCCAGGTGCGCGGCTTTGCGAGCGGGCTGCTCAACACGGCCGCCGGACGCAACGACCTGCGCAGCCAGTACCTCGGCCTCTACGGCACCTATGCCGGTGAAAGCGGCTTCTATGCCGACGTGGTGCTGCAGGCCGGCCGCCACCGCTACACGGTGCAGCCGCTGGCGGGCGCGGGCGCATCGGGCAAGGGCAACAGCCTGCTGGCCTCGATCGAGGTGGGCAAGGCATTTGCGCTCGGCGCGAGCGGTTGGTCGATCGAGCCGCAGCTGCAGCTGATCCATGGGCGCCAGCGGCTGGACGACGTGTCGATCGCGGGCGCGGTCGTGCAGCAGGATGCCGACAGCGGCTGGACCGGCCGCGCAGGCGTGCGGGTCAAGGGCAGCTTCGCCACCGGCGCTGGCACCTTGCAACCCTACGGCCGCTTGAACGTGTACCGCAGCGCCAAGGGCAACGACGTTGCGCGCTTCGTGAACCCTGCGGCGATCACGCCGGTCGGTGCGCCCATCGGCGGCACCAGCACCGAGCTGGCCGCGGGCTTCACCCTGGCGGTGAGCCAGCGCACCAGCCTCTACGGCGAGCTCGGCAAGCTCTGGGCCTCGGGTGGGTCGGCGCGCGTGGGCAGCTCGGTCAATGCGGCTGCGGGGGTGCGCGTGAAGTGGTGAGCGTGGGCGTTCACGGCGAGCGCATCGCGCTCAGGACTCCGCCGTGAAGCCGATCTCCTTGGTCAGCGTGCGCCATTCCTTCGTGTCGGCCTCCAGCATCGACGCCAGCACCTGCGGCGTGGAATGGGCGACGTCCACGCCCGACTGCTGGAGAAACGCCGCCAGCGCGGGGTCGGACAGCGCGGCGTGCACCTGGGCCTGCGCACGGCGCTGGGTCTCGGCGCTTGCCCTGGCCGGCAGGTAGACGCCATACCATTCGCGCGCCGTCATGGCGACGCCCTGCTCGCGGAACGTCGCCACGCCGGGCGCGAAGCTCGAACGCGATTCGCCTGACACGGCGATGAGGCGCAGCTTCCCGGCCTGCACCTGGGGCAGGTAGTTGCCGACGGGCCCGGCGGCGGAGGCGATCTGCCCGGCGACCACGTCGTTGATGGCGGCGGCGGTGCCCTTGTAGGGGACCGGCTTCAGGTCGAGGCCGGTCTGCTGGTTGACCACCGCCACGACGAGGTGCGGCATGGAGCCCAGGCCCGGTGTGCCCGTGTTCGCCTTGTCGGGATTCGCCTTGACCCAGGCCACGAAGTCCTTGAGGCTCGTGACGCTCGCAGGGACGAGCGGGCCCACGGCGAGCGCGTGGTTCGTGTGGCAGACCAGGGACACCGGCATCAGGTCCTTCGCCGGGTCGTAGGGCAGCTTCTTGAACGTGAAGGGATACATCGCCAGCGCCGACGAGTGCGTCAGCAGCAGCACGCTCCCATCGGCCGGCGAGTCCTTGACCTGCGTGATGGCGATCTGGCCGGACGCGCCGGGCCTGTTCTCCACCAGCATGGCCGGCGCGTAGCCGCCGCGCATCTTGTCGGCGAGCCGCCGGGCCATGACATCGGTGAGGCCGCCGGGCGTGAATCCCACGAAGATGCGCGCGGTCTCGGGCTGCTGCCCGAAGGCGGGAAGGATGGGCGCCGTAGCGAGGGCCGCGGCCACGAAGTCTCTTCTGTTCAACATGTCGGTGTCTCCAAAATGGTCAGTTCACGCGCACCCGGATCTCGCCCAGCCCGTCGATGCGGCCGGTCATGAGATCCCCCTTCGCCACCGCGCCGACCCCCTCGGGGGTGCCCGAGAAGATCAGATCGCCGGGCTGCAGTTCGAACAGGCGCGACAGCGCCGCCACGATCTCGTCCACGCTCCAGATCAGCTGGGCCAGGTCGGCCTGCTGTCGCGGCTCGCCGTTGACTTCGAGCGCGATCGCGCCGGTGGTCAGCACGCCTGTCGCATCGATCGGATGGATCGGTCCCATCGGCGCAGAGGCGTCGAAGGCCTTGCCCGTTTCCCAGGGCTGCCCCGCGCGCGCGGCCGCCTGCTGCAGGTCGCGCCGGGTCATGTCGAGGCCGACGGCGTAGCCGAAGATATGGCCGGCCGCCCTTTCCTTGGGGATGTCGCGGCCGGCCTTGCCGATCGCGACCACGAGTTCGATCTCGTGGTGGCAGTTGGCGGTCTCGCTCGGGTAGGCGAAGGACGCCTCGCTGTCCGCAACGGCCTCGACGACCGCGTCGGCCGGCTTGCAGAAGAAGATGGGCGGCGAGCGCGACGGGTCGTGGCCCATCTCGCGCACGTGGGCCTCGTAGTTGCGTCCGATGCAATAGACGCGGCGGACCGGGAAACGCGCGGCGCTCCCCGCGATGGCGACGGAGACGACGGGTGGGGGCTCGAAGGCGAATAAGGGTTTCTGCACGGGCTCACTCCACGGAGATGTTGCGTTCCTTGACCAGGCGCGCCCACTTGTCGCGTTCCTCGCTGATCAGCGTGCGCATCTGTTGCGGGGTGCTCGTCGTGATCGCGGCGCCGCGCCCGCGCATCACCTTGGCCACCTCCTCGGATTGCACGGCCTTGACCAGCTCCGCATGCAGCCGCTCGGCCACCGCCGGTGGCACGCCGGCGGGAGCGATGAAGCCGAACCAGATGTTGTCTTCGAATCCCGGGATCGTCCTGGCGATCGGCGGGATCTCGGGCGCCTGCGCCGAAGGCTTGCCGCTGGTGACGCCGATGGCGCGCAGTTTGCCGGACTGGATGAAGGGCAGTGCGACCGGCAGGTTCTCGAACGCCATCTGGATGTTCCCTGCCATCAGGTCCTGCATCGCGGGGCCACTGCCGCGGTAGGGCACGTGCGTGATCTCCAGCTTCTCGGCGCGCGCCAGCAACTCGCCGTTGAGGTGGGCGCTCGAACCGGTGCCCATCGAGCCATACGACACCTTGCCGCCTTGCTGCTTCATGTAGGCGACGAGTTCCGCCATGTTCTTCGCGGGCACGGATGGATTGACCACCAGGACGTTCGGCAGCGTGATCGCGAGCGTCAGCGGCACCACATCCTTCAAGGTGTCGACCTTCATGTCCTTGTAGAGCGCCGGATTCACGGTCATCACGCTCGCGGGAACCATGCCGATCACGCTGCCGTCGGGCTTGGCGTTCGCAATCTGCTGCAGGCCGAGCACCCCGTTGGCGCCGGGCTTGTTCTCGACGATGACTGTCGTGCCCATGTTCTGCGCAAGCACCTTGCCCGTGAGCCGAGCCAGGGTGTCGGACAGGCCGCCCGGCGGATAGGGCACGACGATGGTGACCTGCGACGGTTGTGCCAGGGCGGGCATCAGTGCGGACAGGCCAGCGTAGGCGAGCGCGGCGAGCGCCGCGCGGAGGAACGATCTCATGGGTGTCTCCTGTTGTGATGTACGAAAAGTGGGTCGGCTTCAGGCCGTGCCGGCGCGCTCGGCGATCGCGGCTTGCACGGCAGGCCGGAAGAGCTCGCGCTCTGAAATCATCAAGCTGCGCTCCCAGGGCCAGCGCGTGATGGCCGGTTGCGGCGTGCGGTCGACCGCCTGGCCGCCGAGGAAGATCGCCGCGAAGCGGGCGTTGTCCTGCAGGATGCGGATGTCGGCCAGCGGGTCGCCGTCGACGACGAGCAGGTCGGCAAACTTGCCCGGCGCCAGCGTGCCGACGTTCTCGGCATCGATGGTCACCGCTGCGTTCTTCGTGGCGCAGGTGATCGCCTCGAGCGGGCTCATGCCCAGCAGCGTCACGAACAGCTCGAGCTCGCGCGCGTGCCACTCGCCATAGGGCGTGACGGCGAAACCGGTGTCGGTGCCAGTCATCATCGTCACGCCGTTCTTCCACGCATAGCCGAGGTTGACCACCGCCTTGTCGAGATCGCGCCTGAAGCGGTCGATGCGCGACTGCGAGCAGCCGGCGAGGTGGCCCCAATCGGCCACGTTGGCGGTGAAGGTGAGCGCGGGGCAGCACGGGATGCCGCTGGCCGCAAGCCGGTCGGCCTGCGAGCGGTCCATGAAGTCGGCGTGCATGATCCAGTCGATCCTGGCCTCGATGCAGTCCATCACCGATTCGCCGCTGCGCGCATGGGCCGTCACCCGCTTATTCAGGCGATGCGCCTCCTCGACGATGACCTTGAGCTCATCGGCGCGGAATGCGGGCACGCTGCCGCCGCCGGGCGTGAGCAGCGCAGACTCGCCGCTCGCGGCAATCTTGATGAAGTCGACGCCGTTCTTGGCCTGGTCGCGCACCTCGTTGACCATCTGGCTGGCGCCTTCGGTGAGCGCGCCCACACCAGAGCGCGGCGATCCCACCCACGACGGAAAGTAGTCCGTGAGCGCCGCATGGGTCGACAGGTAGCGCGCTGCCGCCGTGATGCGCGGCCCGGGGAAGAGGCCGCCCTTGATGGCGTCTCGCACTGCAACGGCCACATACCAGCTGCCACCGGGGTCGCTGAACGAGGTGACGCCCGCTTGCAGCACCGTTTTGGCGTGGAACGCGGCGCGGATCGCGCGGTATTCGGCCGAGCCGAACAGGTCCTGCTCCTCGATGCCGCGCGCCACGCCGTAGCTGATGTGGCAATGCGCGTCGATCATCCCCGGCATCACGGTCTTGCCGGTGGCGTCCCAGGCGATCTCCGCGCCATGGGGCAGGGGCCTGGCGGGACCCTCGCCCTTGGCGATCTCGCCCACGCGGTCGCCGTCGATCTCCAGCCAATGCAGCGGCTCGGGCTTGTCGCCCGTCCCGTCGATGAGGGTGCCTCCGACGATGTAGCGCTTCATCGGCTCAGCTCCAGGCAACGCCGTCGGCCTTGGAGGCTCCGGGCCTGCCTTCCATGAAATCCACGAGGGCCTGGTTGAACTCGTCGGCGCGCTCGTAGTAGGCCGTGTGCGCCGCGCGTGCGAATCGCACCAGGCGGCTGCGCGGCACCAGTTGGCGCACCTTCTCACCCACCGAAGGCGTCACTGTCTTGTCTTCGTCGCCCCACGCGAGCAGCACCGGGAAGCTCGCCGCGGCCAAGGCCTCGCCGACCACTTCGTCGTCGAGGTCCGATTCGATGTAGGAGCCCAGCGCCTCGAACGACGCCTTGGCGCCCGGGGAGTTGTTGATGCGCCATTCCTCTTCGAGCATTTCCGGCGTGACGAGCGCGGGATCGAAGATCACGCGCTGCATCTTCCCGGCAACGCCTTCGCGCGTCTGGTTGTTGGCGCCTGCCTTGATGCGCCCGCGCGCCTCGTCACCGATGGGCACGAGGCCCATGCTACCGACCAGGGCGATGCCGTCGACGCGGGTCGGGTTCTCGCACGCATAGGAGGCCACGACATGGCCGCCGAGCGAGGTTCCCACGATGGTGGATTTCTGGATGCCCATCGCGTCGAGAAACGCCCCGAGCGCTTCGCGGTAGGCGGGCACCGAGCATGCGACCCCGGCCCCCTTCGACGCAAAGCCGTGGCCCGGCAGATCGATCGCGTAGACGTGGTAGCCCCGCTGCGCGAGCGCGTCGATGTTGCGCGACCAGCGCTCGGCGCGCCCGCCCGTGCCGTGCACCAGGACCACGGTCCTGTCGCCCGAACCGGCTTCGAGGACACGGGTGGTTGCCGCACCTGCGGGGAATGGATAAGCGATCATCGAAACTCCTGATTCATTGAGTGAATAAGCTATTCATCAATGGTAGGAGCTGCGTTCTACCTCCGCACTAGGAGCTTCACGGACGCGCTGTGAATAGGCGCTATTCAGCCGCTTCGGAGCCGTTCTGCAACCGGGCGAAGTTGCGCCGCGATCGCGGCCACGGCCTCACCCGCCTCGGCCCGGACGGCAGCAACCTTGAACACTGCCGACGCCGAGGTGATGTTCAGCGCATAGGGAGACACCTGCTCCGCAGTGCCCAGCGGAACCGACACGGTGCTCATTCCGGGCACGAACACATCGATGTTGGTGACGAAGCCGTCCTTGCCGTAGTCGGCCAGTGCCGCGAGCGCCTGCTTCTCGTGCTTCTTGAAGAGCGCGGGATGCGCCTCCTTGCATTCCGCCAGCGCCGCCTTGCGGTCCTCGCGCCCCAGCCCCGCCAGGTAGGCCCAGCCCGTGCCGCTCGAGATGATGGGGACTTCGGAGCCCACGCGCAGGTTCACGCTGAGGAACGAGTGCGGTGCCTCGCAGCGCTGCAGGTAGAGCATGTTCGCGCCCTCGCGCGTGGACAGGCTCGCCGCCCCCTCGAACCGCGACGCCACGTCGATGAGCAGCGGCCGCGCGAGCTCGGCTAGTTCGAGCGTGTCCAGGGCCGAATAGCCGAGGGTCAGGATGGACAGCCCCGGTCGGAAGCGGGCGCCGTCGGAATCGGCGACGAGGTAGCCGCCGTGCTCGAGTGTCTTGCACAGGCGCCAGACCGTGGGCTGTGGAAGGCCCGTCATGCGTGCGAGTTCGCTGCTGCCCAGCCGCTCGCGGCCATGGTCGAAGCATCGCAGGACTGCGAGCCCGCGCAGCAAGCCCTCCACGAGTGGCTGGCCTGTGGGCTTGGCGGATGACTTCTTGGCTGTTGGCATGGCGCGACCTTCCTCTCGAATCGGAAACACCGCATAATATCACATAAATGAATAGATAATTCACTATATGAATAACAAAAGCGAGACGATGAAGGCTTGGACCGTGGGCACCCCCACACCGGAACTGCGCGAAATCCCACGGCCCGTTGCCCTGGCGAACCAGATCCTCGTGCGCGTCAGTCATGCAGCGATCAACAGGGCGGATCTCCATGTGGCGGCGGGCCATGTCCACGGCAGGAGCGGTGGCGTGGGCTCGACCATCGGCATCGAATGGGCGGGCGAGATCGTGGAGATCGGCCCCGGCGTTCCACCTGGCTTCGCACCCGGCCAATTGGTGATGTGTTCGGGGGTCGGCGGCTACGCAGAGTACGCGGTGACGGATTGGGGCCGCGTCTATCCGCTGCCGCTGGGCATCGATGCGGCTTCGGCTGCGGCGCTTCCGATCGCGCTGCAAACCGCCCACGAGGCGCTGACGGCCAGCGGCAGGTTCACGCGCGGCGAGACGGTTCTCGTCCATGGCGCGAGCAGCGGCGTGGGGCTCATGGCGATGCAGATTGCACGCAGGCTCGACGCTTCGGCGGTTGTCGCCACATCCACGACGCCCTCGCGGCAAGCAAGGCTGCGCGAGTTTGGCGCCACCCACGTGGTCGACGGACGTGCGACCGACTGGGCCGACGAGGTGCTGGCGGCCACGGGAGGCGAGGGTGCCCATCTCGTTGTCGACTTCATCGCCGGGCCAGGCATCAACGAGACCCTGCGGGCCACGCGCATCCTCGGGCGCATCGTGAACGTCGGACGCATGGGCGGGTTCAGCGGGACGTTCGACTTCGACCTGCATTCGCTGCGCCGGATCAGCTACGTGGGAGCGACCTTTCGAACCCGCAGCCCGGAAGAGGTGCGGGAGATCGCGGGCCGCATGCGTGCCGACCTCTGGGACGCGCTGTCCCGAGGCGACCTGCGGTTGCCGGTCGCCGCCCGTTATCCCTTCGAAGAGGCACGCGCCGCGCTCGACTTCGTCGCGGCGAACGCCCATTTCGGCAAGGTCGTCCTCGACCTCTGACGCCCCAGGATCAACCTAGGAGACATGAAGATGCCATCGCTCAACGCCTCGGCCGCCCTGAAGCGGTTCCGAATCCTCGACCTGTCGCGCGTTCGCGCGGGCCCCACCTGCGCGCGCATGCTCGCGGACTTCGGCGCGGACGTCATCCGCATCGAGCCGCCGCCGGGGGTCGACCCCAACGACGCGATGTTCGCGGCCAAGCGCAAGGGCGGCGACTTCCAGAACCTCAACCGCAACAAGCGCGGCCTCGCGCTGAACCTGAAGAAGCCCGAGGGCGTCGACGTGCTGCACCGGCTCGTCAAGGATGCCGACGTGGTGCTGGAGAATTGGCGCCCCGACGTCAAGGCCCGCCTCGGCCTCGACTACGAAACCCTGCGGCGGATCAACCCGCGGGTCATCCTGGCAAGCATCTCGGGCTATGGCCAGGACGGCCCCTACGCCTGGCGGCCGGGCTTCGACCAGGTCATCCAGGGCATGGGCGGCCTGATGTCGGTCACCGGCTTCAAGGAGAGCGGTCCGGTGCGCGCCGGCATCGCCGTTTCGGACTCCGCGACCGGCCTGTACACCGCGATCGGCATCATGGTGGCGCTGCTCGAGCGTGAGCAGTCGGGCGAGGGCCAGTGGGTCCATGCGTCGCTTCTGCATTCGCAGATCGCCATGATGGACTTCCAGGCCGCTCGCTATCTCGTGGACGGCGACGTGCCGGCCCAAGAAGGCAACGACCATCCGACGTCTGCGCCCATGGGCATGTTCGAGGCCGCTGACGGTGCACTGAACATCGGGGTTTCGGGCGAAGGCCAGTGGAAGGCCTTCTGCAAGGCGATCGAGCGCCTCGACTGGCTGGACCATCCCGAATTCAGGCTCAACGCCGATCGCGTGCGCAATCGGCGCGAGATCAATGCCACGGTGCAAAGCCTCTTCCAGACGAAGCCCGTGGCGCACTGGGTGCAGGCGCTCAATGCCGCCGGTATCCCGGCCGGCCCCGTGTACACGGTGCCCCAAATGTTCGACGACGAACAGGTGCACCACCTGAAAGTCGTCGGCGAAATCCCGACGGAGTCGGGCGCGCCGCTGCGCATGATCACGCAGCCGATCGTGCTCGAGCGGACACCGGCGGCGCTGGCGTCGCCGGCGCCATCGGTGGGCGAGCACAGTGACGAGGTGCTGCGCGAGGCGGGCTATGGCGACGCCGAGATCGCCTCGCTGCGCGAGAAGGCGGTGATCTGATGGCCGAGGGAAGAATCATCACGGTGCGCCGCGGCGCCATCGGCGAGTTGCGCATCGACAACCCCGGCAAGTTCAACGCCATGTCGCTCGGCATGTGGCATGAGCTGGCGGCGCGCACGAGGGAGTTCGCCGAAGAGGGCGACATCCGGGTGGTCCTGCTGCGAGGCGAAGGGGAGCGGGCCTTCGTCTCGGGCGCCGACATCACGGAGTTCGACACGAAGCGAAGCGCCGCATCGGGCAGCGGCGACTACGACGCGGCGGTGGAGGACGCCCAGCTTGCATTGATGGCATGCCCGCATCCCGTCGTGGCGAGCATCCGGGGGGTGTGCATGGGCGGCGGTCTTGGCCTTGCAATGGCCTGCGACCTGCGCTACGGCGCCCTGGACGCGCGCTTTCGCATGCCGGCAGCGAGGCTGGGCCTGGGCTATTCCTTTCGCGGCGTCGAGCACATGGTGCACGGGCTTGGCGCGCCACGCGTGGCGGAGCTGTTCTTCACTGCGCGCACCTTCGATGGCGCCGAGGCGCTGCGCATTGGCCTGCTGCAGGCTGCCTTCGGGCCGGACGAACTCGACGCGAGCATCGAGGAGGTCCTGTCGCAGATCGCGGCCAACGCGCCGCTGACGACCCGCCTGGCCAAGCGCTCCATCGCGCTGGCGCGGCGCCTCGCGCCCGAAGCCGACAACGCGGAGATCGAGCGCTTGCGCGCGGCGTGCGTTGCGAGCGAAGACTACGCCGAAGGGCGCCGGGCGTTCGCGCAGAAGCGCACGCCGCAGTTCACGGGACAGTGACGATGGAACAGGAAGCCATGCTCGCGCGCGCGCAAGTGGACGTCATCGCCGCCGACGCGGCGCGCTTTCCCAAGGACCTCATGGACGCGATCGGGTTCGACCGCGTCATCGCGCTCCACCCGGAAGGGCGCGCACGCGTGTGCTTCGAGGGGCCGGCGCGGCTCGCGCATTCGGGCGGGGAGGTGATCCAGGGCGGCATCCTCGGCGCCTGGCTCGATCACGCGATGGCATGGGCGGCGTGCGCGCGGGAAGAGGGCGCGGCGATCGCCACCCTCGAGATGAAGGTCAGCTACCTCGGTCGCGTGCAGCCCGGCCCGTGCGTGGCCGACGTGCGCGTGGTGCGCTGGGGTCGGCGGGTGGTGTTCCTCGAAGGGATCCTGGAGCAACCGGAAGGGACGGTCGTCGCGACCGCCTCTTCGACGGCGATGCGGCTGGGCGGCTGATCGGCGGATTGCTGGCCAGCCACTCAGTCCATGATCTTCGCGACAAGTGGGGTCCGCTCATCAAGGCTGCCGGCGTGAAGCTGGAGTGAGACTTCATCGCCGGGGGCCTTCGAGACACCCCTGAGCCTGTCTACCGCTTCCGCGAGCGAGAAGAGGCGGCAGGCGTCTTGGAGGGCAACCGGGAAAGGGCTGCGGCACGGCAGACATCCAGAATCTCGTCGGCGAGGGGCGAGTCGTCGGGACAGGCCCGCGACAGCACGATCGCACCGATCGCCTGCGCAATGACGTCGATCTGCCTGGCGCGCACGTCGCTTTGCCGACCGCCTGCCTCCGGCGCGTCGAACGGGTTGCCCAGAGTGGCCAGCAGGCCTTCCAGGCCGATCGCGAAAGCCGCCTTGACCGACTCCGGCTGGCGCGCGGCATCGCCGCACAGCGCGGCCATCGTGCAACCTTCGCCAGGGGCGTCGCGGTGCTCGCGCGACACATAGTGCGTGACGAATTCCCTCGCGTCGACGCCCTCGGCCCTGGTGGCCGTCTGCGCGAAACCACAGTTCGCCGCTTCCGCCATCAGCTCGGTCTTGGACCCGAAGTGCTTGTAGAACCCGCCGTGGGTGAAGCCTGCCGCCGCCATCAGGTCCGCGATGCCCACCCCGTCGTAGCCACGCTCGCGAAACAGCGTCGAGGCCGTCTCGACGATGTGCGCCCGGTTTGCTTGCGCCTGCGCTTTGGTGACCTTCATGTCCAGATCTCTTGAGGTATGTCGTGCGTGAAGTCAGAAATATACATTGATGTCACTCATCATCAAAGTTCTTGACTTCAAAGATGATGATCGACATCATTATGAAAAACGGCGATTCACCTTCTAACCAAGAGAAAGCACATGACCTCCCATTCCACCGTTCTCATCACCGGCGCCTCGACCGGCATCGGCACCATCTATGCCGAGCGCTTCGCACGCCGCGGCCACGACCTTGTGCTGGTTGCCCGCGACAAGGCGCGCCTCGAAGCGCTCGCCGCGCGCCTGCGCGACGAAGCCGGTGTGGCCGTCGACATCCTTTCGGCCGATCTGACCGAGCCCGGCGACCTGGCCGCGGTCGAGGCCCGTCTGCGCGAGGACGCCAGGATCGACACGCTGATCAACAACGCCGGGGCCGCGCTGTCCGGGCAGTTCATCGACCAATCGACAGACGATGTCGCCCGCCTGGTCGCGCTCAACACCACGGCACTGGTCAGGCTCGCGAGTGCCGTCGCCCCGCGCCTGGCGCGGGCCGGCCATGGCGCGATCGTCAACATCGGGTCGGTGGTTGGCCTGGCGCCCGAGTTCGGCATGTCGGTCTACGGTGCGACCAAGGCGTTCGTGCTGTTCCTGTCCCAGGGACTGAGCCTGGAGCTCTCGCCCAAGGGCGTCTATGTGCAGGCGGTGCTGCCTGCCGGCACCCGTACCGAGATTTGGGATCGTGCCGGCATCGATGCCAGTGCGATGCCTGACCTGATGGAAGTGAATGAACTCGTGGATGCCGCGCTGGTCGGCTTCGACCGCCGCGAACCCGTGACCATTCCGCCACTGCACGATGGCGCACGGTTCGAGGCGCTGAACGCGGCACGCCAGGCCCTGATCGCGGACATCCGGCAGGCGCAGGTGGCAGAGCGCTATCGAAGCGCCGCCTGAACGGCAACGCGCCGGAACGCACGAGCGACACGCTGATGAACAGTCCCCAATGAAAGCGCTTCGATCGGTATGGAAAGAAGGAACCCGAGGTGCGGGACGATGATGATCTGGTCCGCATCCACGCGGCGAGCGTCAATGCCCTTGACACGAAGATCAAGCGAGGCGAGTTCAAGCTGATTCTTCCCACCGCCTTCCCCTTGTTCCGGGGAACGACGTGGCCGGCACGGTCGTTCGGATGGGTGTTCGCGTTCGCGGCTTGACGCGAAATGTCGGGACGTCGAGCCGGCCGTTCGATACCGACGCGAAATTCACGCTGGCTCGGTGGTCAGGCCGGAAGCGGCGCAACCGATCACACATTGAATTTGTAAACCTTCTTGTTCATCGGTGGCCTTGGACCGATACTGTACATCCATACAGTCATTGGAGTCCTTTTTGGCCATTTCCCTGTCATGGGCCGATGGCGATGAACCGTCGTTGGCCCCTGCAAGTCCACCGCCCTCAGTGCAGCCGCGGCGCGCGCGCGTCGTGCTACCGCACGCGATCGAATCCGCCGTCTGGCGCGGCGACGCGCTCGGCTCGCCGGTCACCTCGACCGTGCGCACAGGCTTCGACGGCCTCGACGCCGAGCTGCCCGGCGGCGGCTGGCCCTGCGGCTCGCTGACCGAAGTGCTGCAAGTGCAGCCCTCGGTGCTCGAGTGGCGGCTGCTCGCGCCCGCCATGCGCACGCTGGTGGCCGAGGGCCGGCAGATCGTCGTCATCGGCCCACCGAAGGCCCCGCATTTGCCGGGCCTGCACCACCTCGGCCTGGACGAGCGCCACCTGGTCTGGATCGCGGCGGACAAGCCGGTCGAGCGCCTCTGGGCGACCGAGCAGCTCATCAAGGCCAATGCCGCGGGCATGCTCGTCAGCTGGCTGCCGCAGGCCCGCCAGGAGCAGATCCGGCGACTGCAGGTCTGTGCCCAGGGCTGCGACAGTCCCGTCGTGCTGTGCCGGCCGGCCGCGGCCGAGCACGAGGCCTCGGCCGCGCCGCTGCGGCTGCAGGCGCGCTTCGGCATCGACTGGGAGCTGCGCATCCATCTGCTCAAGCGCAAGGGCCCGCCGCACGAGGGCGAGTTGCGGCTTCCCTCGGTGCCCGGCGGTCTCGAGGCGATCCTGACGCCACGCCTTCGCCACCCGAGCCGCCTCGTCGCGGCCCGCCAATCGCGGGAGCTTTCCCATGCTGTGGGCAGCCCTTCTTCCCGACAACCTGCCGGACGGCCCGCAACCGCGCACTGAAGCGCTCGATGGGCTTGCGACGTGGTGCCTGCAGTTCACCCCGCGCGTTGCGGTCCTCGAAGCGCTTCTGACATGCCCGGCGGTCGTCATGGAAGTCGAACAGAGCCTGCGCCTCTTCGGCGGCAAGCGCCGGCTGGTCGAACGCGTGCGCGAGGAAGCGCCCGACCTCGGCGTGCGGCAGCTGGGCTGGGCGCCCACGGGCCTGGCCGCGCTCGCGCTGGCGCGGGCCGGGCTGTCGAACGGTTTCGCGAAGCCGCTCGCAACGCTGCTCGATGCGCTGCCGCTCGAGACCCTGACCGCCGTCGCGGCCCACCACGCGACGCTGGCCCGGCTCGGATGCCGCACGCTCGGCCAGGTCCGCGCCTTGCCGCGCGGCGGTCTCTCGCGTCGCTTCGATGCGCAGCTGCTCACCGCGCTCGACCAGGCCTACGGGCTGCGCCCGGAGATCTATCCCTGGGCGCAGCTGCCCGAAAGCTTCCATGCCCGGCTCGAACTGATGGCCCGCGTCGAGCATGCGCCCGCGATGCTGTTCGGCGCGCGCCGCCTGATGCTGCAGATGGCCGGCTGGCTCATGGCGCGGCGATCCGGCGTGACCGCATTCACCCTGCGCTGGTGCCACGACGCGATGCGCGCCAGGAGCGCCGGCGACGGCGGCGAGCTCACCGTGCGCACGGCCCAGGCCACGCGCGACCCCGACCACCTGATGCGGCTGCTGGCCGAGCACCTGGGCAAGGTCGAGCTGCTTGCGCCCGTGGGCGACCTCGAGTTGCTGGCCACGGAAGTGCTGTCGCTCGAGGAGAAGAGCCTGTCGATGCTGCCCGAGGCGCGGCAGTCGGGCGAGAGCCTGGCGCTGGTGCTCGAGCGCATCGCGGCGCGGCTCGGCCCCGACCGCGTGCTGCGCCCCGTCGTCCTCGAAGACCACCGCCTGGAATGGATGTGCCGCTGGCGGCCCGCGCCCGAGCCCGCGCCGCGCGCCAGATGCCGCAGCGTCGACGTGCCGCAGCCGACCTTCGTCCTGCCGAAGCCGCTGCGCCTCGCGACGCGCGACAGCCGGCCGGTCTACCAGGGCGTGCTGCAACTGCTCGCGGGGCCGCACCGTGTCGAGGGCGGATGGTGGGACCGCACCACGGTGGCTTGCGATGCCGATGCCGATGGCGGTGCGCAGGAGACCACGCGGCATGCCGCGCGGGACTACTGGGTGGCCGTGAGCGAGCATGCCGGCGTGCTTTGGATCTTCCAAATGCGTCTCGCGCAGGACGAGACCGCGTGGTTCCTGCACGGCACCTTCGCCTGATCGGCTCGCGATGAAACTGCCCGACTACGCCGAGCTGCGGTGCGTGAGCAATTTCAGCTTCTTGCGCGGCGCGAGCCAGCCCCACGAACTGGTCGAGCGCGCGAAGCAACTGGGCTACACCGCGCTCGCCATCACCGACGAGTGCAGCCTGGCGGGCGTCGTGCGCGCGCATGTGGCCGCGAAGGACCACGGCCTCAAGCTGTTGATCGGCAGCCAGTTCCTTGTCGAGCCTGACGAGCAGGGCGACCCGGAGGCCGCGCCGTTCACGCTCACCGTGCTGGCCTGCCATCTCGAGGGCTACGGCAACCTGTCGGCGTTCATCACCAAGCTGCGCCGCAGCTCGGAGAAGGGCTGCTACCGGCTGACGCGCGCGCAGCTTCGCGGCGACGAACTCGCCGGCTGCCTGGTGCTCGCTTCGCCCCGGCGCATGGCCACGACGGCGCAGCTTGGCAGGCTCGCGCGCTGGCTGCAGCGGGAATTCCCCGGGCGCTGCTGGTTCGCGGTGGAGAAACTGCGCCTGCTCGACGACGAGATGTGGCTGCATCGCCTGGGCGAGATCAGCGCGGCCACGCAGATTCCGCTGGTGGCCGCGGGCGACGTGCATTTCCATGTGCGCTCGCGCAAACCGCTGCAGGACGTGATGACCGCCACGCGCCTGGGCAAGCCGCTCACCGAGTGCGGGCTCGAACTGCAGCCCAATGCCGAGCGGCATCTGCGCACGCGGCTGCGGCTTGCGCAGACCTATGCGCCCGAGCTGCTCGCCGAGACGCTCGAGGTGGCCGCGCGCTGCAGCTTCAGCCTCGACGAACTGCGCTACCAGTACCCCGACGAGGTGGTGCCCGCGGGCGAGACGCCGGCGGGCTACCTGCGCCGCATCACCTACGAAGGGGCGGGGCGCCGCTGGCCGGACGGCATTCCGGCCAAGGTCCAGACGCAGATCGAGTACGAACTCGCGCTCATTGCCGAGCTGAAGTACGAGCACTACTTCCTCACCGTGGCGGACATCGTGATGTTCGCGCGCTCGCAGCACATCCTCTGCCAGGGCCGCGGCAGCGCCGCCAACAGCGTGGTCTGCTACTGCACGGGCGTGACCGAGGTCGACCCCGGCCGCATGAGCGTGTTGTTCGAGCGCTTCATCTCGAAGGAGCGCAACGAGCCGCCCGACATCGACATCGACTTCGAGCACGAGCGGCGCGAGGAGGTGCTGCAGTACCTTTATGCCAAGTACGGCCGCGAGCGCGCCGCGATCACCGGCGTGGTGATCAGCTACCGGCCGAAGAGCGCGATCCGCGACGTGGGCAAGGCGCTCGGCATGCCGCTGGAGACGGTGGATGCGATCGCCAAGGGGCACCAGTGGTGGGACGGCGGTGCGGTGCGGCCCGAGCGGCTGCAGGAGGTGGGCCTGTCGGTCGATTCGCTCCAGGTGCAGCAACTGCTGCAGCTGACCGGGCAATTGATCGGCTCTCCGCGCCACCTGAGCCAGCACACGGGCGGCTTCGTGCTGACCAAGGGGCCGCTGTGCCGCATGGTGCCGATCGAGAACGCCTCGATGCCCGAGCGCACCGTGATCGAATGGGACAAGGACGACCTCGACGCGCTCGGCCTGCTCAAGGTCGACTGCCTCGGGCTCGGCATGCTGACCGCGATGCGCAAGGCGCTCGACTTCATCGGGCTGCGCAAGGGCTGCGTGTTCGGCATGCAGGACATTCCCGCGGAGGACAGCGCGACCTACGACATGATCTGCAAGGCCGACACCGTCGGCGTGTTCCAGATCGAGAGCCGCGCGCAGATGAGCATGCTGCCGCGGCTCAAGCCCCGCTGCTTCTACGACCTGGTGATCGAGGTCGCGATCGTGCGGCCCGGGCCGATCCAGGGCGGCATGGTGCACCCGTACCTCAACCGGCGACAGGGCAGGGAGCCGGTGGTCTACCCGAGCGAGGCCTTGAAGGAGGCCCTCGGCCGCACGCTGGGCGTGCCGGTGTTCCAGGAGCAGGTGATGCAGATCTCGATCCTGGCCGCGGGCTTCACGCCGGGCGAGGCCGACGGGTTGCGGCGCGCGATGGCCGCCTGGAAGCGCAAGGGCGGCCTCCAGCACTACCACGCGAAGATCGTCGACGGCATGACCGCGCGCGGCTACGACGAGGGCTTTGCCCGGGCCATCTTCGAGCAGATCAAGGGCTTCAGCGAGTACGGGTTTCCGGAAAGCCATGCCGCCTCGTTCGCGCTGCTGGTCTATGCGAGCTGCTGGATCAAGTGCCATCACCCGGCGGAGTTCCTCGCGGCCATGTTGAACTCGCAGCCGCTCGGCTTCTATTCGCCCTCGCAGCTCGTTCAGGATGCACGGCGCCATGGTGTCGACGTGCGGCCCGTCGACGTGATGTACAGCGGCGTCGACTGCACGCTCGAAGACCTGGCGCACACGCCGGCCGTGCGGCTCGGGCTGCGCATGGTCGGCGGGCTCGCGTCGGCCTCGGCCGCGCGCATTGCCCGGGCCCGCGCGCAGCAGGTGTTCGACAGCGCGGAAGACCTGGCGCTGCGCGCGCGGCTAGAGCTGCACGAGATGAAGCTGCTGGCCGCCGCCGATGCGCTCGCGAGCCTGTCGGGCCACCGACGCCAGCAGGTCTGGGATGCGGCGGGGCTGCGCGCCGCGCCGGCGCTGCTGCGCGAGGCGCCGGTCGACGAGGATTTTCTTGAACTCGACGCCGCGCCCGAGGGCGAGGAGATCGTGTTCGACTACGCCTCGACCGGCCTGACGCTGCGCCGGCATCCGCTCGCCTTGCTGCGCGAACGCCTCGCGCGGCGCGGGCTGATGACCGCGCGGGAGCTCGACGCGATGGAGAACGGCGAGCAGGTGAGCCACTGCGGCATCGTCACCTTGCGCCAGCAGCCCGAGACCGCGAAGGGCACGATCTTCGTGTCGCTCGAAGACGAGACCGGCGTGGTCCAGGCGATCGTCTGGAAGAGCCTGCGCGACGCGCAGCGCCAGGAACTGCTGGGCGCGCGGCTGCTCGCGGTGCACGGCACCTGGCAGCGCGAGGGCGCGGTGAAGAACCTGGTCGCGTCGCGGCTGGAAGACCTCACGCCCTTGCTCGGGCGTCTGGCAGGGGCGACGGTGAGCCGGGATTTTCGGTAGGGCGCTGCCCGACGGATTCGCATCTGCCAGAGCTGCTTACGCCTGGTCGCAGCGGATCGTGCGGGCCAGACTTTCGGAAGGGCGGCCGATGCCGCGCCCGCCGGGGCATCGGCAAGCGCAGCGGGGGCAGTGGCGAGCAGGCTCCAGCCCGCCAGTTCACGCTATCCTCGCTTGGTATTTCACAAGAATTCCAACGATATATGCATAAAGATCTGCACTTCACGCCTGAACCCACCCTGGTCGAAAAAGCGCGCAGGGAGTTGGAAACGCGGTTCGTCACGCTCATTCTGCCTCCGGGCTCCGTCTGGACCGAGGGTTCCCTCAGCGAACTGCTCGACATCGGCCGCACTCCGGTTCGCGAGGCGGTCGTGAGCATGGCCATCGACGGTCTCGTAACCGTGATCCGGCGCGCGGGGATCGTGGTGAGCGAAATCTCTGTCGAGGACCAAATGGCGGTGCTGGACGCGCGCCGGGTGTTGGAGAAACTGGTGTCGATTCGTGCGGCAGTTCGATGCACCGACGACGAGCGCAGACAACTGCTCGAAATGGCAGACGGCATACAGCGCGCTGGAGAGTCGCAGCAGGCCGAGGCGTACCTTCAGTTTCACTTCCAAATCAAGCGGTTCGTTGCGCAGTGCGCGCGAAACAAATTTGCAGCTCGCGCTCTCCGCCCGCTCCACACGCTGTCGCAGCGGTTCTATTTTGCGCACCATCGTGCTTTCAACAACCTTCCTGTGGTGGGTCCAGCACATGCCGAACTCACGCGTGCCATTGTCGCCGGTGACGAATCAAAAGTAGCCCAGCACTGCGACAACGTCAGTGACATCGCCGAGCAGTTCACCAGGAATTTGCTCGGGAGCAGCCACGGCATCAGAGGCTAGCGTAAACCCTATAGTTTTTTTTTGCCCTCCTTAATATATTACTAACACTAGTTCAGATATACCAGCCTTTGACCGGCTTCCATGCCCAACCAGGAGACAACAATGACCAACTTTCATCGACGCCGGGTTCTGCAGGCGGTTGCCGCGTCGTCAACAGCACTGATTGCCGGGATGCCCGCCATCGTCTTCGGACAGAAGCCGACCAAGTGGCGGGTTCAGACCCTCTGGAGCGCGGGCGAAGACACTTTCAAGTACTTCGAGGAATTCGCCGAGAAGGTGAAGGTCAATACGGGCGGCCGGCTCGAGATCCAGACCTTTGCGGCCGGCGCTGTGGTGGGCGCCTTCGAAACCCTGGATGCAGTCAGCCAGAACGTACTGCAGGGCCAGTCGACGTACCCTGGCTATTGGGCGGGCAAGGAGCCGGCGTTGGCCGTCATCGGCGACTTCGCCTTCGGATACCGCTCGCCGGAGCAGCAGAACCGCTGGCTGTACGAGAAGGGCGGCATCGAGATGCTGCGCAAGGCCTACCAGCGCTTCAACGCTTACACCGTGGGCGCGACCTGGTGGGGCGTCGAGTCCCTCACGTCGAAGAAGCCCATCCGGCGTCCCGAGGATTTCAAGGGTATCAAGCACCGTGGCGCCCAGGGCATTGCTGCGGAAACCATCGCCAAGATGGGCGCGTCCATCGTCGTCCTGCCCGGCGGTGAGGCCTACTCCGCCATCGAGAAAGGCATTGTCGACAGCGTCGACTGGTCCACGATCTCGGTCAATGCCAAGGTCGGGTTCTTCGAGGTCGCCAAGTACGCGACTTTCCCCGGCTTCCACTCGATGCCCATCCAGGATTTCACAGTCAATGCCAGTGCCTGGAAAAGCCTGCCCGACGATGTCAAACAGATCCTGGAGCGTACCTGGCGCGAGTTCTCGACCACCCAGGTGAGCCGCATTGCCGAGAACGACAAACGCGTCGCGGCCGAAGTGCAGAAAAAGGGTGTCGAACTGGTGGTGTGGTCGGATGCCGACATCGCTCGTGCGCGCCAGGTCGCCCAAGGCGTGGTTGATGAATGGGCCGCGAAGGGGCCGCTCGCCAAACAGGCGGCGGAATCCCAGCGCGCCTTTCTGCGTGAACTGAAGCTGCTGGCCTGACGCGCATGAACCACTACGTCCGATTCGTGGGACATGTGAACGAGTGGGTCGGCCGGATTGCCGGCCTGCTCATCGTGGCAGTCGTCCTGATCATCCTTAAGGAAGTCATCGGCCGGGGCGTGTTCAATGCACCATCCCTGTGGGCCGACGAATCCATGACCTACCTCGCCGGCATGGCCTATGCGCTAGGCGGTGGCTTCACGCTGCTGCATCGCAAGCATGTGATCGTCGATCTGGTGTACCAGCCCATCGCGGACCGTGGCGGCCGTTTGAAAAAGTACGTCGACGTCATCGCGTTCGGCCTGTTCTCGATCTACTGCCTGACGCTGATCTATTTCGGCGCGGAACTGGCCTTGGCGTCGATCCGCGAGCACGAGGGAAGCGGCACGCTTTGGAATCCGGCGCTGTGGCCCGTGAAGCTCGCCATTCCGATCGCCGGCGTCCTGCTGCTGCTGCAAGGCTTCGCCAATTTGCTGGTCGATCTCGGCCTTGCCCCCAATCCCGCTGCAAGAGACATTCATGGCCGTTGATACCTTGACCCTTCTCCTGCTTCTGGCGCTCGTTTCGGCGCTGGTGGTCGGTGTGCCCATCGCATTCGCAACCGGCGCCGTCGCTGTGGTGTTCGGCGTCTGGTTGTTCGACGTGAACACGTTGAATCTGATCGTCAGCCGCGTCTTCACACTCATGGGGAACCAGATCCTGGTCTCCGTGCCGCTCTTCATCCTGATGGCGATGGTGCTCGAAAAAGCCGGCATCGCAGAAGACATCTTCAAGGCCGCGTACGTGTGGTCCGGGCGCATCCGTGGAGGCCTTGCCGTCGCTGTGATCATTTCGTGTGCGCTGATGGCGGCGATGGTCGGCGTGATCGGTGCAGAGATCGTGACGATGGGTGTCGTGGCGCTGCCGGCCATGCTCAAGCGCGGGTACGGAAAGTCGCTCGCGCTGGGCTCCATCTGCGCCGGCGGTGGACTTGCCACGCTGATTCCTCCCAGCGTGGTCCTGATCATGTATGCATTGACGACCGGCACTTCCATCGGACAGCTCTACATGGCGGGCATCCTGCCCGGCCTCATGCTGGCAGGGCTCTACATCATCTATGTGGTCACGATCTCTTATCTGAAACCCGAGATCGCACCCGCTGCGCCGCCAGAGGAAATCAACATTCCCCTGTCGGAGAAAATCGGCTATCTCAAGAAGCTGATCCTGCCGGGCGCCGTAGCTTTCGGGGTTCTTGGTTCCCTGTACATGGGCGTTGCCACGCCGACCGAAGCGGCAGGCATCGGTGTCGCCGGCGCGGTGGTGGCAGCCGCAGTGAATCGGCGCCTGAGCTGGGCCGGCATGTCCAGCGCCGTGGTGGAGACCACCAAGGTCACCTGCATGCTGTACTGGTTGTTCTTCGGTGCTTCCGCGCTGATCGGCATCTACACCATTGCCGGCGGCACCCAGTACCTCAAGGACCTGATTGCCGGGCTGCCCATTGGCAAGTGGGGCATCCTGCTGGTCGTCAACCTGGTGTGGGTCGTCCTCGGCTGCATCATCGACTGGATCGGCATCCTGCTGTTGACCGCGCCGATCTTCGTGCCTGTGCTGGTCGCTCTCGGCTTCGATCCAATCTGGATCGGTGTGTTGTTCTGCATGAACATGCAGATCTCCTACATCTCTCCGCCATTCGGACCCGCGGCCTTCTACCTCAAGGGCGCCGCGCCGCCCGGCATCACGATGGGCGACATCTTCCGCTCCGTCTGGCCCTTCATCGGCATCCAGGTGTTGGCCGTCCTGATGCTGGTTGCCTTCCCGGAAATCGCGCTGTGGCTGCCGCGCACCATGCTCGACAACTGAAGGAGTTGCTCATGACGAGTCAATCGCGATTGCTGGACAGCCGTCCGGTAGAGATGGTCACGACCGATGTGCTGGTGGTAGGCGGCGGCGCGGCCGGCTTGGCAGCGGCTTGCACGGCGGCGCGGCAAGGGCTGAAAGTGACGCTGCTCGAACGCTACGGCTTCTGCGGTGGCGCGGCAGTGGCCGGCCTGTCGGGCACCATCTGCGGTCTGTACCTCGCACGCCCCGACGCTGCGGGCAAGCCGGAAAAGATCGTCTTCGGCTTCGTCGACGAATTCATCACCGCCATGAACGGCAGAGGCGGACTGACTGGGCCAGTGCGTTACGGCGACACCTATACGCTGGTGCACGAGCCATTGGCGTGGCGGGAAACCGGCGATGAACTGCTGCAGCGCCATGGTGTTCAGGTGATCTATCACGCAACCGTGATCGGCGTGCACATGGAGGGGGGTGAGCGCGTGGAAGGCGTAAGAGCCTTCACCAAACAGGGCGCCATCGACATCCGTGCACAGGTCACCATCGATGCCAGTGGCGACGCCGACATATTTGCAATGGCTGGCTTGCCGACGAATGTGGGCGCGAACGGAAAAGTACAGAACCCCACCATGATCTTCCGGATGGGAAACGTGGACGTGGAGCGCTTCCTGGCAACCTACGGCAGCGACGCGATCATGCCCGAGGCCGTGTCCAAGGCGATTCTGGCGGCAAACGCCGCGGGCACCTACGAACTGCCTCGCACCAAGGCCTTCCTGTTCCCGACGCCGCGCGAGAACGAACTGCTTTGCAACTGCACGCGCGTCATCGGCCGCGACGGACGTGAACTCAACCCGTTGGTGGCGGCCGACCTCACCGAAGCCGAAGTCGAGGGCCGCCGGCAGGCACGCCAGTACTGGGCGTTCTTCCGGGCGAACCTGGCCGGCTGCGAAAGCGCCACGCTCAACGACACCGGCGTGCAGGTCGGCGTGCGCCAGACCCGCCAGATCGCGGGCATCGACACCCTGCAGAACCAGGACGTGGAAACCGGACGCAAGCGATCCGACGCCATTGCCCGTTCAGCCTGGCCGATCGAATTGCACAGCGGGAGCAAGCCACGGCTTTCGTGGCTGTACGAGGACCACTACGACATTCCGCTGGGCTGCTTCATTCCGCGCCAGGGCGAATCCCTGCTGGCGACGGGCCGCTGCCTCAGCGCACAACACGAAGCCATGGCGTCCGCGCGCGTGACTGCGCAATGTTTCAGCTACGGACACGCAATGGGCCATGCCGCAGCCCTCAGCGTTAAGGAAAAAGTTTCGGTGCGCAGCCTGCGCGCCTCCGATGTCAGAACACTCTTAAACAAGGATGGAGCCCAACTCGATGCATGACGAAGAACTCAACCTGGATGTGCGCGGCCGCGTTGCCGTGCTGACGATCGCTCGCCCCGCGCGGCGCAATGCGCTGGGCGATGCGCTGGTGGCGCGCCTGCGCGAATCGATGACCCAGCTCGATGGCAGGGAGGACGTGGGCGCCATCGTTCTGACGGGCGGAGCGCCTGGCTTCTGCGCCGGCAGCGACCTCAAGGAACTCGGCGCCATGTCGTTGGACGACATGTGTGCCCACGAAGCCCGCACCGCGCTCTTCTGCCGCGAGATCGCCATGCTGCGCAAACCCGTCGTTGCCGCCGTGGAGGGCTTCGCACTGGGCGGCGGCTTTGTGCTGGCGGCTAGTTGCGACGTGGTGGTCACGGCGCGCTCCACCCGCTGGAATCTCCCGGAGGTCGAGATCGGATGGATCCCGCCATGGGGCCTCGAATCGGTGATCAGTCGCGTCGGCCGCACGCGGGCCCGGCAACTGGTCTGGGGCGGCACACCGTTCCACGGCGACGAGGCGATGCGCCTCGGGCTGGCCGATCACCTCACCGAAGACGGCGCGGCCCTGGACCGTGCGATCGAGGTCGCTGCCTCCTATGCCCGCCTTCCGCAAGAAGCCGTTGCCGCCACGAAGCTGTACTTCGCCTCGCACGGCGCCCCCGATGGTGAAGGCGGCGATCTGCTCGCGTCGCACTTCTTCAAGGACAACTGCCGCCATGCCACTGCGCAGGCGACCCTCAGGAAATTCGGAGTGAAAGTATGAGCAAGATCTGCTCGGTGGAAGAAGCCGTTGCGGTCGTCAAAAGCGGCGATGCGGTGGCCAGCGTGGGTGTGATCGGATGGATCACGCCGGATGCGCTGCTCAAGGGCCTGGCGGACCGTTTCAAGGCATCGGCCGAACCGCGCGATGTGACCTTCTATTTTCCCTGCGGCACCGGCGATGCGATGGCCATCCGAGGCATGGACCATGTGGCGATCGAAGGCCTCATGAAGCGCATCGTGTCCGGCTCCTACGTCAACCCGGTCGATCCCGTGACCGGCAAGCGCCCCGAGCTGATGCGCTTGATCCGGGAAAACCGCATCGAAGCCTACAGCTGGCCCATAGGCGCCAGCATGCACTGGCTGCGCGAAGTCGCGCGGCGCAGTCCGGGCTACCTCACGAAGATCGGCCTCGACACCTATGCCGATCCGCGCCAGACCGGCGGCAAATTCACCACGCTCGCCGAAGACGACCTGATCAAACGCGTTGAATTCGAGGGCGAGGACTACCTGTTCTACCCGAGCTGGCCGCTCGATGTGGGCTTCATCAGGGCTTCGACGGCCGACGAATTCGGCAACCTGTCATTCGAGGACGAACCCATTCATTCCGCAGCGCTTCAGATCGCACTGGCGGTCAAGGCATGCGGCGGCACCGTCATCGCTCAGGTCCGCCGGATCGTGGAGCGAGGCAGCCGCCCTGCGACCATGGTCAAGATCCCCGGCGTGCTGGTCGACAAGGTGGTGGTGGACGAGCATCAGATGATGACCACTCAGGTGCCGTATGAAGAAAGCTATTTGGGCGGTGTGCCCTGGGATGGCCAGACGGATGACCGTCTGCCTCTCGGCACGGACAAGATCATTGCGCGGCGCGCGGCGCTCGAAGTGCGGCCAGGCGTGACCTCCATCTTTGGTTTCGGTGCTTCGTCCGACGTGCCCACCGTCCTGCTGGAAGACGGCCATTTCAAGGAAGGCGGGTACCGCGACTACCAATTCACAACAGAACATGGCCCGTTCGGCGGCTTGGTGATGAGTGGCTGGCAGTTCTCGGCCAACAAATACCCCGAGGCGTTGCTGGACGGTGTCAGCCAGTTCGATTTCATCGATGGCGGCGGATGCCCATTCGCGGCCCTGGCCTTTGCCCAGTTCGACGAGGCGGGCAACGTGAATGTCTCGCGCTTCGGCGTCGCCAATCCGGGCGCCGGCGGCTTCATCGACATTGCCTATAACGCGCGGGAGCTGCTGTTCACCGGCACGTTCACCACGGGCGGCCTCGAGGTCGAGTTCAAGGATGGCAAGCTGGTCATCCTCAAGGAAGGCAAGGTCAGGAAGTTCGTGAAGGCCGCAGACCACATCACCTACCCCGTGCGGCGCAACGTGGCCGAGCGCGGCCAACAGGCCAAGATCATCACCGAGCGCGCGGTCTTCGAAGTCCACCCCGACGCGCTGGTGCTGACGGAAATCGCACCCGGGATCGATCTGCAGACCCAAGTGCTCGACATGTTGGACGGAGTGACGGTGCGCCTTGCGGCCGACCTGCGCGAAATGGACGCAGCGCTCTTCCGCTGAACCCGCTCCCGCACCGACCCGTGCTGCCAGAGGCATCTTGATCTTGAGGTGCGTTTCGCGCCATTAATCAAATCCTAATCTACACAAAAAGTTATTAACCGGCGGTGTTCAGCATCGAGTCCTGCCAGCAAAGACATGTCGTCCGAGCTCGCATCGAACTGGAGTCACCGTGCCGAACCGCCACATCGAAACTTACGTGCCTTGCACCGCGCCGCGATCCGCGCATGAGTTGCAGGGTCGCCACCGCTGCGGCAAGACGCCGGCGTGAGAGCCTCTGCGATCTTCGCGGGGGGGCCGAGAGCCATGGCGGGGGCGGCCATCGTTGCAGGCGTCCTGGTCGCGGGCGGCTGCACGACGCAGCCGGACTACCGGCCTCCGGCGTTTTCTGCGCCGACAGCATGGTCGGCAGCGGTGCCTCTTCCCGATGCGGCGGCTGCATTCCCCGGTAATCGTTGGTGGACGCTCCTCAACGACAGCGCCATCAACGAACTGGCTGACCATGCAATGGCCGACAGCCCGTCGGTGGCGCAGGCCGTGGCGCGTGTCGATGAGGCGCGTGCAAGTCTCGGCAGCGACGCGGCGCAGCGCCTGCCAGCGATCTCGCTGAACGGCACGGCGACGCGGGCTCGCAGCCTCGGCACAAGCGGAGACACCTCGGCCACCTCGCTCGAGACCACCGCCTCTGCAGGACTCGGCTTGAGCTGGGAGATCGATCTCTTTGGCCGGGTCCGAAAGTCGGTCGAGGCGGCAAAGCATCGGCTGGATGCCCGTACGGCTGACGCGGAGGCCGCGCGGCTGAGCCTTGCGGCGCAGATCGCCAACTCGGTGCTGGCACTGCGCGCCTGCGACTTCTCGCGCGCCGTTGTGCGCGAGGACATCCGTTCGCGCGAATCGGTCCTTGCGCTGACGCTTCGACGACTGGCGACAGGTTTTGTCGCGCCCGTCGACGTGGCTCGCGCGCAAAGCGGTCTCGCCGCTGTGCGGACCAGCCTGGCGCTTCGCAATGAATCGTGTGCGCGCATCGTCAATGGTCTGTCGGCACTCACCGGTCGCGATGCTGCGCAGGTTCGCAGCGCGGTCCCGTCCGCCGGCACGGCCGCGGTGATGCCGAAGGCGCCGCCCGTTGCGCTGGCCCTGCCCGCGACGGTGCTCGCCGCGCATCCTGCCGTCGTTGCGGCCGAACGTGAAGTGGCTGCGAGCTGGGAGCAGATCGCGGTCGCGCGGGCAGAACGACTGCCGCGAATCGACCTTGCGGCGGCGATCAGCGGGCAGTGGCTTCGCGCGGGTGGCAGCACGCTCGACTTCACGACCTGGGCACTGACGCCGGCGTTGTCGGCGCCTGTCTTCGACGGAGGTGCCGGCGCCGCGCAGGTCGAAGGTGCACAGGCAAGGCATCGGGCCGCGGCAGCCACGCTGCGTGCGGTGTTGCGCACGACGAGCCAGGAGGTGGAGAACGCCTTGGCCGCCGTCGCGTCCTCCCGCGAACGCATCGCCAGCACGCGTGAATCGACCGATGCTGCAAGGCGCACGCTGGCCGCCACCGAAGCGCAATGGCGCGCGGGCGCCGTGAGCCTGTTCGAACTCGAAGACGCGCGGCGGCAGGAATCCGCTGCGCAGGACAGCGCCATCGCGGCGGCGCATGACGCCGCCCAGGCCTGGGTCGCGCTGGTGCGCGCGGCCGGGCCCACTGCCATCACCACCGAAAGCAACGCCTATGTTCTACCCCGTCTATCAGCACGCTGAGCCCCTCGCAGGGATGTTGCCTTCGTTGGCGCGTTGGCGATCGCTGCGCGTGCCGTTGCTGGTCGCCGCAGCCGTCGTTGCCACCGGCGCCGTGCTCGTCGCGGCACTGCCCCGGGCCGCGGCGACCACGCCGCCGCCCGGGGTGCCGCCTGCGTTGACGGTCACCGTTGCGGCGGCACGGCAGGTCACCTGGCCTGCCGTGCTCGATGCCACGGGCACGATCGTGCCCTGGCAGGAAGCGATCGTCGGATCGCAGGCGGCAGGCTTGCGCCTGACCGAGGTCAACGTGAACGTCGGCGATCCGGTCAAGCGCGGCCAGGTGCTGGCGCGGTACGACGACACCGGCCTGCGCGCCGAGGTCGCCCAGTTGCGCGCCGCGACCGTGCAAGCGCGTGCCACGGCGGCCCAGGCCAACGCCAATGAGCAACGCGCCCTCGCGCTGCGCGGCAGTGGGGGAATCAGCGACCAGGAGGTCCAGCAGTACGTCACCCAGGCCGAAACTGCGCGCGCGCAGGTCGAGATTGCGCAGGCCCAGCTGGAAGCGAAACAGGTCCAGTTGCGCCATGCCAATGTTGTCGCGCCCGACGACGGTGTGATCAGCGCGCGCAGTGCCTCGCTGGGGGCGGTGGGAGCAAGCAGCCAGGAGTTGTTTCGCCTGATCCGCCAGCAGCGGCTGGAATGGCGCGGCGAAGTCACTGCCATGCAGCTGCTGGACATCGTGGAAGGCCAGCGCGTCGAACTCAGCCTGCCCGACGGCGGCAGCGCAACGGGGCGTGTTCGCCAGACCGCGCCCGCACTCGACGAGCGTTCGCGCATGGGGATGGTGTATGCGGACATCACGCGCCCGGGAAGTACGCGTGCCGGCATGTATGCCGCCGGCCGCATCGTGCTCGCGCAGCGGCCTGCCATGGTCGTGCCCGCAGCCAGTGTGGTGATTCGCGATGGCCGCAGCTACGTCTTCAAGGTCCAGGAAGAGCGCGGTGCTGCGCACGTGGCCGCGCAGGCCGTTACCGTCGGCCGGCGCCAGGGCGGCGAGGTCGAGATCATGGAAGCGCTGCGCGAGGGTGAGCGCGTGGTGGCCCAGGGCGCCGGGCTCCTGAACGATGGCGACGTGGTTCGCATCGCACGGCCGGCGGCCAGCGCACCGCTGGTCTCTGCCGACCTTCCGGCGCGAGGATGAGCATGAACTTCGCCACCTGGTCGCTTCGCAATCCTATTCCTGCGATCCTGATGTTCGTGCTGTTGTCGCTGGCGGGCCTGCGCGGGTTCGAGCAGCTGTCGATCCAGGCGCTGCCGGACATGGAGTTGCCCGCAGTGAGCATCGTCCTGGCGCAACCCGGCGCGGCCCCGGCCCAGCTTGAGGTCGAGGTCGCGCGCAAGGTCGAGAACTCGCTGGCCGCTGTCGGCCTGCTCAAGCACACACGCACCTCGATCACCGAGGGCCAGGTCGAGATCCGCGCCGAGTTCGCGCTCGAGAAGCGCCTGTCGGACGCGCTCCTCGACACGAAAGATGCCGTCGACCGGATCCGATCGGATCTGCCTGTCGATCTGCTGCAGCCGGCCGTCAGCGCGGTGACCGTCGGCGGCGGTCCGATCCTCACCTACGCCATCGCCTCGACGCGCATGACCGACGAAGCGCTCTCATGGTTCGTCGACGATACGGTCAGCAAGGCCTTGCTGGCGGTGCCCGGCGTGGGCCGGGTCGACCGGCAGGGCGGCGTGCAGCGCGAGGTGCGCGTCGAAGTCGATCCGGTCCGGCTTGCCGCCCACGGCGTGACGGCCGTCGATGTCTCGCGCGGGCTTCGCAGTACGCAGATGGACGCGTCCGGAGGGCGTACCCAGCTGGGCCTTGCCGAACAGTCGGTGCGCACGGTCGCAACGGTCAAGCAAGCGGGAGAGCTGGCCGCGCTGCCGCTCACCCTGGCCGACGGCCGCGAGCTGCGCCTCGACCAGGTGGCCACTGTCCACGACGCCTCCGCGCAGCGGACGCAGGGCGCATTGCTGAACGGCCAGCCGGTGGTCGGCTTCAGCGTCTACCGGGCCAAGGGCTTCGACGAGACCCGCATCGCCGACGGCGTCGCCAAGGCGATCGCGAAGCTGGAGGCGAACGATCCGAAGCTGCGCGTAACACCCGTGTCGGGCTCGGTCGACTACACCCGCGAGCAGTACCGCGGCTCGATGCAGATGCTGTACGAGGGCGCGATCCTGGCCGTGCTGGTCGTCTGGTGGTTCCTGCGCGACTGGCGCGCGACGCTGGTGGCGGCAGCGGCACTGCCGCTGTCGATCCTGCCGGCCTTTGCAGCCATGGCGTGGCTCGGCTATTCCCTCAACATGCTGACGCTGCTTGCGCTGGCGGTCGTCGTGGGCATTCTGGTGGACGACGCGATCGTCGAAATCGAGAACATCGAACGCCATCGCCGGATGGGCAAGCCGGTGCAGTTGGCGACCGTCGACGCGGTCAACGAGATCGCCCTGGCCGTGATCGCGACCACGATGACCTTGGTGGTCGTGTTCGTGCCGACAGCGCTGATGAGCGGCATACCGGGGCTCTTGTTCAGGCAGTTCGGCTGGACGGTGGTGATCGCGGTGCTGTCGTCGCTGCTGGTGGCGCGGCTGCTCACACCGATGATGGCGGCCTGGCTGCTCAAGGACCGGCCGCATGAAGCCGAATCCGGGAAGGACGGCGCACTGATGCGCGGCTATCTTGCCGCCGTGCGCTGGTGCCTGGCCCATCGCAAGACGACGCTGGGGGCAGCCACTGCTTTTTTCCTGGGCGCGCTTGCACTGGTGCCACTGATTCCGAGCGGCCTGATCCCGCCATCGGACCGGGGCTTCATCTCGGTCAACCTCGAGCTTGCGCCCGGCAGCTCGCTGGCGGAGACGCTCGCCGCGTCGGAGCGAGCCCGTCTCGCACTCGTTCAGATCCCGGGCGTACGCGGCGTGTTCACGGCCGCGGGCGTCGCGCCTCCGGGCGGCGACGCGCCGGCCTCCGACGTGCGAAGGAGCACGCTGACCCTGGTGCTGGCGCCGCGCGACGAGCGGCCCGGCCAGATGGAGGTCGAGAAAAAGGTGCGTCAGGCGCTGGCGGGCGTTCCGGGTGCGCGGTTCGCCGTTGCCGGCGAAGGCCCCGGGGAGAAGCTGTCGCTGATCCTGGCAAGCGACAACGCGGAGGCGCTCAAGTCCAGCGCGCAGGCATTCGAACGTGAGCTTCGCGGTTTGAGCGGCCTCACGGGCATTGCATCGACCGCCAGCTTGGAGCGCCCGGAGATCGTCGTGCGCCCCGACCTGCAGCGCGCCGCCGAGCTCGGCGTGAGCACCACGGTGATCGGGGAGACGGTCCGCATCGCCACCAGCGGCGATTTCGACGCCCAGCTGGCCAAGCTCAACCTCGACCAGCGGCAGGTCGGCATCCGGGTAAGCGTTGCGGATGCGGCGCGCCAGGATCTTGCGGTGCTGTCGAACCTGCGCGTGCCGGCGCGAACCGGCCTTGTGCCGCTCGGCAGCGTTGCCACGCTCTCGCTGGAAAGCGGTCCGGCGCAGATCGATCGATTCGACCGCCAACGGTATGTCACGGTCAGTGCAGATCTGGGCGGCATGCCGATGGGGCCCGCGCTGGCCGCGGCACGCGCGCTGCCGGCAGCGCTGGAGATGCCTTCCGGCGTGGCGATGATCGAGACCGGCGATGCCGAGCTTGCGTCGGAGCTCGCCTCGGGCTTCGGCATGGCGATCCTCGTCGGCGTGCTTTGCATGTTCTGCGTGTTGGTGCTGCTCTTCAAGGACTTCTTGCAGCCAGTGACCATCCTCTCGGCCATACCGCTGTCGTTGGGCGGTGCCTTCATCACTCTGGTGCTTGCGCGCAGCGAGTTCAACGTGCCGTCGATGATCGGCCTCGTGATGCTCATGGGCATCGTGGCGAAGAACTCGATCCTGCTCGTCGAGTACGCGGTGGTCGGCATTCGCGACCGCGGCCTGTCGATGTTCGATGCACTGGTCGATGCCTGCCACAAGCGGGCACGCCCGATCATCATGACGACCTTCGCGATGATCGCGGGCATGCTGCCGATCGCGCTCGGGCTTGGTCCTGACGCGAGCTTCCGCCAGCCCATGGCGATCTCCGTGATCGGCGGCCTCGTCACATCCACCTTGCTGAGCCTGTTGGTGGTGCCGGTGGTCTTCACCTATGCGGAGGGTGTCGAGCAGGCGTTCAAACGCCGCTTCGCCCGCCAGTCGCCCGTGCCCGCATCCGTTCCTGCATCGCAGGCCGCGCCATGACCCGCCGCATCGCTGCAATTGCCGCACTTCTCTCCGGGCTGCTCCTGGTCGGCTGTGCCGTCCCCCAGCGGCCCGATCCCATGGAGGCGATGAACCGTCGGGTCTTCGCCTTCAACGATGCGCTGGACGAGGCGGTGCTTGCGCCGGTGGCGCGCGGCTATGCCAGGGTCGTGCCCGCACCGGTTCGCCACAGCGTGGGCAATGTCTTCGCCAATCCGCTGGACGTGGGTTCCGCCATCAACCTGTTCCTGCAGGGCCGCCCGATCGACGGGTTGTCGGACCTGGCCCGCTTCGGAGTCAACACCACCGTCGGCGTGTTCGGCATCTTCGATCCCGCAACACCTTGGGGCATGCCGCGCCACGGTGAGGACTTCGGCCAGACGCTCGGCAGGTGGGGCGTGGGTCCGGGCGCCTACGTGGTCTGGCCACTGCTCGGGCCTTCGGTGCTGCGCGATTCGCTGGCCATGCCGGTGGACTACGTCACCTCGCCGAGGTTCGAGCTCGCGGCCATGCCATTGCAGATCACCCAGGCGCGGTCGTCGCTGCTGTCGGCGTCCTCGATGCTCGACGCGGTCGCGCTCGACCGCTACCTCTTCGTGCGTGATTTCTACCTGCAACGCCGCCAGAGCCTTGTGCACGACGGCAATCCGCCGGCTTCCACATCGACGGATGCCGATGCCGGCTCCTTTTTTTCTTCCAACCCTCAGGTACCCACAGATGAATGAATTCCATCCTCGACTCGACGCCGGCGCCCGCGCCTTGCTGATGGCCGCGCTCGCACTGGGCGGGCTCGCTGCGCCCGCCGCGTGGGCTGAAGAGCCCACCGGAAACCGGGAGGGCACCTCTCAATGGGGCCTGGGCATCGGCCTCGGCTTCGAGCGCAGCCCCTACCGCGAGTTCGACGACAAGGCGCGCGTGTTACCGCTGATCCTGTATGAGAACAGGTACGTCAGCATCCAGGGCCCCAGCCTGGACGTGAAACTGCCGTCGGCAGGTCCGGTGGCGTTCCGGCTGCGTGCCCGCTATGCCGGCGATGGTTACGAAGCCGAAGACTCGCCCTATCTCACCGGCATGGACGAGCGCAAGGCCGGCGTCTGGCTCGGCGGCGCCGCAGCCTGGCGCAGCGACGCTGCCGACCTGTCGGCCGAACTCCTGGCGGATGGATCGGGTCACAGCAACGGTACGAAGTTCAAGCTGCAGCTGGAGCGCCGTTTTGCATCCGGTGCATTCGGCCTCACGCCGCGTGTCTCGGCGCAGTGGCTCGACAAGAAGTACGTCGGCTACTACTACGGCGTGCGTGCGTCCGAGGCTCGGGTCGACCGCGTGCGCTACGACGGCCGCTCGACCGTGAATCTCGAACTGGGCTTGCGCCTCGACTACGCGATCGCGCCGAAGCAGAACCTGTTTGTCGACTTCAGCGCAACGCGTCTCGGCAGTGGCATCAAGGAGAGTCCGCTGGTCGAACGCTCGAGCTCGACCGCGGTGCGGATCGGCTACGCCTATCGGTTTTGACGATCCGGCGGACCCGCCACCAAGCTAGGCGGGTTCTGCGGCGGGAAAGAGGATCCGGATGCCTAAGCCGCGTCCCTCCAGGCCTTCCGAGGTCCGGATCCTCGCGTGGTGAAGCTGGGCGATGCCCGCTACCAGCGACATGCCGATGCCGCTGCCGCGCGCATCGGCGCCGGCAGCCCGGTAGAAGCGGCGGAAGATGGCCTCGCGCTCGGCCTCCGGCACGCCGGGGCCATCGTCCGCGACCTCGAGATAGACGAACGGTCCGCCGGGGCTGGCGTCATGTCCGCAACTGATCCTGATGCGCGCATCCGCGGGCGTGTGGCGCAGCGCGTTGTCCACCAGGTTGCGCAGCAGGATGCCGATCTCGTCGACATTGCATTGGATGGGGGCGGCTTCGATGGCAAGGGTGATGGAGCGCGACTGCTTCTGTGCGTACACCTCGAACTCGCGCATGATGTGAAGGATCAGTTCGCTGAGGTCGGCGTTCGTGTGTTCCGGCGCGTTTGCACCGGCATTGAGCCGGGCGAGATCAAGCAATTGCTCCGACAGC
Organism: Variovorax sp. Soil_C_19; assembly: GCF_057657255.1. Classification (NCBI taxonomy): domain Bacteria; kingdom Pseudomonadati; phylum Pseudomonadota; class Betaproteobacteria; order Burkholderiales; family Comamonadaceae; genus Variovorax; species Variovorax sp. Soil_C_19. Next base: position 184,701 of record NZ_JBDGIV010000008.1, on the reverse strand, counting down.
CGGACGGTGCGCTCCACGACGACGACGAGCTTCGCCAAGGCGGCGTCCTTCTCGGCGGTCGTCTGCGCATGCATGGCGACCTGCGCCTGGGCCTGGAGCGCGGAAAGCGGTGTGCGCAGTTCGTGCGCCGCGTCGGCGATGAAACGGCGCTCGCCTTCCACCGCCCCGCTCAGTTGCGCGAGCACATGGTTGAACGACGCGACCAGAGGCTGGAGTTCGGACGGCAGCGCCTGTCCCGACAGCGGCGTGAGATCGAAGCTTCGCCGGCCGCGCAGCGCTGCCCCCACGGCCTCCACCGGCCTGAGGGAGCGGTGCACCGCGAACCACATCAGCCCGCCGACCAGCATCAGCAGGAGCGTGTTGAGTGCCAGCGCGACGAGTGCCCTTTTCTGCATCTCGCCGGCGACCAGGCTGTGCACGTTGCCCACCTGGACGTAGACGCGTCCGGTGCTGTCGGAGACGGAATACACGCGCCAGTGCACACCATCGATCACGCTGGTCGCAGGCCCTTCGGCGAAGTCCGGCCGCAGCGCCGTGGCCGGCGAGCCGGGCGTGCTTGCCACCATGCGGCTGCGGTCCAACCAGACCTGGAACACCAGTTGTGCGCTGTCGGGCGAGGCAGCGTGGCGAAGCTTCAGGCTCTCGCCGCTTGCCTGCAGCTCCTTGCCCGCGGGAAGCGACAGCAGGAAGCGCGTGGCGATGGACTCCAACTTGTCGTCCCAGACGCTGTTCTGGCTGTGCGTGAAATACAGCACCAGCGCCGCGAGCGCGATCGTCCAGCAGAGCACCACGGTCGCCAGGACGGTCAGCATCCGGGACCGCAGCGATCTCATGCTTGTGGCTGTCCGATCACGTACCCGTGGCCATGCACCGTGCGGATGACATCGTCCCCGAGCTTCCTGCGCAGCTGGTGGATGAAGACGGCGATGGTGTTGCTCTCGATGGTGCTGCTTGTCCCGTAGACCACATCCTGCAACTGGTTGCGCGTGACCACGTGGCCCGGGCGCGCAAGCAGGGCCAGAAGGGTGCGGTATTCATGCGCGCTCAGCGGTACCTCGGTGCCGCCGCGTGTCACCACGCGCTTGCTGCGGTCGATCGTCACGTCCCCATGCGTGACCACCGGGACCACCCGGCCCTCGCTGCGGCGGATGACGGCTCTCACCCGCGCCCAGAGCTCATCGAACTGGAACGGCTTGACCAGATAGTCGTCGGCCCCTGCATCCAGCCCCTGGATGCGCTCACTGAGCTGGCCCCGGGCGGTCAGCATGAGCACCGGTGTCGGATCGTAGCGGCTTCGAAGCGCGCGCAACACCGTCAGTCCGGAGTCACCCGGCAGGCCGATGTCGAGCAGGATGGCCGAGTAGTTGTGGTCCACGAGAGCCAGGCGCGCACCCGAGGCATCTCCGACGTGATCGATGCTCCAAGCGATCTGGCTCGCGCCTTCGCATACCGCCTCTGCGAGCATTCGGTCGTCTTCGACGAGAAGGAGGTGCATGGTGGTGACATTCGGTGGATCGCGCCGAAACGGATCATGACACCACCCGATTAAATTCTCGTTAAGCGGAAAAGCAGGGCAGAAGCCAGAATTTCGGGTCCATGCCTTGGCGACATCACAAGCGGTGCGCGGTTGCGCCTTGCCAGCCGCATCACTGCAGGACGATGTTCATCTTCCTTGCCATGTCATTGAAGGCGCGCACATCGGCATCCGAGCGTTGCTCGAATTCCTTCGCGGTCTGGAAGTGCGGCACCAATCCCAGTGCAGCGATGCGCTTTTGCGTGCCCTTGTCGCCGATGACCTTCGCCAGATCCGCCTGGAGCTTCGCGACCACATGTTCCGGCGTTGCGCGCGGAACGATCACGCCGTAGTAGGGGCTGACCGCCAGGCCAGGCAGCGATTCGTTCAGCGTCGGATGCTGTTCCCATCCTTCGAACCGGTTCTCGCCGAGCATGGCCAGCACCTTCATCTTGCCGGCGTTGATGTGCTGCGCCAGGCCGACCAGCGGGTCGACCAGCACATCCAGGCGTCCACCGAGCAGCTCGGACTGGGCTGTCCCGTTGCTGTTGAAGCCCACCTTGAGCATGGAGAAACCGCCGCGGCGCATCAGGATCTCCATGCCCATATAGGTCGCGCCGAGACCGGCGATGCCGTAGTTCACCGTGTTCGGATTGGCCTTGGCGTAGGCGACCAGTTCCTTGACGTTGTTGAACGGGGCATCGGGGCGCGCGACCAATGCCATCTGCACTTCCACCAGATTGGCGACGCCGCGCCAGTCCTCGCGCTTGTACGGCGTCTTGTAGAAGATCGGGTTGACGGCCAGGTTCGCACCGGCCATGCCGAGCGTGTAGCCGTCGGGCTTGGACTTGGTCACGAAGTCGGTACCGACCACCGTGGCGGCACCGGGTTTGTAGTCGATGAGCACAGGCTGGCTCCAGAGGTCCTGGAGCCGCTCCGCCACGATGCGGTAGAGCGCGTCCGCGCCTCCCGGGCCGAACGGCATGACGATCTTGACGGGCTGGCTGGGATAGGCGTCGGCTGCGGCCGACGCGAAGGCAGCGCCAAACGCGGTCGAGGCCATCCACTGGAGGGCGGTACGCCGGCTGAAAGAGTGGGGCATTCGGAAACTCCGGGTTGGGTCAGGCCGTGCCGCGTGCGAGGACGTGCTGGCGGTCGAGATTGGCTTGAAATTCTTCTTGCGGAAGGCCGGTCCCGGGCGCCGTCGCGCGCAGGCGGTAGTAGTCGTGGTACGGACGGTAGGCATCATGGAGGCGCCGCAGTTCGTCCACCGCCGCCGGGTGGAAATCCACCCGGAGGTCGAGCTCGGGATAGTCCTCCCGGTCGACCACGACGATGGCAGCCGATCGTTCCGGCAGACGTCCGCTCCGGCCGGCCTGACCTCCGGCATCCCGTGCGGCCTCGATCGCTGCGAGCAGACGGTCCTCGAGGGCATCGTCCGTTCGCCGGGTGAATGCTTCGCACATGGCGTCCAGCACGCGCTGGTCGGCCAGCACGTTGCCGAAGGCCGCGAAGTCCTCGCCGATGAAGTGGCCGGCCCAGCCGCGGGCCTGTGTGCCCGTGAACACGGCCGGGCGACCGCTGCGGCCCATCACGCATGTCTGGCGGTATTCGGCGTGCGGATCGTCGGCCTGCAGGATCTGCAGCACATGGGCCGCCGAGAACCCCGCACCGAGCAGGCGCAATGCGGTGGACTGATTGGCCTGGCGCGGGAACGCCTGTGTGATGGCGATGCCGACGTTGGCCTGCATGCCGCGGCAAAGCTGCCCCGCGACGAGCGAGTAAGTGGCGATGGCCATGCCCAGCTTCCCGCTGGTCGGGCATCTGGCGGCAATGGTGTAGGTCATGAGGTCGGAGTCCTTGGTTGGGGGCTGGGCCCGGTTGGAGCGGCAAGTCTCCTGCGACGGGCACAGCGACACAATTTGCAAGTTTGGGTGGCTGCCTTCGCTGCCGAACAAGGCTCCTGAACGGTGCGTATATTGCGTCGGTCATCACCCTGGATTGACCCGCCATGCAGTTTGATTTCTCGGATCTCCTCTTGTTCGTGCGCGTCGTGGAAGCCGGCAGCATCACCCATGGCGCTGCAAGAGCGCATCGGTCGCTGGCCGCGGCCAGCGTGCAGATCAAGGAGATGGAGCGCGTCATCGGTTCGCCGCTGCTGGTGCGTGACCGCCTCGGGGTCACGCCCACCGACGCAGGGCGTGCACTGCTGCAGCACAGCTACCGCCTGCTCGATGGCATGCAGCAGCTCAAGGACGAGATGGCCGCGTACGCGGAGCGCACCAGTGGCTACGTCAAGGTCTATTCCAACTCCGCGTCGCTGCTGGAATTCCTGGGCCGGCCGCTCGCCCGTTTCCTGGTGCAGAACCCGGCTGTGGACGTGAACATCGAGGAAGTCGCCAATCACCTGATCCCGGACGCGGTGCGGGAAGGCAAGGCCGACTTCGGCATCGTGGCGCAGTCCGTCGACATGAAGTCGCTGGAGTCCGTTCCCTACCGCAGCGACCGCTACGTGGTCGTTGGGCCGGTGCAGGGAGCGCTTGCGGATGGAACGGAGGTGGACTTCGTCGACCTGCTTGATTTTGATTTTGTCGGGCTGGGTCGCGGAACGGCGATCCAGGTCATGCTCGAAGACGTGGCGCATCGACAGGGCAGGAAGTTCAGGCACCGTGCGCAGCTGCGCGGCTTTGACATGGCATGCCATCTCGCAGCGCAGGGCGCCGGCATCGCACTGATCCCGGAAACGACGGCACGGTCGATGCGGGGGATTGCCGACTTCAACGTCGTCCGGTTGCGCGACGAATGGGCGCAACTGGACATGGTGATCTGCAAGCCGCCCGACGCCGACTTGTCCGTGCATGCACGCGCCCTGATCCGGTTCCTGCGGGACTGGAACGAACAGGAAAGCGCCTAGATCTCTGCTCGGCACGCGAAGCAGGCTGCCGCGTCTTGCGATGCGGCAGGGGAAGGTTGCCGTCGATGGAGAAAAAAGCGAAATTCCCGTATATTCGTAAATCCGTTCCAAATACCAGCGACTACTCGTGAGGTCCGACCGAAATTCCTGATATGAGAGAAAGTGGCAATCCATGTCCAGCCTGAGCAAGATGCTGGAAGTGCTGCGGCTGATCACGCCGTCGAGCCCCACCGTCGACGCGGCGCGGGTTTGCGTGGTGCTGGACTGTGGTCCGTCGACCGCCTACCGGTACATCCGCGAACTCACCGAGGCAGGTTTGCTCGTCAGGTTGCCCGGCGGCTACGCTCTCGGCGCGAGGATCATCCAGCTCGATCTCCAGATGAGGCAGACCGATCCGTTGCTTCACCACGGCCGTGAACTGCTGGAGGCGCTCGCGGCAGAGACCGGCCTGAGCGCGCTGCTCAGCGAGCTCTATGACGACACGGTGATCACGCTGCACGAGGAGGCCGGCAGCGGCATGGCGGCACTCCAGTTCGGACGCGGCCGTGCGATGCCGCTGCACCGGGGGGCAACAGGGCGAATCATCCTCGCCCATCTGCAGCCCAGGTCAATGCGACGGGTCTTCGATCGACTCCAGGCGGCGGACAGCGCGCTGCCGGAGTGGCGCCAGCTGTCCAAGGAGATGCTCGCGTTGCGCAAGAAGGGCTACTGCGTCACCCGTGGAGAGATGGAAGTCGGCCGCGTGGGTCTCTCCGCGCCCATCTTCGACGAGAACCAGAGGGTGCTCGGCAGCATCAGCGTCGTGGGCGATGTCCGGCAGTTCGAGATGTTCAACGAGGAATTCCTGGCCTCGCGCGTCATAGAGGCCGCTGCGGCCCTGACGGAGTGCATCAGCCGTCCAACGAAAGCTACAGCAGCGGATCCCGCACCCGTTGAGCGAGCGAAACCGTCGCCCGCCAGGCGCAAGCGATCGTGAGCTTTCAAGTGCCGACGAAAGCGCTTCTTCGCGACTGACTGCCGCTGCAAGTTTGTATGTATACGTTCCAAATGAATTGAAAAAAACTACATGTCCTTAGGGAAAATAGTTACTTGACGCTGAGTGCCGGCTTCATTAATGTATGTACAAATACAAAATAGCTCGACGCTTCTTCTCTGAAACTCACAACTCGACGCAACCACTGTGAATCGCAAACCTCGTATTTCCATCATCGGCGCAGGACTCGGGGGATTGGTCGCCGCCATCGCAGCGCAGCGCGCCGGCTTCGAGGTGCGCGGGTTCGAGCAGGCTCGCGCCTTCGGTGAGGTCGGCGCCGGAATCCAGCTGGGCCCCAATGCCGTCAACGTTTTGACGGCCCTCGGCCTCGGTGAAGGGCTGGCGCGTTTCGGTGCGCAACCCAGGAACCACGTGGCCCGAAACTGGCGCACCGGCCGTGAGCTGTTCAGGTCGCCCACGCGCGAAGCTTGCATCGAGCAGTTCGGCTCCCCCTTCTTCCAGGTCCAGCGCTCCGATCTTCACGAGCATCTGCGAACCGTGCTGGCTGAGGACACGTTCCAGCTGAACAAGCGTCTGGTTGGACTCCAGCAGAACGAGCATTCGGTGATCGCGCGCTTCGCGGACAACACCGAAGAGGAGAGCGATGTACTGATCGGTGCCGATGGCATCCATTCGAGCGTCCGCGCGGAATTGCTTGGCGAGGATGCGCCCCGGTTCACGGGGGTGATCTGCTGGCGTGGCCAGGTGGATGCTTCGAGGCTGCCCGCAGGGCTCATTCCGCCGGACTCCCTGAACTGGATGGGGCCGAAAGGATGCATCGTTCATTACTACGTGCGCCCGAATCGCCTCGTCAACTGGATCGCGCATCGCAAGGTGGATGTGTGGGCAGAGGAGTCCTGGTCGGTGCCTGGTGACAAGCAGGAACTGATGGACGCCTTCAAGGGCTGGCATCCATCGCTGCTCACGCTTCTCGGCGCGACCGACAAATGCTTCAAGTGGGGGCTGTTCGATAGGGACCCTCTGCCGAAGTGGTCGGAGGGCCGGGTCAGCTTGCTGGGTGACAGCGCGCATCCGATGCTGCCTTTCTTCGCGCAAGGGGGGGCCATCGCGATGGAGGACGGACTGGTGCTTGCGCGTGTACTGGCTGCGCATACGGATCCCATCGAAGCGCTTCGTGTGTACGAGTCCGTCCGCAAGGGCAGAACGTCGCGCGTCCAACTCAGCTCCAGAGATCGGGCGGATGTGTGCCAGACGCAGTCGGCTTGGTCTCAGATTCGCCGCGACGTGGGATACAAGCTGGATCAATGGCTCCGCCCCGGGGGAGCCATTCGCCGTGCCGACTGGATCTACGGCTACGACGCCGCTCAGGTGCCGGTGTGATGCCTTCGGGCGGCACCGACATGTTCTGCTCCAAGTGAGCTCACTAGGACTCACACGTTCAGGAGGCCTTCGCCATGTCGATCCATCGCCGCCATCTGGTCTGCCTTGCAATGCTCATGCCCTGGCTCGGCATCCACCAAGCATCCGCGCAGTCGTACCCCGCGCGCACCGTCACGATCATCGTCCCCTATGCGCCCGGCGGAGCCGTCGATGTCATGGGGCGGCTTCTGGCGACGAAGCTGTCCGACCGGATGCAGGTTCCGGTGATCGTCAAGAACGTACCCGGTGCGAGTGGAACGATCGGAATCGGCGAGGTCGCGAGATCGGCTGGAGACGGCTACACGTTGCTTTACGCACCAAGCACGATCGCGATCTTTCCGGCCTTGTTCCAGAAGCTTCGTTTCGATCCAGTCAAGGACCTGCGCCCAGTCACCCAGTTCATCGCAAGCTCGATGTTGATCGCCGCTCACCCGCAGATGGAGGTTCAGTCAGTCCAGGAATTGATCGCTCTGGCCAAGGCCAAGCCTGGGAAGCTGTTCTTTGGCTCGGCCGGCGTCGCCGACACCCTTCAACTGGGCATGGAGATGTTCAAGGTGGAGACAGGCACGGACCTGGTTGCAGTTCCCTACAAAGGCCAGGGGCCGATGTATGCCGCCATGCTGGGTGGCGAGGTGACTGTCGGCCTTCTCTCGATTCAGCTTGCACTGCCTGCGATCCGAAGTGGAAAGCTGAAGGCCTTGGCTGTCACTGGTCCGAAGCGCTCTGCGGCACTTCCTGAAGTTCCGACGGTGGGGGAGACGGTGCCCGGCTATGAATTGACGAGCTGGCACGGCGTGTTCGCGCCGTCGACCGCGCCTCGCGAGGTCATCGACCGGATCCAGCGCGAGATATCGGAGATCAGCAAGGATCCTTCGGTTCGCAAGACCGTCGAAGATGCCGGCAACGAGGTTGTCGCCAGCACTCCCGAGGCATTCCAGGCCAAGTTCCTCGGCGACGTGTCGAAGTTCAACACGGTCGTCCGTGAGGCCAGGCTTCCACCGCAGGATTGATCTCGCCTTCAAGAAGGAGCTCAGGAAATGTCTCAATACACAAAGGGTCCGTCGCGCGTGATTGGTACGGATCAAGGCGATTCGTACTGGCAGCCGGTTCCGCATCGGGGCTACATGACTGTGAAGGTCGGACCCGGTGTCGAAGGCGATCCGGATCCAGGGTTCGCTTTCGGCATCCAGGTGATGCCGCCTGGATGCCACGTCCGAGAGCACGGGCACGCCCGAAACACCGAGGTCCTGTTTGTCTACGAAGGCACGGGCTATGCGGAGATCGACGGTGTACGCAGCCAGATCGGTCCGGGGACCACGATCTTGCTTGGCAAGTACTGCGGCCACTCGATCGTCAACGAAGGCGACTGCGACATGAAGTTCGCCTGGTTCTTCACGCCCCCTGGCCTGGACGAGGTGGTGCGGGCCATGGGGGCGCCGCGCAAGCTGGGGGATGAGCCGCCGACGACCTTCCAGCGTCCAGCGAACATTTCCGAGATCCTGCAGTCGGCAGGGTGGGCGACGCCGGAACAGATCGCCGCCGCGAGCCGCGCATGACCGACGCGAAGCTGCATCGGGGGTTCACCCAGAACGAATTGGACGCGGCCTACAACAACATCGCAGCGGTTGCCGATTTCCCTGGGACGGTGGCCGGATGGCGTGAACGGTCAGCGGTCACGGCGCGGGCGTTGGGGGCCAAGCTGGACCTCGTGTACGGCGCCCAGCCGCGGGAGTGTTTTGACTACTATCCTGCGAAGCGATCGGCCGCGCCGCTGTTGCTTTTCATACATGGTGGGTATTGGCAAGGGGGGGAGAAGCGCTCCGTCGGCTTCCTCGCAGAGGGGCCGGTCGCACGCGGTTTTGCTGTGGCCAACCTGGAGTACACGGTCGCGCCGGAAGCAACGCTGGCGCAAATGGTCGATGGCGTACGCCGTGCGCTGGCCTGCATTCGTGGAAGAGCAGGGGAGTTGGAATTCGATGCCAACCGCATTGTCTTGGCAGGTCACTCGGCAGGAGCCCATTTGATGTGTGTCGGGGCTCTCGGCACCGAAGGAGTCGTCGGAGGCATCGCGATCAGCGGGCTCTACGACCTCGAGCCCATCCGGCTGAGCTACTTGAACGCCAAGCTTGGACTCACGGCCGAAGATGTGGAGCGGCTCAGCCCGATGAAGCATCTTCCGGCCGCTTCGACGGCGCTCACCATCACGGTGGGTGCCAGGGAGCTTCCTGAGCTCATTCGGCAATCCCGTGAATTCGCCGACGCCAGTGGAATGAACTACCTGCCGCTCGAGCCTCACGATCATTTTTCGATCCTCGACGAACTGGCCAACGAGGACGGCACGCTATGCAGCTTGCTTCAGGAGTTCGCTTGAGCTGGTCTGTCCATCAGGCGGACTCGAGTTTTACTTTGAGCGTTGATTGATCTAGAGTCTGCCGGCTCATTCCACTCAACCCTTCCTTTTTTTGAGGGTGCAATGCTTCGAAATCTGATTCAAACAATGGCCTGCGTGGTCAGTCTGGTGCTGCCGCTGTCAGCGGTGGCGCAGGGGGGCGGTGGGAACTATCCCAGCAAGCCCATTCGCCTGCTGATTCCGTATGCGCCCGGCGGACTGACCGACTCCCTTGGGCGGGCGATTGCCGAGCACATGACGCAGGCGCTCAAGCAGACCGTCGTCGTGGAGAACCGGCCCGGCGCTGGCACGCTGGTCGGAGCCCGAGCTGCTTCTTTGGCTGTACCCGATGGATACACCTTGTTGATGGCGACCAGCACGACGCTGGCGGCGGCGCCGGCCATGTACAAGGATCACATCGATCCGCTCACCGGACTCACGCCGATCACGCTCGTTGCGACGAACCCGTTCTTCCTTGTCTCCAGTGGGACCAGCGGCTACAAGTCGGTGCAAGACGTGGTTCAGGACGCGAAGAAGCAGGGCGGCAAAGGGCTTTCCTATGGGTCGGCCGGTCCAGGCACGCCGCATCACCTCATCATGGAGATGTTCCGGGAGGAAGCCCGGATCGATCTGGTGCACGTGCCGTATTCCGGCAGCGGGACGGCCATCAATGGCCTGTTCGACGGCAGTTTCAACATCATGGTCACGGACCTCGCTCCGGCACGAGGCTTCCTCCAGTCGGGCAGGTTGACGGCCCTCGCCGTGGCGGATCCCACGCGCAGCAGCTTCCTGCCCGATGTGCCGACCTTCGCGGAAGCGGGCCTGCCCGATGTGAGCCTGACAGCGTGGCAGGCGATCGTGGGGCCGCCGAACCTGCCACCGGCGATCGTGGCGCGCATCAGCGATGCGGTGCTCGCGCTGGTGGATTCACCGTCGTTCGCCGCGCGGTGCGCCGCTCTGGGGTGCGTTCCCCAGAGGTCGAAGTCGCCCGCCGAATTTCGAGAATTCGTCGTCGCCGAGCGGCAGAAGTGGAAGCGGGTTCTCTCGACCGCCAACATCGTCCAGCGGTAGGCCGCGGCGCACTTGCAGAGTTCGAAGGAGATGCCTTGAACCAAGGTCACAGCTACAGCCATACGATCGGCGGCGCGCCGGTCACGAGCAGGAATGTCTTCGAGGTCGTCAATCCGGCGCATGCGGAAGCATTCGCGATTGCGCCGGCCGGCGGCGCCCTGGAGGTGGATGCCGCCGTCCGGGCGGCGCTGGCGGCGTTTCCGGCCTGGACATCGACACCGCACGACCTGCGTGTCCACAAGCTCCTCGCGTTCGCCGACAGGATCGATGCCGAGAAGGACATGCTGGCGCGCCTGCTCACCATGGAGCAGGGCAAGCCGCTCGCGCGCGCCGAGGACGAGATCGGCAACGCGACGAAGTACCTGCGCAAACTCGTGCAACTGCCGATGGGACCCGACAGGCTCACGGCATCCGACGGCAGGCAGGTCGAGATCCACCACCGATCCCTGGGCGTGATCGCTGCGATCACGCCGTGGAATGTGCCGGTCCTGCTCGCCATCTGGAAGATCGGGCATGCCTTGGTGACTGGCAACACGATGGTGCTCAAGCCCGCCCCGACGACACCGCTGACGTCCCTGTGCTTGGGCGAGATCGGGCGCGAAACCCTGCCCCCAGGCGTGCTCAATGTCGTGGCCGGCGGCAACGAGGTCGGCGAGGCCATGGTCACCCATCCGGACGTGGCGAAGATATCGTTCACCGGATCGGTCGCCGTGGGCAGGAAGATCGGCGCGGCCGCCGCTTCGGCGCTGAAGCGCGTCACGCTCGAACTCGGCGGCAACGACGCGGCGATCGTTCTCGACGACGCCGATGTCGATACCGTCGCGCCCGCTGTGTTCGCCGCCGCCTTCACCAACGCCGGCCAGGCCTGCATGGCGATCAAGCGCCTGTACGTGCACGAATCCCGGTTCGACAGCTTCGTCCGAAGCCTGCGGTCGAGCTGCGACCAGTTGGTGGTCGGCAACGGATTGGACGAGGGCGTGCAGATGGGGCCGATACAGAACAGGCGGCAGTATGAAAGCGTGCAGTCGGTGCTGCAGGAGGCCGAGGGCGGCCCGGTCGAGTTCTACGCCGGGAAGCGGCCCGTTCCCGGCCGCGGCTACTTCCTCGCGCCGCACATCGCCATCAACCCACCTGCCGGTATGCGGGTTGTCCAGGAAGAGACCTTCGGGCCCGTGCTGCCCGTGATCTCCTACAAGACCGTCGAAGAGGCCGTGGCAGCTGCGAACGGCACCTCGTTTGGCCTGAGCGGCTCGGTCTGGACCAGCGATTGGTCCCGCGGCAAGCAGGTCGTGGCGCAGCTGGAGGTCGGCTCGGCCTGGGTCAACAAGCACGTGGACTACGACGCGCATGTGCCCTTCGGCGGAATGAAGATGTCCGGCATCGGCCGCGAGAACTCGATCTTCGGCCTGCGGCACTACACCGAAATGCAGGCGATCTACTGCTAGGCCATGGCGCGCATGCCGATACTTTCTGGAGCGGCTTTCCGTTTTGCGGATGGCTCGACCCGCTGCCGGAGGAGCAAATCTTGATCGGACGTCGATTGCTGCTGAAGGGCGCTGCGGCCGCGGGCGTCGCGGGTGCCGCTGCCCGTACGCTGCGGGCCCAAGCCTTTCCCGCGCGGCCGCTGCGGCTGGTCGTGGGATTCGCGCCCGGCGGGGCGAACGACCTGCTGGCGCGCGTGTACGCGGCAAGGGTGCAGGGCGTGCTCGGCCAGCCAGTGGTCGTGGAGAACCGTCCGGGCGCCAATTCGATCATCGCCGCGGAGCTGGTGGCGAAGGCGCCGGCAGATGGCTACACGTTGCTGGTCGCGTCCAACGGTGCCTTGGCTGTCAACCCGGCCATCTACTCCAAGCTCGGCTACGAGCCCGCCACCGACTTTGAAATACTCGGGGTGCTGGCGTTCTATCCCAGCGTGCTGATCGTCGGCGAGTCGTCGGGCCTGACCAGCCTGGCTTCGATGCGGGCTCTGTCGGTGCAGCGAGAACTCAATCACGGGGTGGGCTCCTCGTTGTTTCATCTCGCCGGCGAGTACTTCGCTCGGCAAGCGGGGCTGCGGACTGTTCACGTCAACTACAAGGGCAATGCGCCCACGGTCACTGCGGTGGCGGCGGGCGAGGTCGACTACGCGATCGTCGACCTGGCTTCTTCACTCCCGCTGCTCAAAGGCGGGAAGCTCCGCGCACTGGGTGTGACATCACGCAGAAGGAGTGCATCGCTTCCCGATACGCCGACGATCGCTGAGATGGGCTTGCCCAAGTTCGAGATGATGGGTTGGACGAGCATCGTCGCGCCCTCGGGGCTGCCCGCAGCCGTCTCGACGCAGCTGCGTGCTGCCATCGACACTTCGGCCGGGCACCCGGGCACCCTGACACAGCTCCAGCGGATGGGCATGGAGCGTGGCGCGCCGGCGGGTGCCGCGTTCGCACGTCGGGTGGCCACCGAACGTGCGCAGTGGACGGAAATAGCAAGGGCCGCAGGTATCAAGGCGGACTAGCGGAGACAACGGAACATGATTGAAAGCGTGCATGACGGTGTTGCAGCGGCGCTCACGAAGCTGGGCGTGCGCCACGCGTTCGGCGTCGTCGGAAGCGGGAATTTCCACTTCACGAACGCGCTGGTGGCGCATGGTGTGAAGTTCACAGCGGCGCGCCACGAAGGCGGTGCCGCCACCATGGCCGACGCCTACGCCCGGATGAGCGGCGAAGTCGCAGTCGTCTCCCTGCACCAGGGTTGCGGCCTCACCAATGCGATCACGGGTATCGGGGAGGCTGCCAAGAGCCGCACGCCGCTGCTGGTGGTCTCGGGCGAAGCAACCGACCCGGCATCGAACTTCCACATCGACCAGGATGCGTTGGCCCGGTCCGTCGGTGCCTCCTCGCTCCGGCTGCGGTCGGCGGCGAGCGCTATGACGGACACGCATGCCGCCTATTCGCTCGCGCTGCGAGAGCGCCGCACCGTCCTGCTGAATCTGCCCGTGGACATGCAGCTCGAGAGCATGGATGGGTCCTGGCTTGACACGATGGCCCCGATCGAAGCGCCTCCGATTTCCTTGCCGGCCTCGTCCGACGCCAGGACGCTGGCGGACATGCTGCTGTCCGCGAGGCGACCGGTGTTCATCGCCGGGCGCGGCGCACGCGGTCTTCGTGCGCGAGAGGCCGTGGCGGCGCTGGCCGATGCCGCCGGAGCGCTCCTGGCGGAAGGCGCAGTCGCCAAAGGGCTCTTCGCGGGGCACCCTTGGGCGATCGGTGTCTCGGGCGGGTTCTCCTCGCCCTTGACGGCGCGGCTGATCGCCGATGCGGACCTGATCGTCGGCTGGGGAACCACGCTGAACATGTGGACTACCGCCCATGGCCATCTGCTCGGAAAGAACGTGAAGCTGGTGCAAGTCGACCTGGCGCAGGAGGCTCTTGGAAAGAACCAGCCCATCGACCTTGGCGTGCTGGGCGATGTCGCTGCGACCGCCCGGATGGTTGCCGAACTGCTCGCAGCAACGCGGGCCGAGCGTCCAGGCTATCGCTCGCCGCAGCTCGCACGGCGCCTGCAGTCGGAACTGCAGTGGCGAGACGTTCCGTTCGCCAATGCCAGCACCGCGGAGGCCATCGACCCGCGCACCCTGACAATCGCCCTGGACGACCTTCTCCCCGAGAACCGGATCCTCAGTGTCGATTCAGGGAACTTCATGGGCTATCCAAGCATGTACTTGAAGGTTCCGGACGAGAACGGCTTCTGCTTCACGCAGGCCTTCCAGTCGATCGGCCTCGGCCTCGCGACGGGGATCGGCGCAGCGCTTGCGCGCCCGGACCGGTTTCCCGTCGTGGCGTGTGGCGATGGCGGATTCCTTATGGGCATCGCCGAGCTCGAGACGGCCGTTCGATTGAAGCTCGGGATGCTGATCGTGGTCTACAACGACCAGGGCTACGGTGCGGAGATCTATCAGTTCAAGCCTCAAGGCCATTCGACCGAGATCGTCGAATTCCCGGACACCGATATCGCTGCCGTTGCGCGGGGTTTCGGCGCGGATGGGGTCACTGTCCGCTGCGAGGCCGATGTCGCCGAAGTGGCCGGCAGATTGAAGAGCGGCCTTCGTGGACCGCTCGTCGTGGATGCGAAGGTGGTGGGCATGCGTGCGTGGTGGGTAGGCAAGCGTTCCGTCCTCGCTCCCGATTTCAGACACTGAAGACCGGCTGGTCGAGGGACGTCAAGGCTTCCTTGGCCCAGTCTTCCGCTTTCACGCCGCGGTCCAGCAGGACCGACGCGGCCCGCACGCGCTGGGAAGCGGCATCGGTCGCCGGCGGTGCAGTCCCTTGTTCGAGCTCGCGCGCCGAACGCGCGAGCATCCTCCTTGCCATCACGATGGGCCGATCGGTGGCGACCAGGTGTTCCTTCGCGTAGTCCTGGATCGGTCCCATGCTCTCCTGAAGGGAGGCGTCCTGGATCGAGAAGCCTTCCACCCCGCTGAAGCTCTGCTTGTCCTTCTGCGCCTGCCTGTCGACGAGCCAATCGTTGCCGGGGTTGGCCAACGGGACGAAGCTGCCGGGGATGTACTTCACGTGAATGCCTTTTCCCTCGCGCATGGCTTGCAACTCTTCGGCGGGCAGCGGGCGGTCGGGCAGGAAATTGATGCTCCACGCCCAGCAACTCTCGTCATCGATCGGGATCCACATGTGGGCACCCAGCGCGTGCGGGCCGAACGGCGGGATCAGCGTGAACCACGGGAAGATCCACTGCGTGATGCGCCAGTAATGGGAGTCCTCTTCTCCGTTGCGGCGGCCGAAGATCGTCAGGCCGTGCGCCGCTTCCTCGATGTCGAAGACTGCATTCCTGTCGGCCTTGATGTACTTGTTGGCCTCCGCATGCATATGCATCGGGTCCTGTTCGAGTTCGAACCGGTGAACCCACGACGCATGGGTCGTGTCGATGCCGCCTTCCATCGCCTGGAGCCAACCGCTGGCCTGGTACCGTTTGCTGACGAAACGGTGGCTGGCAGGCAGCATGCACCACTCGAGTTCGGGCAGCTGCGGCATGTTCTCTTTCGGACCCATGTACGCCCAGAGAATGTCGCCGCGCTCGACGACCGGGTACGACTTGATCTTCATCCTGTCGGCGAGCTGCGGCACGGACGGCAATTCCATGCACTTGCCAGTCACATCGAACTTCCAGCCGTGATAGGAGCAGCGGATGCCTCCTTCTTCATTGCGGCCCAGGAAGAGGGAGACGCCCCGGTGAGGGCAGAACTCGTCGACCAGTCCCGCCCTGCCATCGGTATCGCGAAATGCCAGCAGCTTCTCGCCGAGGATCTTGACTCTCACCGGCGCGCAATCCGGCTCTCCAATCTCCGAAGCAAGCATCACGGGGACCCAGTAGCGGCGCATGAGCTGGCCCATCGGCGTGTCCGGGCCGGTGCGCACCAGCAGTTCCGCAGTGACTCTGTCCATGAGGTCCTCTTGAGTAAGTGGTTGCGTCCAGCAAGAAGGCTGAATCGATAGAATGTATGTCTGCATACAATATACCTTTGAATCTCTGCGGCATCAAGTCTGATTGAGCCGACAAGATTGTCGTCGTCCTCGACAATAAATGTATGCATGCAGACGAGATGATTGCAAAAGGCGATGAGGGCGCACGGCCTTTGAGAGCGTGCGCAGGCACACCAATCATCATCCGGAGAGCGACGGCGCGATGGCGCCACCATGGCTGACGCGGTGCTCGCTCGCCGGGTGCAGCAGGACCGCCGACCCGGTGAGTCGTTGCGCTAGACCGGGCGGAACCGCTGGTCGCGTTCGCGGAGTCGCGCCTACGCAGGCACTGCGCCGGTGCCTTTGAGCTAGCTGTTCGCCGACGGCCCGCGAAAACCCAAGGCACGCGACAGATGTGACGCCTCATTGAGCAGCAAGCTCGCAGTGGCCTTGACCTTCTTGGTGTCCAGCCGAACGCTTGGACCGTAGACCGCCAGCGATCCCGCCACTCCGCCGCTCGCATCGAAGAATGGAGCGCTGACACTCGTCGCGCCATGAATCTGCTCATCCTGGCTGACGGCATAGCCAGCGAGACGGACGCGTTCCAATTCCTTCATGTACTCGCCCGCGTCAATCTTCAAGCCTTGCAGCAATTGACGCAGTTGGCGGACATCAAGGGAGGAGTTGGCCAATATGACCTTGCCACTGGCTCCCAGCGCCAGTCGCTCCTGAAAGCCAATGCCGCGTCGAAAGCTCAAGGGGTGGGGACTGGGGATCTCCGCGACGCACATCCGGTTGTCGCCCTCTCGGACGAAGAGGCCGACAGTCTCGCTGCTCACCTCCCAGATCCTGCGCATCAGCGGACCAGCGGCTGCGGCGGGGTCGTTGCTCGCCACCCAGACATGGGCCAGCCGCGCCACTTCCGGACCGAGCCGGAACTTCTGAGGATCACCTGAGGACACCAGGAAGCCGTTGACCTCCAGGGTGTGAAGCAGGCGGTACATCGTCGGGCGACTCAGATCCACGCGCTTGAGCAGTTCCGCCGGGGAAAGCTCGAAATCAGCTGGCGTGAACGAAGAAAGGATCTCCAGGGCTCGCCCAACCGCCCTGACGCCTTCGCTGCCCTTCTCGGCCTCGGTCATGAAAAGCCTCTCTGCATGAAGTTCGGAAGTCTAACGTAGACGATTTGACACCCGCCTGGCATCTGCTCTAAACTTGAGATTACAGTCCATACAATGGACATGGAGCAACTTCGATGAGCGAGAAGGTCCCGGTCCAGTTCGTTTTCTCCGACGGAAGAAGCAGTTCGATCCAGGTCGAGCGTGGCGCGAGCGTCCTCGCGGCGTGCAAGGAGGCGGGGATCTCGCTGCTGGTGGATTGCGAAGAGGGGGTCTGCGGTACGTGCCAGGCCCGTGCGTCCTGTGGTTCGCTGGACATGGAGCCCTTCACCGAGGGGCTGCTCTCCGCCTCCGAGATCAACGACGGATTCGTTCTCGTGTGCCGGACCAGGGCTACTGGCCCGGTGGTGATCGAACTGCCGTACTCGAGCCGCGATGCGCAGGTCGAAGGGGATGAAGCGCCCACGGCCGCGACCGTGGTGAATGTGCAGGAAGCGTCCCGGGAGACGATGACCCTCATTCTGGAAACAGAGAGGCCGTTTGCGTTCCTGCCGGGACAGTACGTCAACATCTCCCCGCAGCCAGGCCTCGAGCGATCGTTCTCCATGGCGAATGCGCCGGATGCCACGACGCTCATCTTCCACATTGCGCTCAGGTCCGATGGAAAGTTCTGCAACTGGCTGCGTGCTGCGCCGCCCGGCGCGACCGTCCAGCTCAGCCCCGCGCGCGGGACCTTCTTCCTGCGCGACGACTTGCGGCCCAAGGTGATGGTTGCCGGAGGTACGGGGCTGGCGCCGTTCCTGGCCATGCTCCGCAGGCTCGCTGCTGGCAGCGAGCTGCAGCGAAGCGCCCCGGTCACCCTGCTGGTCGGGGCTCGCAGCGAGCGGCACCTCTTCGAGAAGGCGGCCCTGGACGCGCTGCGCTTGGAGCTTCCTGGTCTCGACGTTCGGTACGCGTGCGATGAGGTCGACGAAGGGTCGCCCACACGCCAAGGGCGCGTGACCGACATGCTGGGCGAGATCGAGCTCGATCGCGCTGCAACTGTCTATGTCTGCGGGCCGCCGCCCATGGTGGAGGCCGCGCGGCAGGCCTTGAAGAGCCGCCAGTTCCCCTTGAAGCAGTTCCTGGCCGAGAAGTTCACCGGCTGACCAGATCCAGAAGGAAGACGAACATGAAATGCGAAAGCGTAAAAATCCATCGCGTTGAGGCGGCCCCGGCAGAGCCGGGCCGATACCGCAACTGTGTGGACCGCGATGCCGGCGTCATCAGCCGGGAAATCTTCTCGGATACCTCGATCTTCCAGGCCGAACTGGAGCGGATCTACACCCGGGCCTGGCTCTTCGTTGGCCATGAGAGCCAAATCAAGAATCCTGGCGATTTCTTCACGTCGCGCATGGGCAATGAATCGGTCATCCTGTGCCGCGACCAAAAAGAAGGGATTCACGTTTTCCTGAACACTTGCCGCCACCGCGGCATGAAGGTGTGCCAATACGATGAAGGCAACACGCGCCAGTTCACCTGCCCATACCATGCCTGGAGCTACACGACCGAAGGCAAGCTCCATGGCGTGCCGATGTACGGCACGTTGTATGAAGAGCATCTGGACAAGGACCAATGGTCCTTGATCGAGGTGGCGCAACTCCACAACTACAAGGGCACCATCTGGGCCACCTGGGACAAGGACGCGCCTCCGTTCCTCGAGTACATCGGCGATGCGAAAGAGCACCTGGACCTGGCCCTCGACGGCTTGGATGGAGCGCCTGGCGAAACCGAAGTGTTCGTCGGCGTCCAGAAGTGGATCATCCCGGCGAACTGGAAGGTGGGCGCGGAGAACTTTCTGGGCGACACGTACCACAACCCGAGCCATCGCTCGGTCGACGACATCGGTATTGGCCCCAGCGCGCAGGCCGGCCGCAAGGGTCGCCGTGACGACGAGCTCTCTGGCGCGCAGCACGTCTGGGTCAACTTCCCGGCAGGCCATGGCGCGCACAGCGCGATCCAGCCGAAGATGCTGCCGTACGCCGAAGCCTATCAAGACAATCCGCAGGTCGAGCAGTACTTCCGCCGCTGCTATGAGCAGCGGCAGGAGCGCCAGGGCGAGAAGTCCCGGCTGTTGCCCTTCGTCTGCACGATTTTTCCCAACACCAGCTTCAACGGCCGCCAGCCGCGGTCGATCACGGTGTTCCATCCGCATGGGCCGATGCACACCGAAATGTGGCGCTGGTACTTGATCGACAAGGGGGCACCGCCCGAAGTCCGGGATCTCATGCGCCATTTCTACATGCGCTACCAAGGGCCTGCCGGGATGACCGAGCAGGACGACATCGAGAACTGGCAGATGGCCACCGAGTCCAGTGCCGGCCCGATCGCCAGAAGATACCCGTACAACTACCAGCAGTCGCTGGGTCG
Organism: Variovorax sp. Soil_C_19; assembly: GCF_057657255.1. Taxonomy (NCBI): domain Bacteria; kingdom Pseudomonadati; phylum Pseudomonadota; class Betaproteobacteria; order Burkholderiales; family Comamonadaceae; genus Variovorax; species Variovorax sp. Soil_C_19. The sequence continues at coordinate 165,421 of NZ_JBDGIV010000008.1, read as the reverse complement.
GGCTGGCAAGCACGAAACGCTGGCGGGCAACGTATCGACGCAGATATCCGAGGAAAACCCCCGCACCTTCTATACCCGCTGGGCGGACTACCTGGAGGGAGACGACTGGGATCGACTGATGGGTCGAGATGACCCGATCTTCAAGAACCTCGCAGGAGCCGACGATGAATGAAGCCGCGCGCGTTTCGCAGGAAACAGACCTGCGCGTGCTGACCTGGGAGGCGGAGCGCTTTCTGTACCGCGAGGCCGACCTCCTGGACACCCGGCGCTACGAGGACTGGCTTGCGACGCTGCACGAGGGGATCGTCTATTTCATGCCGATGCAACGCAACACGCGCCACAACGAGCTTCAGCGGGAGTCCACGCGCGAGGGTGTCGACATCAGCTGGTTCGAGGAGGGAAAGTGGACCTTGGCCAAGCGCATCGAGCAGATCCGCACTGGCGTCCATTTCGCCGAGGAGCCCGTCTCACGGACCACGCATCATGTCTCGAACGTGTACGTGACCGCCGTGGCTGACACGTGCGCCGAGCTCTCCGTCTCCAGTCGCGTCTTCGTCCGGCAGAACCGGAATCAGCACGAATCGATGATGCTCTCGGCAAGGCGCAACGACGTACTCCAGAAGGTGGGCGGCGATTGGCAATTGCGGAGGCGGGAGATCTTGCTCACCGAGAACGTGTTGACCGTGAAGATGCTCACCACCTTTTTGTAGAAGTCGAGAGCATGCAGATCAACCATCTCATCGCCGGCGAGAGCGTCGCGGCAACTTTCTACGTCGAGGCCGTCAACCCCGCCACCGTCGATCGGGAGGGCTGATCATGGGAAAACTTGGGCTAGCGGCCAAGATCACGCATGTTCCGTCGCTGTACCTTTCTGAACTTCCAGGGCCGAACTTCGGCTGCCGTGAGGCGGCCATCAATGGCCACAAGGAAATCGATCGCCGGTGCCGCGAACTGGGGGTCGACACCATGGTGGTGTTCGACGTGCACTGGCAGGTGAACAGCGAATATCACATCAACTGCGGCCCTTGGTTCGAGGGCATCTACACAAGCAACGAGCTCCCGCATTTCATCAAGAACATGCCTTACGCCTATCCAGGCAACCCGTCGCTGGGGCACTTGATCGCGGACGTCGCCAACGAGATGGGCGTCAAGAGCCGTGCCCATTCCGACACCACCCTGGAGTTGGCGTACGGGACGCTGGTGCCGATGCGCTACATGAACAGTGACCGGCACTACAAGGTGATCAGCATCAGCGGCTGGTGTGATTGGCACGACCTGCAGGAGTCCGCGCGCTTCGGCCTGGCCGTCCGCCGTGCAATCGAAGACAGGTACGAGGGCACAGTGGCGGTGCTTGCCAGCGGCTCCTTGTCGCACCATTTCGCAGACAACGGGCGCGCACCCGAGTTCATGCACAGGATCTACGATCCATTCCTGGAGCAGGTCGATCACAGAGTCGTCGAACTCTGGAGGGCCGGTGAATGGAAGACCTTCATCGGCATGTTGCCGATGTATGCCGAAAAGTGCTGGGGCGAGGGCGACATGCACGACACGGCCATGCTCCTCGGCGCGATGGGCTGGGACAAGTACGAAGGGCGGGCGGAGATCGTCACACCCTACTTTGCCAGCTCCGGCACTGGCCAGATCAATGCCATCTTTCCCGTATCGCCTCTGGCTTGTCGTTGACGAAAAGTGGAGTCGACGAGGCTGCGAGACCGAAGAACTACAACGATGGAGATCACTCATGAAGAAGCACTTGCCACTCCTGTGTGAACTGGCCGCTGCCAGTGCGTTGTTCGCGATCATGGCCTTGACGTTCTTCGATGTCTTGGGACGCAAGCTCTTCGACCGTTCGATCACCGGATCGCTGGAACTGACAGAGCTGTTGATGGTGTTGGTCATCTTCGCCGGGCTTCCGCTCGTTTCGGCACGTGGCGAGCATGTCGAGTTCGACTCGCTCGACGCATTGCTTCCGCCTCGTGTGCGCAAGGTCCAAGCTGCCTGCGTGCACCTGTTCTGCGCAGTTCTGCTGCTTGGGCTCGGCTGGTTGATGTTGAAGACCGGCGGGGCATTCCACGACACGGGTGAGACCACGGCGCAGCTCGGCATCTTCAAGGCGCCTTTCATCTATGGAATGGCGCTCCTGAGCGCGCTCACCGGTACCGTGCATCTTCTGCGGGCTTGGAAATCCGATGAAGCGCGAGATAGTGGGCAAGGGACGGCGCTGTGACCGCTGCCCTGCTGGGGTTCCTGGCCATCTTCGTGCTGGCGCTGGCCCGCGTTCCGCTGGCCTTCGCCATGGGCACAGTAGGCCTGGTGGCCACCGGTCTCACGCGCGGCTGGACACCAGCCCTCGCCAGCGCAGCCCAGGTGGTCTACGAGACAGGTTTCGCCTACACGCTCTCGGTGATCCCGCTGTTCATCCTGATGGGCAACTTCGTGGCGCGGGCCGGCCTGGCACATGAGCTGTTCCACGCCGCTTACGCCTTTATGGGGCACATGCGTGGGGGGCTGGCGCACGCCACCGTTGTGGCCTGTGCCGGCTTCGGCGCGATCTGCGGCTCTTCGATCGCCACGGCAGCGACCATGAGCAAGGTGGCCTACCCGTCCATGCGCAAGCTGGGCTACAGCGAATCGCTGTCCACTGGCGTCATGGCCGCTGGCGGTACCTTGGGCATCATGATCCCTCCATCCACCGTCATGGTGATCTACGGGATCATCACCGAGACGCACATCGGCAAGCTCTTTGCTGCGGGCGTGCTTCCCGGGCTGCTCAGCGCGGCGATGCTGATGGCGGGCATCGTTGCGATCACGTCTCTCACCCCCGGGCACGCACCGCCCGCCGTGCGTGCCAGCTGGGCCGAACGCTGGAGTGCCCTGCGCGGCATCTGGGGCGTGGCGCTGCTGGTCGTGGTGGTTCTGGGCGGCATCTACGGCGGGCTGTTCACCGCCACCGAGGGCGCCGGGATCGGCGCCTCGGGAGCCTTCCTCTTCGCCCTTTGCCGTGGGCGGTTGACCTGGCGCATTCTGTACAAGGTGCTGGTGGAATCGGCGCGCACTACCGCCATGCTCTTCACGCTGCTGATTGCGGCAACCATCTTCGCCAACTTCGTGAACTTCACCTCGATGCCGAACGATCTCAAGGAGTGGATCACGCATCTGGGTTTGTCGCCCATCATGATCATCGTGGCCATGATGGCCATCTACGTGGTGCTGGGAACCGTGATGGAGGAACTCACCATGGTGCTGCTGACAATCCCGCTGTTCTTCCCCATCGTGACCAGCCTGGGATTCGACCCTGTCTGGTTCGGTGTCCTGATCGTGATGATCGTGCAGATCGGATTGATTTCGCCCCCAGTCGGAATGAACCTGTTCGTCATCAATGCGCTACTGCCTGGCGTTGGACTGCGGCAGATCTTTCGCGGATGCTGGCCCTTCGTGCTGATCATGGTGATCGTGCTCGTGTTGCTGATCGCCTTTCCGCAGATCAGCTTGTGGCTGCCGTCGACGATGTACTAGCGGGCGCTGCATGCGATGTCCATGTAGTGGACTGATGTTTCTTTTTTTCATGTGTTGTCCTATAGTGGGTCATCGTGCACGAGCGCGATGCGAACGCGCCGAACGCGCACCCGGTGAAAAACGCAGGTCGATCTCCAGGAGAAAGTCATGATGAAAGCTTCCATCCTCGTGCTGGGTCTGCTCGCTGCCGGCAGCGTGGCCCATGCTCAGACTGTGCTGGCGGTCTCCAACTGGACCGGGCCCGGCCAGACCCAGGCGGTCAAGGCGTGGTGCGACCTGCTCGACAGCAAATCCGCCGGCAAGCTGAAATGCAACATCCTGCCGCGACCGGTGAGCTCGCCGCCCGGCAGCTTCGATGCGGTTGCCAACGGTGTCGTCGACGTCTCGCTCACAGTCCACGGCTACACGCCGAACCGGTTCGTTCTCACCCAGATGGCTGAATTCCCTTTCAACGGAGACAGCGCGGAGGCCATGTCGGTCGCCTACGACAGGGTGGCCTCCAGGCATCCCGAGTTCGCCCGGGAACACAAGGGCGTGCATGTGCTCGGCTACTTCACGCACGGGCCGGGCATGGTGTTCAACTCGAAGCGGCCGATCGCGAAGATCGAGGACCTCGAGGGGCTGAAGTTCCGTGTGGGCGGGGGGATGGTGAACGAGATCGCCAGGTCGTTGGGCATGAATGTCACGCTGAAGCCCGCGTCCGACGCCTATGAGCTTTTGTCCGGCGGTGTCATGGACGGGGCGCTTTTCCCGGCCGAATCCATTGAGGCCTACAAGCTCGACAAGGTCATCCGCCACGCGACGTATTTCCCTGGCGGCCTCTACAATCTCAGCTGGGTGTTCATGATGAATCCCGCGCGGTATGACAAGCTCTCCGCGGATGAGAAGAGAGCAGTGGATTCGGTCTCGGGCGAAGTGCTCGCACGGATCTTCGGCCGCCAGTGGGACATCCTCGATCGCAGCGGACGCGCCCACATGCAGGCGTCGAAGATCCAGGTCACGATGGCCGACCCGGGCTTCGTGGCCGCGGTCAAGGCCAGGACCTCGGCGCTGGAGCAGAAGTGGGTGCAGGACGCCTCGGCGCGCGGGACGAAGCAACCCGAGAAGATCCTCGCGGAGTTCCGCAAGGAGGTCGCGGCCCTTCACGCAAGGTGAGCGGCGAACGAGTGCTCGACGGCCTTGGGGTCGCGCTGCAGAGCTTCGCGCAACGCTTGTGCTGCAGCCGGATAGATGTCTTCCTCGTCACGCTGCATGGCGTCGATCAGCAGCTTTGCGAAGGCGCCTGGCGCCAGTTTCGTCTGCTTGAGGTGCGCGGTCATTGGGGTGTCGACCGCCGGCGCCAGCACCGCACGGACGCGAACGCCGGAGGCCGCAAGCTCCGCGCGCATCGCCTGCGTCACCGAGAAGGCGGCGGCCTTGCTTGCGCAGTAGGTCGCCATCATGGGATGGTTCACATGAGCGAGGGCGCTCAGCATGTTGACGATGGCGCCATGTCCGCGCGCTTTCATCGCCGGGGCGAACGCGCAGAAGATGTTGATGAGGCCGAAGTAGTTGGTTTCCATCTCCGCTCGGGCGGCCGCTTCGTCGTAATGCGCCAGCCGGTGGTTCGAATTGATCCCATTGGCGCAGATGACCCAATCCACGCGGGACCCGTGGATTCTCGCGGCCTCCATCACGCTGTCATGCCGAGTCACATCCATGTGGATCGGCTTCACCCGAGGATGCGGCGCTGCAGATGGCTTACGGCTCGCAGCGATCACTTCATGCGCATCTGCTTCGAGGAGTGCATCGACGAGTGCGGTCCCGATTCCGCCACTGGCCCCGACGACAAGCACAACCCGGCCGGAAACGCTGGCGTGTTCGGGCATCGCGTTCATCGCGTCACGCCCGCGCGGGGAAGCGATTCGATGAATTCGCGCACCACGGTGTTGAACTCTTGGGGCTTCTGCCAGTTGACGTAACGGCCCGCACCGGGCACCGCCGGCGCCTCATGGAAGTTCTTCATTCCTTGCAGCATCTCCGGCTGGTCAGGATAGGGATCCTCTGCGCCGCAGATGCCCATGACCGGAATGTCGAGCCGGCTGAAGAGCGGCGCCAGGTTCGGCACGGAGTTGCCGAGCTCGAGCATGCCTCGGCGGTACTGCTCGAGCGGATGACTGGCCATCATCTGGATCACGCGCTCGCGGAATGCGCCGTCCTCCCGGGGAATGACGCGGTAGATGTTGGTGCCGCCCTCCCGGCGCAGCAGTTCGATCAGTGCCTGCCGGCCCTCGAACTCGAGGACCGGGACCACGCGTTTGCTCGCCGCCGTCCACACATCCATGTACATCGGCGCTTCATGAAGTTCACTCCAGGCGCCAATCACCATGCCAGCGACGCCGTCCGGGTGCGACAGCGCGTACTGCGCAGCGATCGTCGTGCCGAAGGCCAGCGCGATGACGATGGGCCGTTCGATCTCCAGCGCATCGATGAGGCCGGCCAGGTCCCGCGCCTGGTTGACGAGCGAGAAGCCGTAGTGGGTCCACTCCGTGCCCGCGTGGCCGCGCCGGTTGTAGATCAGGCAGCGATGGTCGCGCGAGAACTCCGCCACCTGCGCCTCCCAGTACCGCATGCCATGGATTTCGCCATGGACGAAGACGATGTCGCGCCCCTTGCCGGTGAGTTCGTACTGAAAGTCGCAATGGTTGATGCGGATGATCGCCATTCCTCAGGCTCCCCATGTCCATTGCGGCATGAGCTCGTTGGAAGGAAGGCTCGGATCAAGTACCTTGCGTGCCTGTTCGCGCCCAACGACGGGCAGGGCAGCCGGATCGAGCAAGCCGATCTGCACGAGCACGCTGGCTTGATCCCAGTAGATGTGCTCGTGATAGAGCTTGTCGCCCCGAAATGTGATGATCCCGACGAGCGCGACTTCGACGTAGCACCCCGTCGGTGCGATGCCCGGAAGCATCCACGGAATCTCGGTGTCGTGTGTGAAGCAGAGGATCCCTTCATTCACCACGCGGTCGACACCGATCGTCCGCGAGATCGGGATCGTGCGCATGTCGGCCGGGTTGCGCGGTATGAAGTGGTCACTATAAAACCGATGCAGGTCCGTCTGTCCGTATCCGCCCGTCATTGTCGGAACGTGATTGACGTAGGGCTGGGGAACCATGGTGGCCATGGTGGCCGCGGCATCGCGCGAGACGAACTCGCACGCGCGATGCGCTTCCCAGAGCGCGTTGAGGTCATACCACGGGCCGAGGACCGCGCGGAGCACGGCCAGGCTGCGGCTGTAGGCCATGCCCGCTGAGGGCGCACAGTAGGCAGGGCGTCCCTTGGCAGCGAAGCCGTGTTTCACGCCGGGGTAGACGTGCACCGATGCCTCCTTGCTGCGGGCAAGCGCAGCGACGACAGTGCTGACTGCAACGGGGGGCGTCAATGGGTCCTCGGCGCCGAAATGGATCACCACCGGGACCTTGATGGTCGCAAGCCTTTCGAGGTGCTGCTCGAGCGCGACCGGGTAGTACGCCACCGCGCAGCTGACAAGGCCCGCGGCAGCCGCGAGCATCGCGACGCGGCCACCGAGGCAGAACCCGTACGCGGCGATCCGGCCCACGACCGCCGGGTGCTGCTCGAGGGCTTGCACGGTATCCCGCATGTCCTCCAGAAGCAGCTGCTGATCGAGCTGCTGGCTCAATGCCATTGCTCGGGCGACGTCTTGTTCGGAGTAGCTGAGTTCGACACGCGGCTGCAGGCGCCAGAACAGGTCCGGCACAAGGACCACGTAGCCCTCCTGCGCAAGGTCGTCGGCCACGGCCCTCAGGGAGGCGGTCACGCCGAAGATCTCCTGGCACAGGACGATGCCCGGGCCGCGGCCGTTCGGCGGCAGTGCGAGGTAAGCGCCCATGGCGGGCGCATCCGTCGTGCCAGGAACTTCGATCCATGCAGTCGTCACCCCGAGCTCCTTTTTATGTCCGTTAGATGGACACGAAAATCAATTCTATCTCTTGAGCACGATCCAGGCAATGCATGCGATCGGCGCAGGCCGACTCGGGAGAGCGGACGCTAAACTGGAACGCAGCAAACTTTCGCTCGGGTTCCATGACTCAACCGCTGGACGACCTCCACGATCTCACGCACCGACCTGGTTTTCTTCTGCGCAAGGCGCACCAGGTGGCGGTTGCCATCTTCTCGGAAGAAATCGGGAAGCTGAACCTGACACCGCCTCAGCACAACGTGTTGTCCGCACTGATGGCCAATCCCGGTTGCCACCAGACCGAGATCGGGCGAATCGTGGGCTACGACCGCGCGACGGTGGGGGCGGTGCTGGCCGGGTTGGAGTCGCGGGGGCTGGTGGAGCGACAAGGCTCGGATCTCGACAGGCGCCTGAAGGTGCTGACCCTGACCCGCAAAGGGCAGTCGCTGCTGAATACCTCCAACGCGGCCATGGATCGGATCAACCAACGAATCCTGGAGCCCCTGGCGGTGCACGAGAGGCCGATGTTCGTTGCGCTGCTCGCACGCCTGGCGTTTTCCGCGGCCGTGGCCGCGCCCGCGCGGCCAGAAGCCGATGGCGCCTTGGCGAGCAGCTCAAGAAATTCCAGCGTGCGCACCGGCCGCGCCAGATTGTCCTAGTGCGCCGGCCAGGTCACCTGGATACGGGCACCGGAGCCTCTTTCTTACCGGGATGCGCGTCGTTGATATAGGGCAGCGGCACGAAGCGGTAGCCGTCGGTCACTTTGCGCAGATGGCCGACGCCGGGGAAGGAATAGTGGGCCGGCGCAACCAGATAACCCTTCGCGGCCGCATCCGCGAACGCGCGCCGTCGCGCCGCGGCCGCCTCTTGGGGGTTGACGTCGTACTGGATCGTGACGCCCGGCGCCGGCAGCTGCACTTCGGCGACGTGCAGCACATCGCCCCAGAACATGATCTTCTCGCCCTCGCTCTCGAGTGAATAGAAGGTGTGGCCGGGCGTGTGGCCCGGCGCCGGCACGGAGCGGATGCCCGGAAACAGCTCGACGGCACCGTCGAACGGCTTGACTTGGCCGGCGTCGACATAAGGACCTATCTTCGCCTTGGCTTGCTCGAAGTACTGCTTCTGCGATTCGGGCGCCTGCGCGAGCGCTTGCGCACTCAGCCAGTAGTCGACCTCCTTGCGCTCGACGTGGATCACGGCGTTCGGGAAGACCCGAGTCGTGCCGTCCATCAACCCGCCGCTGTGGTCCGTGTGGACGTGCGTGAGGAGAATGTCGGTGATCTGCGCGGGCTCCAGGCCGATGGCTCTCAGGCTGGCCGGCAACTTGTTGAGCGTGGGCCCGTAGAGCTCACCGGTACCGGCGTCGACGAGGATGAGCCGGCCGGCGGTTTCGATCAGGAACGCATTGATCGAGGCGTCGATCGTCGTTCCGACATAGCCGTCCTTCAGCAGCTTGGCGACGGGATGGCCTTTCGTGTTCGTCAGGATCTTCGTGTCCAGCGGAATCGTGCCGTCCGACAGGGCAGTCACGGCGACGCCCCCGATCTTCAGGCGATAGAAGCCCGCCTGGCTCTTGTCGAGTTTGGAGGGGGGCGCGGCCGCGTTATGCGCATGCGCCGACGAGATAAACCCCGAACCGCCTGCGATCAGCAGGGCGGCGAGCAGCGGGGTGAGAAATTGACGAGCAGTCATCGAGACATTCCTGAGTGTTTAAGGGACGACCGCCAGTTTCTTATTCTCTAAAGAGTTTATAAAGCATCAAATGACGGATAATCTATATCCATTCCGTTGAGAGTAAACGCATGATTGACGATGTTCTGGACCTCAGGGTCTTCGTTCGCGTGGTCGCGACTGGAAGCATGTCGGCCGCAGCCCGCGAGATGGACCTGTCACTGGCCGTGGTCAGCAAGCGGATCGGGGCATTGGAGCGAAAACTGGGCGTGCGCCTGATGCTGCGCACCACGCGAAGCCAGTCGCTGACGCCGGAGGGCGTGGCCTTTCATGAGCGCTGCGCCCGCATCCTGCAGGAGATCCAGGGCGCGGAGCACCTGATGGCGGGCAGTCGCGACACCGTCAGCGGCATGCTGACGCTGACCGCGCCGCGCACGTTTGCGCGGCAGTACCTCGCGCCCATCGTTGCTGCTTTCCAGGCCAAGCATCCCGCGCTGTCGGTCAACTTGAGGTTGAGCGACGACGTGCTGGACCTGGTTGAGGGCGGCATTGACGTTGCCTTTCGCTTCGGCACGCTGCACGACTCGTCGCTCAGTGCGCGCCAGGTTGCGCCGAACCACCGGGTGTTGTGTGCGGCGCCGTCCTATGTGGCACGCCATGGCGCGCCGACGACACCGGACGAACTGTCCCGCCATGCGTGCATCGCGTACGGCCCGCGTCCCGCGGGTCATTGGCTGTTCCACGTGAACGGGCAGCCGCTCGCCATCAGGATCCAGGGGACCTTTCTTGTGAACGACGGCGACGTGGCGCAGTCGCTGGCACTGGAAGGCGCCGGCATCTTCTTCAAGTCGATCTGGGATGTCGGCGTCCACATCGACGCGGGGCGCCTCCTGCGCGTGATGCCGGACTTCGCGGCGCCGACCGAGCCCTTGCATGTGGTCTTCCCGAACGGCCGCCAGCTTGCGCCGCGTGTGCGGCAATTCGTCGACTTCGCTGTCGAGCGGTTGCAGGACACCTGGGCGCGCATCGTGCCTGCAGGCCTGCATCACTCGACTACAGTCAATCGGCTTGCAGATGGCGAGGTAGCCATACCGAGATGACGGCCGGCTTGCCCGCGCGCACTTGCTCGAGGCCCCGAAGGAGTGCCGGACGCAATTGCGCGGGGTCCTTCACGTTCTCGCCATACGCGCCGCAGGCCTGGGCTTCCAGGGCGAAGTCCATCGGCGGATCGAAGTAACCGCCCTCCAGGCCGGACCTTTGCGCGAAGCCGTCTGGATACGTCTTCGCAGTTCGCAGCGTGCCGGTCGCCCAGCTCCGGTTCTGGTAGACGACGGTGAGGTAGGGCGCGCCATAGTGGACGGCGGACCACAGCGCGGCAGCCGGGGTCGCGAACATGTAGAAACCGTCGCCGGTCACGGCGATGACGTCCCGCCCCGGCAGCGCGAGCTTGGCTCCGAACGCCGCACCGGGCGCCCATCCGCCACTGGTGCCCGGCGTAAAGAAATAGGAGCCGGGCCGGCTGCAGCGCAGGAACTCGAAGACCCGGTTGTGCGGCAGCGTGTCGTCGAAGACCACGGCATCGTCGTCGACGATGTCCGCGAGCGCCTGCGTCACCTGCAGCGGCTGGATGATCGGGGAGCCTTCGAGACGTGCCACCTCGGCAGCGAGCCCCGCGCGATACGCCCCCGACGCGCGGGCCGCCTCTTTCGCGCGTGCGTGGGCGCGATCGGCATGGTCAGGCGTCATCAGGTCGCGCGCTTCACGGCGTAGCGCGCGGATGGCCTGCAATGGATCGCCCGCAAGGCGCAGGTTCGCGGTGAACTCGTACGTCGGGATCTTGCTCTTTACCGGGTCGTGCCCCAGGACGGCCACCCAGGAATCGCGCTTTGGCGCACGCGGGCCCGGCAACCACGGCACTTCCGCCTCGAGCACGACCACGACATCGGCGTCCGACAGGTCCGCGTCGAGCTGCAGCAGCGGATGTGCCATCGGAAAGCTCATGTAGTTGCGCGTACTCGCATGCGCAACCGGAAGGCCGAGCAGCTCGCAGAGCGCCACGAGCTCAGGGACCGTCCGCGGATCGCGCCCGGAGCCCGATACCACCAAGCGGGGCGCGCGCGCCGAGAGCAGGCGCTCGGCCACTTCACGGATGCCGTCCGGATCGGGCGCCGCGGCAACAACGCGCCCGAGCCCGTGCACGGTCGGGAAACTGTGCGCAGGCATTGCCGCCATCGAGACCTCCGGCGCCATCGCGAGATAGACCGGCCCTGCCGGCTCGGCCGTGGCCATCTGCAGTGCTCGGCTGGTCAGGAGGCCGGGGCTGTCGTGGGCAGTAAGCCGGTGATCCCACTTGACGTACTGGCGGACCACGGAGTGCTGGTCGTAGGTTTGCTGCAGCCAGAGATGGCCGCCTTGGTTTCGCGCGGCGATGGAGGTGCCCGTGGCGCTTGTCGGTGGGAAGCCCGCTGTCATCACGATGGGCAGGTTGGCCCGCATCGCGGTGTGGATTGCCGCGCCGTGGTGCAAGGTGCCCGCGTCCACGTGCACTGCGGTGGCGGAAACCTTCCCCGTGACAGCCGAATAGCCGAGCGCCGCGTTCAGGCTCGCATGCTCATGGGTGACGACGATCATCCGCGGCGCGGGCTTGCCGGTGGCGCCAGCCTTCGCGATGGACTCCTGGAAGAACGCGATTTCCGATCCGGAGGTGAAGAAAAGGCAGTCGACGCCGCCGGCCGCGAGGGCAGCGACCACGGAGTCGCCCGCCTCTCCGGCCGGCATTTCACAATGGGACGGCGCGCCAGTTGGCATTGGAGGCTTCGATGGTGGATTCATGCTGGTATGGATGAGTTTGCTAGGGATGAGTCGCCGTCGCTCGCGGCGTCGACGGCGGTGCTATGGAGCCCGGTTCCCGAGGGATGGGCGACGACACCAGTTGCTCGATTCTCTTGACCACATGCTGGGCATCGGCCAAGTACGTCGAGATGGCCTTCTTGACCGAAACGACGGAGCTCATCATCACGATGGTCCAGTAAATAGTGCATTGCTCGCCCGCGCAGATCGGCAGGGAAATGGAGCACGTGCGCGGGACCAGCCCGCCTTCACGGAAGCCGCAACCCAGCAGTCCGGCGTCGCGGATGAGGCTGTTCAGTTCGTTCGACGGCCAGCGCTCGGCGTTGGGGCTGCAGCCCATGTCCAGGGAAGCGCGGATCCAGCACTGCCGCTCCTCCATCGGCATGGAGGCGAGATAGGCTCGCCCTGGGGAACTCGATGCCAGCGGGTGGCGCTTGCCAATCCTGGGATAGCCCAGCGCCCTTGGCGAGCGGAAGATGGCGCGAGTCACCATGGCACCGTCGTCGCGGACGTGGAGGAATGACGGCCAGCAGATGTGATCGCTGAACTCCTTGATCAGCGGCTTGGCAACCTCGAGGATATGAGCGCTCGGCGCGAAGCCGCTGGACAGATCCGTCACCTGGGCCGTCAGGCTGTAGACGTCGGTGACTTCGTCGCGAACGACATAGCCGGCCTGCATCAAGGTTTCGAGCACCCGGTAGACCGTCGGCCGCGGCAAGGACGCGGCCCGGCTCAGTTCGAGCGCGGTGACGTAGTTCCTGATGTTCAGTGCCTTGAGTACTTCCAGGCCGCGCAGGAAGCTTCGGATCGTTGCATCACTCATTCCATGCCTCCGTGGGCAAAGTGTTTCTTTCGTGTCCGGACGATTTTGATTCAAACTGAGACGAGTGTCTATCAGGCGGGCACTTATGACAAACCCTGCATCCCTTGCCGCCGTGCGGGCCGGGCTGTCCGTGAGGCGGACAGTTCAAACGCCCCCGGTCGATGCCGATACATCCCTCCTAGCATGTATCGACGACCAACTCTGCACCGCAGCACACCATGACATCTGCCATCACGAAAAAAAAACTTGGGGTCGGCCTGTTCAAGGCCGCGACTGCGTTGCTGATGGCGTGGTCCACGGCGGCCGTGGCGTTGGAGGCCAACGCACCTGTCCGGCTTGTCGTCGGCTTCGGCGGCAGCGCCGAGGGGATCGTGCGACTGCTCGCCCCCCGGATCAGCGAGGCGCTGGGCGGCCAACCGGTCGTGGTGGAGCCGATGACGGCCGCGGCAGGGATGGTCGCGGCCAGGACCGTCGCGCGCTCGGCGCCGAACGGCCACACGATCCTGGTGGTCGGCAGCAATGCAATGATGTTCCGGCCGCTCACGATGCGCAGTCCGCCCTACGATCCGGTCAAGGACTTCACGCCGATCTCGCGGCTGACGGTGAGCGCGTTCAGTATCGCGGTCAATCCAAGGCTCGGGATCAGGAACTTCGCCGACTTCGTTGCGTTCGCCAAGCGCAGTCCGGTGCCCGTCACGCTGGGCATGTCGGGCTCGCCGTCGATCAACGATCTGAACCGGATCTTGATCGAGCAGGCCATTCCGGGCGTCAAGCTTGTCAGCGTTGCGTACAAGGAAGAGGGGCAGGCCGTCGTGGACGCCATCGCGGGTCACATCAACGGAGCCATCATCTCCACCAGCAACCTGGCGGGTGCCGCAAAGGAAGGGAAGCTGACGCCGATCGCGATCCTGGCGGACGAGCGCCGCTACCCCTTCGAGGACATTCCCGCGATCGGTGAAGTCGTGCCGGGCATGCGGCCCTTCAGTCTGCTGACTGGGTTCTGGGGACCCGCCGGCATGCCCGAGCCTGTACTCGCACGGCTCAACCAGGCCATCGTCCAGGCGCTCGGCGACAAGGACACGAACGAGCGCATCCGGACCATGTGGGGTTCGTTGGTGCGCCCGACCACGCCCGAGCAGTTGCAGTCCATCGTCACGGGAGAGATCGATCGTGTGCGCGAATCCTTGCGCACGCTCGACTTCAAGCCGGAGTAGGGGCTTCAGCCAACCAGGCTGCGCCCCGCCCAGTACGGATCCCGCAGTTCCTTCTTCATGAGCTTGCCCATCGGCGTCCTCGGGAGCTTGTCCACGAATTCGACCGACCGGGGCACCATGTACCGGGCCAAGCGGCTCTTGCAATGCCCGATCAGGTCCTCCGCCAGCGCCGCAGAGGGCGCATGCCCTTTGGAGAGCTCGACGATGGCCTTGACTTCCTCGCCCATCTCGTCGCTCGGAACACCGATCACGGCAGCGTCCACCACCGACGGGTGCTCGATGAGCACGTCTTCGATCGCCTGGGGATAGATGTTGACTCCTCCCGAGATGATCGTGAACGCCTTCCGGTCGGTGAGGTAGAGATAGCCATCGGCATCGACGACGCCGACATCGCCGCCCGTCACCCAGTTCATGTGGTCGGGGTGCCGTGCCGCCTGGGTCTTCTCGGGATCGTTGAGGTACTCGGGAAGCATGCCGGGCCGTCCGACGAAATACACCAGCCCGACCTGTCCTGCGGCGGCCGGCGATCCGTCTTCCCGGCACACCTTCACGCGCGCGGGGTCCGCCAGTCCCACGGAGCCAGGGTGCAGGAGCCACTCCTCGCAGCTGATCGAAGTGATGCCTGCGCTGTCCGTGCCGCCGTAGTACTCGTGGACGATGGGGCCCCACCAGTCGATCATCCGTCGCTTCACGTCGATCGGACAAGGCGCCGCGGCGTGCACCGCCACCCGATGGGAGGAAAGGTCGAACCCGCTGCGGATCTCCGGGTCCAGTTTCAGCATCCTGACGAACATCGTCGGCACCCACTGCGAGTGCGTCACCCGGTAGCGTTCGATCAAGGCGAGGGCGCCTTGCGCATCGAACTTGTCCATCATGACGATTGTTCCGCCCGCCATGTGCACCGCACGGCAGAAACGCAGCGGCGCACCGTGATACAGAGGCGCTGGCGAGAGGTAGACAGTGTTGTGGTCGAAGCCGTAGAGCGCGCCGGTCTCGCCCCAGCCCGGCCATGTGTCGGAGGCCGGCATGTCGGGTGCCGGCCGCAGCACGCCCCTGGGTTTGCCGGTCGTGCCGGACGTGTAGGACATGACGGTGCCCATCCGCTCCTCGTTCAGCGGCGAGGCGCTGAACGCCGCGATGGCCGCCTCATACCCGTCCCAACCCGGCAGCGATCCGCCTGCGACGAGCCGGATCGCGCAGCCCGGGATCCGATCGCCCAGCGCCTGCGCGGCATCCGCCTGCTGGACCGTGGTGAAGACCGCCTTGGCGCCGCAGTCATTGATCACGTAGGCCAGTTCCTCGGCAGTGAAGTAGCGGTTCACCGGCACGGCACAAAACCCCGACCGCAGCGCCGCCCAGATCAGGGCCATGTAGGAGAGATGGTTCTCCATATAGATGGCGATGCGGTCGCCCCGGCGCAGCCCGCGTGCGTGCAGCAGGCGCGCCACCCGGATGGACTCCGCGTCCAGCTGCCCGTACGTCATGCTGACGCCAGTCCGCGCATGAATGATTGCCGGCTTGTCTGCCGCTGCCTTGGCTTGGGTTCCGATGTACACGGCTATTCTCGTGTTGGTTGGCTGCCCAGGACGATGGTCCCGGCCGTTGCGAACATGCCCCCGACGCCGTGGCACATGGAGACGTTCACAACCCCTTGCTGCGCGGGGGCGGTGCCTCGCACCTGCCGGACGCTCTCCTGCAGCGCGAACATGCCGTACATGCCCGAATGCGTATAGCAGAGGCCGCCGCCATTGGTGTTGACGGGCAGCCTGCCTCCCGGCGACGTGTGTCCTTGCGCGATGAATGCAGCAGCCTCGCCGGGTGCGCAGAAACCGAGGTCCTCGAGGCCGTACAGCGGAAGGTGGGCAAAGGCGTCGTAGATCATCAGGTGATCAACGTCCTTGTGGGCGATGCCGGCGCTCTCTAGGGCGGCCCTGCCGGAATCGCGGAAGGCGCGGGAGCTCGTGAGGTCCGCCATCTGGCTGACCATCGGGGATTCGGCGCTTTCGCCGGTGCCGCACACATAGACCGGCTTGCCCGAAAAGTCGGCCGCCCGATGCGCCGCCACCAGCACCAGGGCGCCCCCGCCGTCGGTGAGCGGGCAACACATCGGCAGCGTGAACGGATACGCGATGACCTTCGCGGCAAGGACCTCGTCGACGCTCATGGGCTCCTTGAGCAGCGCACGTGGGTTGAGGGCCGCCCATTTGCGCTGTGCGACGACGACCTGCGCGAGCGCCGCGGTCGTGAGGCCGTGCTGTTTCAGGTACCGCAGGACCGGCACGGTGAACATGGTCGACGATGAGATCGCGCCGAAGGGCGCTTCGAACTGGCCTGCCAGCGAACCGGGCGGGGGAGGCCAGGGCAATGGGCTGCCCGCCACCTTGGATTTGCCGCTTTCCGCATGGACGATGAGCACCGTCTTGCACAGCCCCGCGGAGATCGCGGCCGCCGCGTGGCGCACGTGGAGCATGAAGGAACAGCCGCCGACCGCAGTGCCGTCAAGCCAGGCCGGACGTACGCCCAGGTAGTGGGCAAGCAGGACCGGGGACTCTCCTGCGGTCGCGATGCCGTCCACGTCGCGGGCCGTCATGCCGGCGTCGGCCAGCGCCCGCAGCGCCGCGTCGGCGGCCAGTCCGATCTGGGACTGGTCGGGGATGTGGCCCAGGCGCTCCGTCTCGGAGGCGCCGATGATTGCCGTTCCCCGTGTCATTCTTCGCCCGCAGGTTCGAACAGCGGCAGCGTGATGTCGGCCGTCTGGCGGACGAACACCACGCGAAGCGGCATGTCCAGCTTCAGGTGCTCCGGCGTCTGCGGGCAGTTGATCACATTGCACATCAGCGTGGGGCCTTCCTCGAGCCGCACGATCGCGACCGAGTAGGGCGCCTCGATGCCGGGTGCAGGCCTTGCGCTGATCACATAGCTGAGGAGCGTCGCCGCGCCGCTTGCCCGATGCACGCTCACGTTTCGCGAGTTGCAGGCCGGACAGAACGCGCGCGGAGGGAAGTAGACGTCGCCGCAGTCGGCGCAGCGCTGCAGCAGCAACTGCCCCTGGGCCGTCCCATGCCAGAAGTGCGCCGTCTCGGGCGTGGGGCGCGGCAGCAGTCGTTCGTTGGCATCCGTCATTGCGGCTCCAGCAAGGCAAGCTCGCCGGCATCGAGCACCGTCACGTTGCGGTCTTCAGCGATACAGCGGAAGCGGTACTCCCGGTGTCCAGCCCGGTAGAACTGGGTCCGCAGCCGCTCACCCGGGTAGATGGGGCTTGCGTAGCGAGCCCGGACGCGAGCGATCCGATCGGCATCGCCATCGCACACGGTGCGGATCGCTGCCGCGCCCGCGTAGCCCAATGTGCAGAGTCCATGCAGGATCGGCTTCGGGAAGCCTGCGCGATGTGCCACCTCCGGATCGACATGCAGCGTGTTCCGGTCCCCGTTGAGCCGGTAGAGCTGGGCTGCGTTGACAGGCACCTGGACCGTCTCTTCGGCATCCGCGATGCCGTCGGGAATCCATGCCGCCTTGCCTGGCCGATCGGGACCGGCCGCGGCTTCGACCCCCGCGCTTGGAAAGACGAAGCATCCCCCCACGGTAGCCATGTGATGGCCGCCGTCCGACCGCAGGATGCGCTGCTCGAAGTAGATGGACACACTCTTGCCCGGACCGCGATCGACGACCTGCGTGATGCGGCCGTGCACGACGACGGCGCAGGCCGCAGGCAGCGGATGGTGGACCTCGAGGCTGCTCTCGCCATGCAGCATCCGGCGAACGTCGATGCCGTTCTCCGGATCGCGAAGCCAGGGCAACTGGTGTGCAAGCACCATGGCGAACATCGGCGTGCACTTCAACTTCTCATCGAACACGTACTCGAGTTCTGCGTCGGACGGCGCCCCCATGCCGATGCTCAGCGCATAGAGCGCGACGTCCTTCCGGTCATACGCAACGGGAACCTGCAACGGCGGCAGGGCCCGGATTCGTTCCAGGTTCAGCATCGCCGTGCGTCAGATCGGGTCCCAGCAGACCACATCGCGATGCGATTGAACCGGCAGGAAGTCGTTGCGGAATGAAGGCAGCATCGTGGCCGCGATGCTTTGCGGATCCCATCCGTCCGCCTTGTGGACCGATCGGACGATCCGGGGCTGGCTGAAAAGATAGATCTCGTTGCCTCGCGCACCGAAGACCTGGCCGGACACGTCCTTGGCCAGGTCGCTTGCCAGGAACACCGACAAGGGGGCGATCTGCTCGGCCTTCATCGTCTCCTTCTGCTTGCGCATGCGCTCGCCGTGCTCGGCGTCGCGGATCGGAACCGACTCCAGCAGCTGACTCCAGGCCCACGGCGCGATGACGTTGGACCGCACGCCGAAGCGCGCCATGTCCAGTGCGATCCCGGTCGACAGGCCCACCACACCCATCTTGGCGGCTGCATAGTTCACCTGCCCCACGTTGCCGATGAGCGCCGATGACGAACTGAAGTGGACGTAGCAGCCGGCGTTCTGCTGCTTGAAGAAGGGGGCCGCCGCACGCGAAACGTTGTAGTAGCCGTAGAGGTGCACCTTGACTACCGCATCCCATTCGGCGTCGCTCATGTTGAAGAACATCCGGTCTCGCAGGATGCCGGCATTGTTGACGACGCAGTCGATGCGTCCATAGGTGTCCATCGCCCGAGCGATGATGCGGCTAGCCGCGGCGGGGTCGGAGATGTCCTCGCAGGATGCGACGGCTTTCCCGCCGCCGGCGACGATGTCCTCGACGACACGGTCGGCAAGCGAGGCCATGCTCCCATCGTCGCCGTTGGCCTTCGCGATATCCGCAACCACCACACAAGCGCCGGCGGCAGCGGCTTGGGTCGCAATCGCGCGGCCGATCCCCTGGCCGGCACCGGTGACCACGACGACTTTGTTATCCAGGGTCTTGTTCATACGATCTAGTTCGGGTTCCGTGGAGATGAAGGATTTGAAGCGTAGGCCCCATCTGCGTTGGGTGCGATGCGCGTCGCGCACGTGTTCGGTCCGCGGACAGATCGCCACCCTGGCGGGGGCGGAATGCCCCGCCTGCTACTCGACCTTGATGTTCGCCTTGGCGATCACCTCACGGAAGTGCTGCTGCTCGAGGCGAAGGAACTGGGCGAACTGTTCGGAAGTCTTGCCGCCTACTTCGCTGCCGTCCCGGGTATAGAACGCCACGTAGTCCGGGCGCCTCGCGGCGTCGGCGAAGGTGCGGTTCAGAAGCCCCATCACGTCTGGCGGGATCCCGGATGGCGCGAAGAGGCCGGTCCAGGCCGTGGCGACGATGCTGCCCAGGCCTGCTTCGGAGAAGGTCGGCAACTCGGGTGCGATCGGGATGCGCTTACCTGCCGCCACGGCGAGCGCGCGGAGCTTGCCGGACTTGACGTGCTGTTCGCATGCGCCCCACACAGTCAAGCCGACCTGGATGTGCCCGGCGATGAGATCGATGATGTCCGCTCCCGGGGAGCGATACGGGACTTCGTTCATCACAAGCCCGGTTTCGATCTTCAAGCGCTCGCCGGTGATCTGGAGAAAGCTTGCCGGGCCGCCGGAACCGTAGCTCAGCGCGTTGGGGCTGGCCTTGCCGTACGCGACGAGTTCGCGGCCATTCCGGGCCGGTACCGACGGGTTGACCAGGAGCACCAGCGGGCCCTGTGAGAGATCAGTGAGCGGCAGCAGGTTCTGGAAGATGCGGGCGCCTTCCGAAGGCCGCACGGCGTCGTTCACTGTCAGGCTGACCGTGGCATTCAGCAGGGTGTGTCCGTCGTGCGGCGCCCGCATGACTTCCTGTGCAGCGATCACGCCATTGGCGCCTGGCCGGTTGTCCACGATCACGGCGTACTTGAGCAGCTCCGAGACCGTGGGCGCGATCCGGCGCAACGCCACATCGGCCGGCCCGCCGGGAACGGATGACGTGACCACGCGGATCGGCTTCGACGGGAAGGCCGCGGACTGCGCCCATGCTCCGCAGGCGAGAGTTGAAGATGTGGCCAGAAGCCAGTCGCGCCGGTTCACCATGTCGGACCTCCTAATGAATGTTGCAGTTGGAAAGAGATCGCCTAGATGGCCAGCACCGTGCGGATGCCGTCGCCATTGCGCAGGTCGCGCAGTGCGTCGTTTACTTCGTGCAAGGGCCGTTCCTTCGTGACGAGCTTGCCGAGGTTCAGAGCGCCTTCGCAGCACAAGCGGAAATACCGGGGCAGATCACGCTGCGCGTGGCTGTTGCCGAGGTAGGACCCCTTGACCTGCAATTGCCGCAGCACCATGTCGAGGGCGCCGACCGACACCGGCTCGGAGGGCTTCGCGACGCCGATCATCACGATGGTTCCACCCTTGCGGACCACCGCCGCGGACAGGGCCAGGGTCTCGGGGCTACAGACGCCGTCGAACACGAAGTCGAACCCGATGCCGCCGGTCAGGTCCAGGCAGCGCCGGCGGCATGGATCGCCCGCGCTGTCCAGGATGTGGTGCGCGCCGAAGTCCGTCGCATGCAGGCGGCGGCCCTCATGCCGGTCCATGCCGACGGCAAGCCGCGCGCCTGCCACGCGAAGTGCCTGGATCGTCGAAAGGCCGACGGCGCCGAGGCCGATCACGGCTGCCGTCGCGTCCTGCGGAACCGCTGCCACGTTGGCGACCGACCCCATGCCCGTTTGCACCGCGCAGCCCATCGTCGCGGCATGGGCGAGCGGGATCGCGTCGGGCACCGGGACCACGCCGGTGCGCTCCACCAGGACGTACTCGGCAAAGGCGCCCAGCCGGAGGCCCCGCGTGAGCGGAACGCCATGCAGCCACAGCCGTGCGTCGCTGCCCGCCGGGCCCGATGTGCGCGAGCTCTCCGCCGCGGCGCACAGGACGGGTTGGTTGCGCAGGCAGAAGTAGCAGGTGCCGCACGCGGGCTTCATCGAGACGACGACCCGCTGCCCCAGCGCCAGATCATCGACGCCGGCGCCGAGCTGCGCGATGGTGCCGGAGGCCTCGTGGCCGAGCACGGCGGGAATCGGGTACGCCACCTTGCCGTCCGCAAGCGCCAGGTCCGTGCTGCAGACGCCGCAGTGCCTGATCCGCACCAGCACTTCACCCGCGCGGGGATCGTCGATCTCCACCTCGTCGACCATCCGCAGGGGTTGGCCCGGCTGCTCGAGGATGGCCGCCTTCATCGTTCTCATGCGACAGCCCCCACCGGCCGGTGCAGCAGCTTGCGCACCAGGAATTCATCGCAGCCCCATTCCCCGAACTCGTAGCCGAGACCGCTGTCCTTCATGCCGCCGAAGGGGATCGATGGCTCCGGCGGCGTCGCATGCTGGTTCACGAACAGGTTCACCGCGTCGAGCCGGCCGACCACCGCAGCCGCCCGTTCGACGTCCGAGGACCAGACCGAGCCCCCGAGCCCGAACTCGGAATGGTTGGCCATGGCGACGGCTTCGTCCTCGTCGTCGAACGGCAGGATCGGCAGCGCGGGGCCGAACTGTTCTTCGCGGACGAGCCGGCTGCTGTGCGGCATATCGACCACGATGGCCGGCCGAATGAAATGTCCCGGCCACTCCAGCGGCGACGTGCCGCCTGCGACGATTCGACCACCCGCGGCGACTGCGTCGTAGAGCAGCGCCTTCACATGATCGAATTGCCGGCGGTTGTTCAACGGCCCCATCTGCACATCGGCCAGCAGGCCCGGGCCGAGCCGCCAGCCATTGGCCAGCGCGGCCATCTTCTCCACCAGCGGTTCATGGAGGCGCCGATGCACGTAGAGCCGCTTCACGGCGCAGCACACCTGCCCGGCATTCATGAAGGCGCGCTCGAACAAGGGTGCGGCGCATGCGTCGATGTCGGCGTCCTCCAGCACGATCGCCGCGTCGTTGCCGCCCAGTTCGAGCGTGAGTCGCTTCAGCGTCGCTGCCGCGCTCGCCATGATCGTCCTTCCGGTGGGGGTCGAACCGGTGAAGGAGATCTTCGCAACGCCCGGGTGGCTGACGATCGCTGCACCGACCTCGGCGCCACCGCTGACGGTGTTCATCACGCCCGCCGGCAGGCAACCGGCGAAGAGCTTCGCGATCGCAAGCGTGGTAAGGGGCGTCGTCGGCGCGGGCTTGACGACGACCGTGTTGCCCGCCCAGAGCGCCGGCCCCAGCTTCATGGTCAGCAGCACGATCGGGAAGTTCCACGGGACCACGAGTCCGACGACACCCACGGGCGCACTCACGGCCAGCACGGTCCGGCCGGCCTCGCGCAGGATCACTTCGCTTGCCCGGGGCGCCTTCGCAGCGAAGTACGCCAAGTGCGCTTGCGCGGACTGCAGCTCGCGCCTCGCGGCCGGCAGCGGCTTGCCCTGTTCCCGGCTGAGCAGGATGGCCAAAGCTTCCAGGTCGGCGCCCAGCACATCGGAGCAGCGTTGGAGCGCGTTGGCACGCGCGACAGGATCGCGCGCCCAGGCGGCCAATGCGGACGCAGCCGAGACGACGGCATCGTCGACGTCGGCTTTCGTGCTGCCGGGCGCGTGGGCGATGGGGGTCAGGTACGCAGGATCCTCGACCACGTACCAGTCTCCACTGGCGGCATCGTGTCCGCCGCAGATGTTGAAGCGGCGCTCCATCTCAGATTTTGACCTGCGGGCGGCTGCCGAGGCGCACCGGCAGCGACCGCGTTCCCCGGATCACTGTGCCCAGCCAGGGAATGTCTTCCGGGCTGCAGCCGAGTTCGACCTCGGGGAACGCCTGGAGGAAACGTCCGACCGCGGTTTGCGCTTCCAGTCGTGCCAGATGCGAGCCGACGCAGAAATGTATTCCGCTTCCGAAAGCCATGTGCTGCTTGATCTTGCGGCGGATGTCGAACTTGTCCGGTTCCTCGAACCTCAGGGGATCGCGGTTGAGGGCCGCCAGGACCACCTGAACGATGCTGTTCTCCGGGATCACCGAGTTCCCGATCATCACGTCGGCCGTGGTGACGCGGAAGGTGGTGTAGGGCACGGGACCGTCGTACCGCAGCGTTTCCTCCAATGCATTCCTCAGCAATGAACGGTCCTGCACGAGCAGTTGCTTCTGCTCAGGATTCAGCATCAGGTGCAAAAGCGCATTGCCGATCAGCCCGACCGTCGTCTCGTGGCCCGCGATCAGGAGCAGGTACGCCATGCTCTTGGCTTCTTGGAGCGTGAGCGCATTCGACGCATGGCGCGCAGCCATCATGGCGCTGAGCAAGTCCGGCTGCTCGTCGGGCTGGGAGCCTTCGGCCACCGCATCGCTCTTCGACTGGATGAGGTTCGCAAGGTACGCCTGCAGCAGCCCGATGGAGCCCGTCTGTTCGGCGTGGCCGGGCGTCATGGCCCACTCAGCCCATTGCCTGAAGTTCGTGCGGTCGCCCTCTGGAACGCCGAGGATCGTGCAGATGGTGGTGATGCCGATCGGGTAGGCGAAATCGCCGATGAGATCCACCTCGGAACGACCGCTCATCTGCGCGATCAGTCGATCAACCAGCTGCTCCACGCTGTCCCTGACCTGCTCGAGCCGCCGCGGCGTGAATGCAAGCATGACCAGCGAGCGCAGGCGCGTGTGGTCGGGCGGATCGGAATTCAGCAGATTGCCCGGCACCGTGCCACCGATGGGCGAGCCCGCGCCCGGCCCGCTGCGCCCCTGCGCGGTGATGGCCCTGTGCAGATGCTCCGAACCCTTTGCCACGTCGGGATGGGTCATTGTTTGGAGCGCTTCCGCCCACCGCGTGACCAGGTAGACCTCGGTGCCCACAGGGGTCTTGACCCGCACCACGGGACCTCGGTCCGCAAGCTTGGCGTACTCGGGAAACGGATTGAGCGTCGATGGAAGGGGCGGCAGTTCGACGATCTCGCCCTTGGAATCTCGTGCTATGTGCATGGTGGGCCTGCGTGGTTGGCGTTGAAATGGAGCGGACCGGAAAGCGATGCAGATCTGGTGCTCTCTCGATGCTAGAGGCGCATCCTCGCGCGCAAGGCGCAACGCAGGATTTGTCCGCGCCGTGGACAGCCGTTAGGCTCTGGTGGCTGCACAGCTATCGTTTGGGCTGCCCCATCTCATCGACGTCTGTCGTCACGCTGGGGCCGATCCCGATGATCTGCAGTTCCACTTCCTCATCCTTGGCGCCATCGAAGTGGATCTTGTTCCCATGGCGAACCACGAGACTTCCTGCGGGAACTGGAAAGGTCGCGTCCTTGCTGCCCGACGGACCGGCGCCAACCCACCAGGTGCCTTTGAGCACAAGGATGTATCGGGTCTCCCTATGGAAGTGAGGGGGGCTCATGAAGCCAGGAGGGAACTTCACACGGGCGACGTAGGACTCCGGTTGTGTCGGATCGCCGGCCAGCAATGCGATGGGGAAGTTCGGGCCGAAACGGCTGGGAACGTATTTGATATCCGCAGCACGGACAATCTGCATGACGTCTGCGGGCGGATCCGCCAGAGCGTTGCCAGCAGAGAACCAACCGAGGGCGATCATCGCGTAGCGGAAGTTCACGGCTTCTCCTCGGGTCTGAATCAGGCGGTATTCGGCGGCCAATGTGAGCGCATTGGCAGGACAAGAAGTACTGAGTCAGCGTACGCCGCGGGGCCTCGCACGGGCTCAAGATTCCCGCGCATGTTCGGTGTGCGGACACATCTGGCGTCTTCCGGAGCAAGGCATCAGTTCAGCCACGCGGGCGCGTACATGCGCGCCCCTGCAGCGACGAAGTCACCGCGGGTTGAACCCGTGAAGTTTCATAGATAATATATGCTTTTAACTGGGCAGCCTATGAACACCGAACATGCTCCTGTCATCCTCGATGGAAAAGGCCTGACTCCCGCGTCGCTGATCGCCGTCGCACGAGAGCACCAACGGCTCGAGTTGGACAAAGAGTGCAGGAGAGCGCTTGCCCAGGCGCGCGAGTACATAGAGACAAACTGGCTGACTGACGCGGCGCCCCTCATGTATGCCTTCAATACCGGCGTTGGCTCGCTCAAGAGCCTGCGGATCGGGGCGAAGGATGTTGTCGCTTTCCAGACGAACCTGATTCGGTCGCACTCGGCTTCCACAGGTGAGTTGATGCCCAAGGAGGTCGTTCGGGCGATGATGGTCTTGCGAGTGAATGCCTTTGCAAGCAATCACTCCGGCGTTCGACTTGCGATGGTCGACCGCTTGGTCGACATGCTCAACCACGGCATCACGCCGATCGTCGCATCGAAAGGCAGCGTCGGTGCGAGTGGTGATCTTGCACCGCTGGCGCTGATGGCGGGGGCGATGATGGGAATGCCCGAGAGCAAGGTCGAATACGAGGGCGAGGTGCTCTCAGCGGCCGCTGCGTTCGAGCGAGCGGGCCTTGCGCCGACCCTGGACGTGCAGGCCAAGGACGCGACGGCGCTGATCAACGGGGCAACTGCTTCCCTGGCCTACGCGGTGCTTGCAGCGCATGACGCCCGCGCTCTGCTTTCAACTGCAACGGTCTCGCTTGCTCTTTCGCTCGAGGCTTTGCGCGCGGATGTCGCGTGCTTCCAGGATCGCGTCATGCTGGCGCGGCCCCACAAAGGCCAACGGCGTGTGGCCGCGTCCATCCGCAAGCTCATCGAGAGTTCGGCGCGCTGTACGGAACCGGCGCGGCAGATCGTTCTATGGGGAACGCCGAATGCCGAGAAGTCGGCAGTCGGTCTGCCGCAGAAGCCGCCTCTGTCGCCGAGGATTCAGGACGCGTACTCCCTGCGCTGTGCGCCGCAAGTTCATGGGCCCGTTCTGGACGCTCTCGACTACATCGACGGCATTCTCCAGACGGAGATGAACAGCGCGACCGACAACCCTCTTATCTTTCCGGAAGAAGATGCTTACGAGATCATCTCCGCGGGTCATTTCCACGGCCAGTACATCGCACAGGCCATGGACTTGCTCGCTCTGGTCGTTACTGATCTCGGTGCCATCTGCGATCGCCGCAGCGCGCGCTTGATTGATCCGGCTTGCAACTTCGGATTGCCTGCCAATTTGATTGCGGAGCGTCCTGGCGTGAATTCCGGATTCCCGACTGTGCAAAGCATGGGAACCGGTCTGGTTCTTGAGAACATGGGCCTGTGCAGTCCTGCCAGCGCGACCAGCTTGCCTGCAAAAGGCAACACCGAGGATCACATCAGCAACTCGTGCTTCGCTGCCCGGCGAAGCCGCACGGTGGTCGAGAATGCGCAAGCGGTCGTCACGGTCGAACTGCTTCTGGCTGCGCAAGCCCTCGATCTGAGCGAGCGCAACCTGAAGCAATTTTCGCTGGGGATCGGTAGCCAGGCCGCGCTCAAGGCCATACGAGCGGTCGTACCGGCAACGCTGGGCGAGGACCGCTGGGTCCATGATGACCTGGACTCGCTCAAGAAGGCCGTCGTCGACGGTTCGATACTCGCCGCGGTCGAGGCCAGAGTGGGCTCGCTGGGTCTGTAGCCGGCAATACGAAAGCAATTCATCCCCATGTCGAACGATCTATCGAATTTGCCGTGGTCCGAGAAGATCGCGCGCATCCTGAAGGAGCGGATCGTCAATGGCACGCTCAAGGCAGGCGAGAAAGTCCTTCAGGACGCGATCGCCAAGGAGTTCGGCACCAGCCACATCCCGGTGCGGGAAGCATTCCGGCAGCTTCAGTCCGAGGGGCTGCTGGTTGCAATCGCCAGGAAGGGTGTGCGGGTTGCACCTTTGGATCTCGCGTCTGTCGTCGAAATCACGTTGATGCGTCAAGCTTTGGAACCACTAGCGCTGTCCGAGGCGATGAAGAAGATGACCAACGCCAGCCTTGCGCTGGCGAAAGCGGCCATCGCCGCGAGCGAAAAAGCCAAGAACATGCGAGATTGGGAAGAGGCGAACCGGCGCTTTCATATGGCCTTGTACGAGCCCTGCGGCATGCCGATCTTGCTCGATTCGATCAGGGAACTCCACGTCGCGAGAACACGCTACATGATTGGTGCCACCCAAGCCGAAGACTGGGATCCGACCTCGAGTGCCGATCATGTGGAAATTCTTCTTGCCGTCAGGTTTGGCGAGGTTGCACGCGCTGGCGAGTTGCTGAAAAAGCACATCGGTGAGTCGAGGTCTGTTCTAGTCAACGCAATCATCGAGCAGTAGCAGGCTGTGTGGCCCGCGCGAGGTTCCTGTGGCGTGCAGGCGGGCCATGGCCCCTTGCCTGCGCTGCTTCGCCCGGCCACTCATGCGCCGAAAGCCCGGTTGTGCGTTGGGCTGATCAGGATCTCGTTGACGCAGACCCGCGCCGGCATGCCGGCGACGAAGGCGATGGTCCGGCCCAGTTCGTCCTCCTGCAGCATGCGGGCGCGCTCCTGCGCCGGCACGGGCACCGGCCGCTGGTCGAGGATCGGCGTGTCCGTCTCGCCGGGCATGAGCACACAGGCGCGCAAGCCGTTGCGCCCTTCCTCCATGTTGAAGCTGTGCGTCAGCGCGACCACCGCATGCTTGGTCGCGTTGTACCCCGGCCCGACGATCGGCGATGCATGTCGGCCTGCCCACGACGCGACGTTGACGACGAGGCCCTCGCGCCGGGCCCGCATCGAGGGCAGCACGGCGTGCATGCACTGGAAGGTGCCGGTCAGGTTCACGTCCACGATCCGGCGCCAGTCGGCGATGCCGACCTCGGCCCAGGACCGCGCCGTGACGTTGATGCCGGCGCTGTTCACCAGCACGTCGACGGGTCCGACGTCGCGTTCGATGGCCACGAAGGTGGAGGCGACGGCCTCGCTGTCCGTCACGTCCAGCACGAAGCTGTGCGCCGTGCCGCCCTGCACGGCCACCAGTCGGGCCACGGCCTGCAGTGCGTCGGCCCGGCGGCCGCACAGGACGACGACGTGGCCGGCCTGCGCCAGGGCCAGCGCGGCGGCGCGTCCGATCCCGGAGCCCGCGCCGGTGATCCAGGCGATCCGCTGGGTTCTGTCTTCTTCTTGTGTCATGGTTGCAGGATCACCTTGCCGAATTGCTGGCGCGACTTCATCCACGCATGGGCCTGGGCCACGTCGTCCAGCGCGAACATCTTGTCGATCGGCATGCTGAAGCGCCCGGCCTGCAGCAGCGGGGCCACGTCGGCGAGCATGCGCGCGATGAGCGCGGCCACATCGTCGGCGGTGCGCGTGCGAAAGGTCACGCCCACCAGCGACAGCCGCTTGAGCGAAAGCAGGTCGAGGTCGACCGGCCCGGCCGTGCCGCCCATGCGTCCCACGCTCACGATGCGCGCGCCGAGCGCTGCGCAGGCCATGTTCTCGGCGAGCGCGGGAGCGCCCAGGTGGTCGACCACCACGTCCACGCCATGGCCGTTCGTCGCTTCCCGCACGGCGGCCTCGAGCGCGGGGCCGCTGTGCGCGGCCAGGGTCACGCCCAGCGCGCGCAGGCGCTCCCATTTGTCGGTCGAGGTGCTGGTGCCGATCACCTGCCCGGCGCCGAGCAGCCGTGCCAGTTGCACCGCGGCGATGCCGACCACCGAACTCGCGGCCTGCACGAGCACATGGTCGCCGCGCGCCAGGCGCCCGTTGCTGACGAGCGCGTCATGCGCCGTCATCAGCGCGGCCGGCCAGGCGGCCGCCTGTATTGCCTCCACGCCGGCGGGCACGCGCATGAGCAGGCGTTCGTCCACGCAGACCCGCTCCGCGTGCGCGCCACTGCACATCGCCATGACCTTGTCGCCGAGGCCGAAGGCCCGCACCTCCGCGCCGTAGCCCACGACCTCGCCGGCCATCTCGAGCCCGGCCACGCCGGCCGGCCCGCTGCCCGTCATGGCACGGAAGTGGCCGGTCTTCAGCGACAGGTCGGCCCGGTTCATGCCGGCCGCGAGCACCCTGACCAGCACTTCGCGCGGACCGGGCACGGCTTCCGGCACCTCCTGCAGCCGAGGCTGCGGCGCGCCGCTGTCGTCGCGCGCGATGAGCACGGCCCTCATGCGCCCACCCCGCTCGGGAGAACGTCCGGCTCGCGCACGAACTTCAACTCGTTGCAGGCCGGGCGGCCGTTGATCGACAGCGGCGCGGAGCGCAGCGCGAGCCGCGGTCGGTCGCCGGCGTCCTCGAACTGCCAGAACCGCTCCAGCGTGCGGCCTTCCCAATCCGGAAGGTGGCAGCCGATGACGCGGTGCGTCAGCTTGCGTTGGGCCGGATCGGTCTCGAAGCGGCAGAAGTACGAGAAATAGCCGTTGAAGGCGGCAACGATCTCGTCGGCCGAGCCGATGCCGCGCTCGGCCACCGAGGCGCGCACCGCCGAAAACTTCGGCCGGCCACGCTGCATCAGCGCGCCGGTCATGAAGCCGGCGTGCG
The DNA here is from genome assembly GCF_057657255.1 of Variovorax sp. Soil_C_19. NCBI lineage: Bacteria > Pseudomonadati > Pseudomonadota > Betaproteobacteria > Burkholderiales > Comamonadaceae > Variovorax > Variovorax sp. Soil_C_19. Next base: position 136,133 of record NZ_JBDGIV010000008.1, on the reverse strand, counting down.
TGTAGACGATCAGGCCTTCGGCATCGGCACCCATCGGAAACTCCACGCCGCCGTCGTCGTAGAGGATGCGGAACGACAGCAGGCGCCAGGTGCCGATCAGGGCCTGCACTTCGGTCACTGGTGCCCCCTTGGCGCTGCTCATTGCACATGCTCCGGCAGCAGGCCCAGCGCGCGCGCCCAGGCCAGCGAGTCGCTGGTAGTGCGGCGCGGCGTGTACTCCAGCCCGACCCAGCCGCTCCAGCCGCGCCGCTCCAGCAGCCCGAGGAAGGCCTGCAGGTCCAGTTCACCCTCGCCTGGCTCGTGGCGCCCGGGTGCGTTGCCGATCTGCACGTGCCCGACGTGCGGCCAGGCGATGTCGAGATCCTCCGCCAGCGCGTTCCCCTCCATCGCCACGTGATAGGTGTCAAAGCACAGCTTCAGGTTGCTGCGCGCCACCGATTCGATCAGGGCCACCGCATCCCTGTTGGCATGGAGCAGGTAGTCGGCGATTCGTGCGCTGCAGCAAGCCTCGATCAGGACCGTGAGCCCGTGCGCGCCAGCCACGTCGGCAGCCCAGCGCAGGTTCTCGCGCGCCACGGCGATGCAGTCGGCCCGCTTGGCACCGGCGGGCACGTTGCCCAGCGGCGCGTGGACCAATGGCCGGCCGCATTCGACGGCGTAGGCGACGGCGGCCCGGATCGTGGCGCGGAAGTCGTCCTCCCGGCCGGGCAGGCACGTCAGTCCGCGCTCACCCGCGTCCCAGTCGGTCGGCGAAAGGATCTGCACGAGCGCCAGGCCCGACGCCTCGAGGCCAGCGCGGTAGTCGCGCGCCGCGATCGCGTACGGAAACGCCACTTCGACGCCCCGGAATCCATCGGCCGCCGCGGCAGCGGCACGCTCGGCCATGGGGAGTTCGGTGTACAGCCAGCGCAGATTGGGATCGAGCCGGATCATGCTCAAGCCTCCTGCCGGATGCGGGCGACCTTGACCACCTCGGCCCAGCGCGCCCGGTCGTCCGCCTGGTACGCAGCGAGCGCCTGCGGCGAGCTCGCCATCGGTCGCACGTGGATGGTGGCCAGGCGTTGGCGTACATCCGGGCGCTCCAGCGCCGCCCGCACGGCGGCGTTGAAGGTGGTCGCCAGCGCCGGGTCCAACTTGCGCGGGGCGTAGAGCGCTCCCCACGACACCGCCACAACAGCCCGGTGACCCGCCTCGGCCGTGGACGGCACGTGCGGCAGGAACGGCGACCGCTCGCGGCTGGCCACGGCCAGCGCCCGCATCTTTCCGGCCTGGATGTGCGGCATGGACGAAGCCAGGGTGACGAAGGCGCACTGCAGTTCGCCGGTCATCAGCGCCACGTCCTGGTCCGTCGCGGTCTTGTAGGGAACGTGCAGCATGTCGATGCCGGCCGACATCTTGAAGAGCTCGCCTGCGAGATGGGTGATGCTGCCGACGCCGAAGGAGCCGTAGGCCAGTTTCCCGGGGCGTGCCTTGCCATCCGCGACGAGATCGCCGACGGACCGCACCGGCATCGAGGGCGTGACCACCAGCGCGTTCTCGACCTCCGCCACCATCGAGATCGGCGTGAAATCGGCCACCGGATCGAACGGCAGCGAGGTCCGCACGTTCGGCAGCACGGACTGCGTCGACGATGCGCCGAAGAACAGCGTCGATCCGTCGCCGGGCGCTCGCGCGGCGGCGGACGCGGCAATGGCGCCCGACGCGCCGGGGCGGTTGTCCATGACGATCGGCAGGCCGAGTTCCTCGGCCATGCCCGCACCCAGCGCACGCGCGATCACATCCGCCGATCCGCCGGGGCCGAATGGAAGAATCATGGTCACCTTGCGCATGGGCAGCGCAACGCGGGCGTGCGCAATCGTCGCTGCCAGCCCGAGGCCGGCGGCAAGGACCGTCCGGCGTCTGACCGGGCGCGGCCCACGGTTGCCGATGTCGAGGGTGTTCATGCGTGTCTCCTTCGTTTCAGTTGCAGCTGCAATCGGCCAACTCACACCATGAGCTCGATCAGGAACGGACCGCGCCGGGCAAAGCTGGCGCGCATGAGGTCGGCGCATTGCTCGAGGGTGGTGGCCCTGGCGGCCTCCACGCCCATGCCGTGGGCCAGGCTGACCCAGTTCAGCGGCGGATTGCCCAGGTCCAGCATGGACATCGCAGTGGTGCCCGGCGTGGCCCCGGCGCCGACTTTGCGGTATTCGCCGATGAGGATGTTGTATTTGCCGTTGTTGATGATGATGGTCGTCACCGGAAGCTGCTCGCGGGCCTGGGTCCACAGCGACTGCACCGTGTACATGCCCGAGCCGTCGGCCTGCAGGCTGATCACGCGACGCTGACGGCCTGCCGCCAGTGCGGCACCCGTGGCCACGGGCATGCCGTCGCCGATGGCACCACCGGTAAGGTGCAGCCAATCATGCGCGGGTGCACTGTGGGTGAAGCGGTAGAAGTGGCGGCCGTAGGTGGCGCTTTCCTCGGAGACGATGGCGTCCTCGGGCATCAGCGCGGCCAGCGTCTGCGCCAGGCCTTCGGGCGACGGTGCGCCGCGTGCGGGTTCAGGCCGCTGTCCGGCATCGGGCATTTCGGCATCCGGCACGTCCAACGCCTGGGCCAGCGCGCGCAGGGCTTCCTCCGCATCCTGGTCGGGCCGCGACAGCACATGGAACCGGGTGCCCGGCGCGTACTGCAGCGACGACACGCCGGGGTACCCGAAGAAGGCGACTGGCGGGCGCGCGTTCACCAGCACGATCTGCCGGTAACGCCCGAGCGCCGCCAGCGCCTCATCACGCGCGTACGGCACTCGATCGATCGGCAGGCGGCCGCGCCCACGCTCGAGGCGTGCGTTCACGAAGTCGGCCATCAACATGGCGCCGGTCGCCTTTGCGATACGCCAGGCCAGGCGCTGCGCTTCGCCCAGTACGGCGCCGCCGGCCAGCAGCAGCAGCACGTCGTCCCGCCCGCGCAGCATGCGGGCCGCGCCTTCGATGGCCGAGGGATCGATCGGCGGCGACACGGGTGCCGCCTTCGGCGCGCCGACCTTGCCGCCTTCCTCCCACGACACATCGGCGGGCAGGATCAGTGTGGCGATCTGGCCGCCTGAAGCGCGTGCGGCGCCGATCGCCTCGACGGCATCGCGGCCGAGCTCTGCCGCATGCGTGCTGGTGCGCACCCAGGCCGAGACGGTCTGCGCCATGCCCGCCGTATCGGAAGTCAGCGGCGCGTCGAAGGGACGGTGGAAGGTCGCCTGGTCGCCCACGATGTTGACGATGCCGCTGCGCGCCCGGCGGGCGTTGTGCAGGTTGGCCATGCCGTTGGCGAAGCCCGGGCCGCAGTGCAGCAGTGTGCAGGCCGGCTTGCGCGCAATGCGGAAATAGCCGTCGGCCATGCCCGTCACGACGTTCTCTTGCAAACCGAGCACGGATTGCATCCCGGGCACGGTGTCCAGCGCCGCGACGAAGTGCATTTCGCTCGTGCCGGGGTTGGCGAAGCAGGTGTCGACGCCCGAGGCCAGCAGCGTCTTCACCAGGCTCGTGGCGCCGTTCATCGGGCTCGCCCCGTCTTCACTCCGCAGGCAGATGTGATATCGAACATGGTTGGTCTCCTGCCGACGATTAGAAAAGCCGGCCCGGGTCGCGTCCAATACTGTTGCTCGCCCGATCGATAAGTAAATCCGATCGATAGTCCAGGGCAGGGCAGGGCAGGGCGGAGCGGGGCGGGGCGGGGCCCGTCGCGGTCAGGCGGGGGGCTGCGAGACGAACCGATGCGCGACGTCGACCAGCGCGGCCAGTGCGGTGTTGAGATTGCCCGCCAGCCAAACCAGCGCCAATCCCGCGCGCGGCTCCGGCGCCGCGAACCGGCGTATGGCGACGCCCTGGACCTGGATGGCCCTTGCACGTGACTCGGTGAGGATCGTGAGACCGGTTCCCGCGGCCACGGCGCGCAGCATGTGCTCCTCGTCGGGCTCGTGGAGGACGATCCGCGGAGAGCCTTCGCCCCAGATCTGGCCGAACATCATGCGATAGAAGCCCGGGGCGCGCTCGGCGGATCCGGTCACGATCGGTTCGTCGGCGAGGTCCGCGACACGGATGCGTTGGCGCCGCGTCAGGCGATGGGATCGCGGCAAGCCGACCACGAGCGCCTCGCTGCCGATCGGCAGCACCTGCAACTGACCGACTGCCGGGTCTGCCAGCTCCAGCGGCGAGCGCACGAAAGCCGCGTCGAGCTTGCCGTCGAGCAGATCCTCGATGCTCTTGGCCGTGTACTGGGAATTGATCTGCAATTGCAGCGCGGGCGCCTCGCTGCGCAGCATCTCCACGATCGCGCTCGAGGCACCGCCGGCCGCCGACCGGGCGAAGTTCAAGCGCAGGGTGCCTTCGCGGCCGAGCACGAAAGCATGCATGCGGTGGCCGACCTGATCCGCCAGCTCGAGCAGGCGCTGCGCCTCGGCGAACAGCACCGCGCCGGCCTCGGTGAGCTCGACGCGGCGGCTCGACCTGGCCAGCAACGCGACGTTGAACTCGGCCTCGAGCGCCTGGACGTTCTGCGTGAGCGCGGGTTGGGCTACATGCAGGCGCTGCGCGGCGCGCCCGAAGTGCAGCTCCTCTGCCAGCACGACGAAATAGCGAAGGCGGCGCAGGTTCATGTAGGTGAAGGTTTGCTCGTCAATCCTCGCCGACTTTAAGCCCGTTGGGGGCAACGGCCATCGGGGGCGTCCGGGCGGGCTGCGCCGCTCGATGCCCGCTGCGATCGAGTTCGAGGTTGGGGAGCGCCCCAGGCGGGGCGTAGCTCAGCTTTCCAGCTTGATGCCGGCGGCCTGGACCACGCGGCGCCAGCGCGCATGGTCGCGCTTCTGGTAGTCGGCCAGTTCTTCCGGCGTGCTTGCAAGCACGCGCGTGACGATCGCGTTGAAGCGCGCCTTCAACTCGGGTCGCTCCAGCGAGCTCTGGGCTGCCGCATTCAGCCGCGCGACCTCGGCGGCGTCCAGCTTCGCGGGCCCGTACAGGGCCGCCCAGGACACCGCGACGATCCCCGGAAATCCGGCTTCGGCCGTGGTGGGCAGCGCCGGCAGAAAGTCCGAGCGCTGCGTGCTGGCCAGCGCGAGCGCATGCATGCGGCCAGCCCGGATGTGCGGGATGGCCGTCGCGAGCGTGGCGAAGGCGAACTGGAGCTGCCCGCTCAGCAAGGCCACGTCGACTTCGGAGTTCGCCTTGTAGGGCACATGGATCGCGTCCACGCCTGCGGCCATCCTGAACAGCTCGCCGGCCAGGTGCGTGATGCCGCCCGCGCCCGAGGAACCGAAAGCCAGCTGCCCGGGCCGCGCCTTGCAATAGGCCACCAGCTCGGCCATGCTCTTGACGGGCAGCGTTGGGCTGACGACCAGCGCGTTCTCCACCTCGGCGACCATCGAGATCGGGGTGAAGTCGGCCACCGCGTCGTAGGGCAGTCTGGGCGATGCCGCCGGCAGCACCGCATGTGTGCTGGACCCGCCGAGGAGGAGCGTGCGGCCGTCGGGCGCGGCACGCGCGGCCGCTGCCACGCCGATCGTGCCCGAGGCGCCGGTGCGGTTGTCCACGATCACCGGCACGCCGAGGTCACGGCTCATGCCTTCAGCCAGGGAGCGCCCGATGGTGTCGAGCGAGCCTCCCGCGCTGTAGGGCACGATCAACCTGATCGGCTTGTCCGCGGCGGCGAACTGCGCGCGCGCGCCGGCGGCCCATGCGAGGCCCAGCGACAGCAGCGAGCGGCGGTGCATACAAGTCAAAGTTGCGTCTCCTCTTGCCATCCTGGAGTGGCGCGGATGCCATAACGATCTGCCCAACGCAGGCTCGCTCGCGAGCTGCCGGTGGGCCGGTACTCGCAACTGAATGCGCCACGATAACCGAGGCGTTGCGCTTCGACGATGATGGCGTGCACGTCGTGTCCCGATTCGTCGGGGCCCCGGCGATCCGGCGCAAAGGCAATCTGCACGTAAGACAGCAACGGCATTGCGCGGCGCAGTTCGGCATGCACTTGCGCCATGTCGTGCCCGTGCTCCCACTGCACGTGATGGAAGTCCAGCACGATGCCGAGATTGGCCGCACCGATGCGCTCGGCCAGATCGATCACCTGGTGCACGGTGTTGACCGGGTACCTCGGGAAGTCACGTCGGCACACCGGCTCCAGCACGACGCGCAGGCCGTGCTCGGAGGCCCGCATGCAGGCCCAGCGCAGGTTGTCGAGCAGCAAATGCGCGCATTCGGCCGGGTCGGCACCCTCGGGCACGTTGCCGGCCGGGGGGTGAATCAGCGGGCGGCCGAGTTCCAGTGCATAACGTATCGCCTCGTGCATGCCGGCCTGAAATTCTTCCTGCCGCCCGGGCACGGCGGCCAGACCGCGATCGCCGGCGCCCCAATCGCCCGGTGCGGCCAGCAGGTAGAGGAAGCGCAGGTCATGGCGCAGCAGCGACGCGCGCAGTTCTGCCAGCGGTAGCTCGTAGGGCAGGCTCAGGTCCACCGCGCGGAAGCCGCAGGCGGCCGCCGCGCGGAAGCGTTCGGCCAGCGGCCATTCGGTGAACAGCCATCTCAGGCTGGCGGCGATCAGCGGTGTCTCCATGGTTGCGCATTGGAATCGGTACCCCACGACGCGTCCAATACTGTGATTGCGCGGATCGATAAGATTGCGTTATCGATGGACCCGAAAGTTGTAGGGCGCCACCTACTGCCCGGTCGCTGCGGATCGCGCGGGCCAGACGTAGGTCGGTTCTTCTTTCCGCACGAAAGCCTGCGCCGCAATCCGGTGCGCCTCGCTGGCCAGGGCAATGGCCTGCGCGCTCGCCTCCATGGCGAGCATCGTCGGCAGGTCGCTCTGCAGCGATGCGTCCAGTGCCTGCTTGGTCAGCGAGAGCGCGGTGGGCGAACCCTTGGCGATCGCGGCGGCCAGTTCGTTCGCGCGTGCATGCAGCGATCGCCAAGGCAGCACTTCGAGGGCCAGGCCCATGGCTTGCGCCTCGGCCGCGTCGATCTCGCGCGCCGACAGCGCGAGCGCCTTGGCCTGCTGCAGCCCGACCAGGCGAGGCAGGGTGTAGAGCGCCGCGCAGTCGGGCATCAGGCCCATGCGCTGGAACACCATGCAGAGCCTGGCGCGATCGCTGAGCAGCACGATGTCGGCCAGCAGCGCGAGGCTCATGCCCGCGCCGAAGGCCACGCCGTCGACGGCGGCGATCACCGGCCGCGGGAAGCCATGCAGCGCGAGCACGAGCCGGCGGTACCGGGCCATGCCTTCGAGCGCTTCGGTCGCCTGCCGTGCGCCGTGGCCGGCCATGTCGCGCACGTCGCCACCCGCGCAGAAGGCATCGCCTGCGCCGCGCAGGACCAGCACGCGCAGCTGGGGCTCGGCGGCAAGGCGCGTGAGTGCGTCGGTCAGTTCATCGGCCATCTGCCGGCTCAGGGCGTTCAGCGACGCGGGACGGTTGAGGGTGAGCGTGGCGACGCCTGCGCCCGACATGTCGCACAGGAGGGTCCCGAAACCACGCGTCATAGATGCGTCCTCAGACGATGCGCCGCGCATGCAGGGCTGCGATCTCGGCCGGGTCCATGTCGAGCACGTCGCGCAGAATGCGGTCGGTGTGCTCGCCGATGGTCGGCGGCGCGGTGGGCGGCGGCGGTTGGGTCCCCGTGAAGCGGATCGGGTTGACGCACAGCGTCACTTCGCCGGCCGTGGGGTGCGGTACGCGCTGCGTCACGCCGCGGTGCACCACCTGCGGATCGGCGAACACTTCGGCATAGCGATTGATCGGGCCGCTGGGGATGCCCGTTTGCTCCAGCGCCGCCAGCAGCTCGCCGGCGCGCCATTGCCGGGTGAGGGCGTTGAACACCTCGGCCAGTTCCCGCCGGTGCGCCAGGCGCTCGGAATTGGTGACGAAGCGAGGGTCGTCGGCCAGCGCCGGGTGGCCCAGCACGTGGCAGAACGATCGGTACTGCGCTTCGCTGCCGCAGATGACGATGATGCCGCCGTCGGCGCATTCGAAGGCTTGCGAAGGCAGACCACCGTTGCCTTCGGTGCCGCGGCGCGGCGGCACCACCCCGGCCGCGAGATACGTCATGACCGAATGCGTCTGGGCGGCGATGGTGCAGTCGAGCAACGCGATGTCGATGTGCCGGCCCATGCCCGTGCCATTGGGACCGTCGCGCTCGTAGAGCGCGGCCAGCACCCCCGAGGCCGCGTACTGCCCGGCAATGAAATCGGCCAGGCTCGGGCCGGTCTTCATCGGGCCGCCACCGGGCACGCCGTCCGGCAAGCCGGTCACGCTCATCATGCCGCTCATGGCCTGGAACACGGTGTCGTATCCCGGCAGGTGGCTCTTCGGGCCTGTCTGGCCGAAGCCGGTGACCGAGCAGTAGATGAGCCGCGGATTCAGCGTTCGCAGCGATGCATGGTCCAGCCCGTAGCGCGCCAGGTCGCCGACCTTGAAGTTCTCGATCAGCACGTCGGAGCGCGCGACCAGGCGGCGCACCAGGTCTTGCCCTTCGGCACTTGCGATGTCGATGGTGATCGACTGCTTGTTGCGGTTGGCCGACAGGTACATGGGCGACTCGCGCGTGTCGTTGCCGTCGCGGTCCTTCAGGAACGGCGGCCCCCAGCGGCGCGCCTCGTCGCCGTTGCCGGGGCGCTCGACCTTGATGACTTCCGCACCGAGGTCCGCCAGCGCCTGTGCGGCCAGTGGCCCCGCCAGGATGCGGCTCAGGTCGAGGACCTTGACGCCGGTGAGCGGCATGCGGGTGCGCGTGTCGTTTTTCATGCTGCTTCCTCCAGATTCCAGGCTGCGGCCGCGAGTGCCAGCTGCTGCGCCTCGGCGCCGCCCAGGTCCGAGCGCAACATCTTGGCGCGCGTGGTCCATCGGTGCAGCGGATGTTCGAGCGTCAGGCCCATGGCCCCCATGAACTGGTGCAGGTCGTAGGTGATGGCGGGCGTGCATCCTTGTGCGTGCGCCAGCGCGCAGGCGGCATCGGTGGCGCTCCCGCTGTGTGCCGCCTGCAGCGCAAGCCAGCGCGCAGCCTCCACCTGCACTGCCGCGGCGGCCAGCCGATGCTGGACAGCCTGGAACGCGCCCAGGGGGCGTCCAAACTGGCGGCGGTCGCGCACATGGGCGGTCACGGCGTGCAGGCCCGCTTCGAGGCAGCCGCTCAGCTCGGCCGCAACGCCCACCCGCCAGAGCCGGCGCAATTCGGCGCCGTCCAGGTCGAGCGTCCGCCACGAGAGCATGTCCGGTGCGACCAGGCGCCCGACTGGATAGCCGAAGGGACTGTCCAGCGCTGCGGCGTCGGCGTCCGTGAGCGCCGCGCACTCGACCGTGTTGCCGCGGATGCAGAGCACCGTGCGCGCGCCGGGCAGCCAGCGCGCGGGCCGGTCGCGGCGATCCCAGACGAGGGCGCATGGGCCGGGCAGGGCGGATGCGAGCAGGGGCAGCACCAGCGCAGCTGCGACAAGCTCCAGGCACTGCGGCAGCTTGGCCAGGCGGTGGACCATCGCCGCTGCGGCCACGGGGCCGAGCTCCTCCACGGCCGCGGCGTCGAAGAGGCCGGCGGAGGTCAGGTCGGCCTGCAGCGATGCGGAAAACTCGAAGTGGTTCACGCCAAGCACCGGGCGCGCCTCGTGGTCCGCCGCGATGCGCTCGACGGCATCGAGCAGGGCCACCTGGTCGGGGTTGAATTCAAGGTTCATGCGCTTGCCGGACGAGGTTCGCGCGGCAGCTGCAGCCACTCGTGCGCGATGAGGTTGAGCTGGATTTCCGCCGCACCCGATGCGATGCCTGCGGCGATGGCGCGTTCGTGGTGTGCCAGCACGAGCGGCCAGCCGTCGCCGCACAGCGCGTCGCTGAAATGCGCCAGCGTGAAATCCGACACGGCATGGTCGGCCTTCACCACGGCCACGCGCGCCAGGTTGGCGACTGCGCTCGGCGGCAGGTCGCGCGCGCGCTCGTCCACCACGCGGTAGACCAGCAGGCGCGCCGCCTCGCATGCGGCCAGCGCCTGTGCCGCTTGAGATCGGACGGCAGTATCGGCGAATCGGCCCTGTGCCTTCAATTCAGAGACCATCCGGTCCAGCACGCGGCGCGAGAACGCATAGCGTGCCAGGCCCACCCGCTCCAGCGACAGCGCGTAGCCGATGATGGCCCAGGCCTGGCCCTCCTCGCCGAGGCGTGCCGTCGCGGGCACCACCACGTCGTCGAAGAAGACCTCGTGGATGTCGCCATGGCCGATCAACGATGGGATTGGACGCACGGTGATGCCGGGCGTGTCCATGGGCACCAGGAAGATCGCGATGCCGCCCTTGCCCGCGCCGGTGCGCGCCAGCAGGAAGCAGGTCTGCGCCATGCCCGCGTAGGAGGTCCACACCTTGCTGCCGTTAATCATGTATTCGTCGCCGTGCAGCGTTGCACGCGTGGCCAGCGACGCCAGGTCGGAGCCTGCCGAGGGTTCCGAGAAGCCCTGGCACCACAGCGCGCGGCCCGCGGCCATGTCCGGCAGGTAGCGGGCTTGCTGCTGCGGCGTTCCGTACTTCATCAGCGTGGCGCCGATGAAGTTGGCGTTCATGTACTGCGGGCCGCGCGGCTCGCCCGCGGCGAACAGCTCTTCGCCGACGATGAAGTGCTCCCACGCCGGTGCACCGCGCCCGCCATGCGCCACCGGCCAATGCGGCACCAGCAGGCCCTCGGCGGCCAGCTTGGGGCAGAACACCAGAGAGAACGCCGTTTGCGCCGGGGAGCCCGGGCCGTGACGGCTGATGTGTTCCCAGTCGGGCGGCAGCTCGCGCGCCAGCAGCGCGCGCACCCGCTCCCGCAGGGCCCGCTGTTCGTCGGTCCATTCGAAATTCACGCGTTGTTCACCTTGTGGAGGTAGCTCAAATAGCCCATGGGGACAGGGCTGCCGCCGTTGACTGCGATCAAGGCACCGGTGGTCCATGACGCCTCGTCCGACAGCAGGTAGGCGCAGAGCGGGCCGATGTCATCGGGTGTTCCCAGGCGCTGCAATGGCACTGTCTCCACCTGCCGACGGATGCGAGCTTCGGTGTCGAAGACCTTCGCCAGTTCCTCGGTCATCACCACCCCGGGCGCGACGGCATTGACGCGGATGCCCCGATGGCCCCATTCGGCGGCCATGGTGAGCGTGAGGTTCTCGACCGCGGCCTTGGCCGCGCCGTAGTGGCCGGTGTTCGGGTTGGGATGCGAGGCGCTGCGCGACGTGATGTTCACGATGGAGCCGCCGTGCTGCATGGCGCGCGCGGCCGCCTGCGCCGCGAAGAAGGTCCACTTCAGGTTCAGGTCGACCACACGGTCCCACTGGTCTTCGCGCACCTCCAGCAGCGGGCCGGTGTCGCCGCGCGCTGCGCTGCCGGCGTTGTTGACCCAGCCGTCGATGGCGCCGAACCGGTGCTCCGCTTCGGCGACGATGCGCGCGATGTCTTCGGCGCGCGTGATGTCGGCGGCCACGGCGTGCACCTGAACGCCCAGCTTTTCCAGTTCGGCTTGCGTCTCGTCCAACGCCTCTTTCGATCGGCCGCTGACCACCACGTTGGCACCGCAGCGCGCGGCCGCCAGCGAGATTCCCCGGCCGATGCCGCGCCCGCCGCCGGTGACGACGACCGTCTTGCCTGACAAGGAGAACATGCGCCTACTCCGGCTTGTAGCCGATCGCCGCAGCCGCCTGCGCCCACATCTGCTGCTCGGCCGCCACCTGGCGGGAATGGACCTCCGGCGCACCACCGACCGGTATCACGCCGGCCTGCGCGAGGTGGGCGCGGATGTCGGGGTCTTTCAGCACCTCGTTGAATGCGGCGTTGAGTCGATCGACGACGGGCTTGGGCGTGGCGGCCGGTGCCCAGAAGCCGAACGAGAAGGCAAAGGTGAGGTCGGGCACGCCGACTTCCGCCAGCGTGGGCACGTCGGGCAGGGAAGGGGAGCGCTCGGCGGCACCATGCGCCAGTGCCTTGATGCGGCCTTCCTTGATCAGGCCCACGTAGAACAGCGGCACGTCGATGCCCATCTGGATCTCTCCGGCGACCAGGGCGGTGGCGACCTGCGTCGATCCCTTGTAGGGGATCGGCGTGGCCTCGAAGCCCGCACGCGATTTCAGCATTTCGCCCGCCAGCAGGATGCTGCCCGCGGTGTAGCTGAAATTGACCTTGTCGGGGTTCTTCTTGGCGTAGTCGACGAACTCGCGGAAGTTGTTCACCGGCAGCGTGCCCGGCACCATCAGCGTCATGCCGCCGCGCGCCACGCAGACGACGGGCCGCATCGATCGCAGCAGGTTGAACTTCAGGTCCTTGACCAGCACAGGCGTCAGGCTGCCGCCGCCCAGGAACAGGATGGTGTGGCCATCGGCCGGCTGTGCGGCCGCGTATTCCGTGCCGATGAGGGCCGCCGCACCGGGCTTGTTTTCCACGATCACGGGTTGCTTGAGCTGCGCGCCGAGCTTCTCGCCAAGCGCACGAGCAAGGGAGTCGGATCCGCCAGCGCCGAACGGTACGACGATGCGCACCGGCTTGTCGGGGAAGGTGCCTTGCGCCGAGGCGGGCCACGAAGCGATGCCGCCCAGTGCGGCGGCGGCCGTGGCTGCCAGCAGCAGGCTGCGCCGGCGACCGGAAGGCGGAATGGAAAAGATGGGGCCCATGTCGTTCGTGCTCCTCTGCGGCTTGGGTGAAGTTGGTATCAACCACATGGTGGGATACTCGGGCATTGAATTCTGCGCATCTGCACGAAGGTATCCAGCACCTTGATCCATCGGCAAGGGAAATCACGGCCGCAACTGTTCCACATCATGGGCACTTCTTCTCGTCCTGAACCAGCCGCACCCGACGGGACGCAGGCGATCAGGCGCGCCGCGGCCGTGCTGCGCGCGCTGGGCAAGGCCGGCGCCGAGGGCGCCACGCTGGCAGAGGTGGCGCGCGACTGCGTGCTGGCGCGCTCCACCGCGCACCGCATCCTGCGCTGCCTGATAGAGGAGCGGCTTGCCAGCGCGCCCGAGCAGGACAAGCGCTACCGCTTGGGCGAGCTGGTCCACGAGCTGAGCCTCGCGCCGTCCGCCAGCATGCTCGAAGTGGCGCACTGGCGGCCCGTGCTCACGGCGATCTCACACCGAACCGGCGCCACCGCGTACCTGATGCGACGCAGCGGTGTCGAAGCCGTCTGTCTCGCCAAGGCGGACAGCCAGGCGCTCATGCGCTTCGTGCCCGTCGAAGTCGGCCAGCGGCGCCTGCTCGGCGTGGGGGCGGGCGCCACTGCGTTGCTGGCGGCGCTGGACAAGGAGCATGGCGAACAGATCATCGAACTGATCGCGCCGGGGCTGAAGCCGTACCCCCGCCTCAACCCTCAGAGCGTGCGCGGTGCGGTGCGCATGGCGCGAAAGACCGGCTTCGCCTTGAGCCAGGGAACGGTGGTGACGGACGGCTTCGGCATGGGCACCGCGGTGCCCAGCGCCAGCGGCGCGCCGCACCTGGCACTCAGCATCGCTGCCCACGCGTCGCTCGTCACCGAGTCGATCATCGAGGAGTGGAAGCGTGTGTTTGCGCAAGAGATGAACGTACGGCTGAAGTAGGCGAGCGGGCGGGCATCGGATCGACTGCGGGAGGTCGGCCATGGGCCGGATCGCGTTGCGAGCACTGCCTATCGCGAAATGCCTGGCTTGTGTTTAACATAACACACATTGTGTAATTCGATTCAAAAGCTCACCCAGCCCGGTAGCTGTCTGGACCGTCGAAAAAATCTGGTGTGCGGCTGCGCCAGCGGAAGCCAGGGCCGCGCCAGTCGCTAGCGAAGCCTTTCCCAAGGCTTTCATCAGCATGTCTCCCTTCGACGTGCCCGCGTGCTTCTCGACTACCGCGCGTGCAAGCTCTGCGATCGGATCCAGGCCTGCTACGGCCGCAAGCAAGGCTCTGTTTTCCGGGGAGCAGGAGGCCCGTTCGTGTCGCCAGTTGCTCACGTTCTGCGGCATGCAGCCAATCATCTTGGCGAGCTTGTAATCGCTTCCGGCTATCGCGGAAGCCTTGTCGATCAGGAAATTTAGTTCTTCAACTTGATTCATAACGTAACTCCGACAGATATTATCCCGCCCGGATAGTAGTAACTCTGGCGGATATGAAGTTCGCCAGTTATTAATCGTGAGGGCGATTATGGCGCTAGAGGGACGCGAGGAGAACTGCCAGCTTGGAGTTGGCCCCGAGGTGTGCTCATGAGCACGCAGGCTCGCCATTTCCTGCGCCTCTGGTTCTTCGTGCTCGCTCGCCTCGAACGTTGCGAGCGCAATCCGCGAGTCGATCGCGAGATCTTCGAGGATGAGCATCGTGTGCGTCTCCTCGCCGCCGAGCTGATCGGCTACGGCGTCAGCCCGGCAAACGAGCCCGATTGCGGCGGGCCGAAGGCCGACGCTTCGGGCCGTTTTCCGGTGACCCCGCTCCCGAATTTTTGTCAGGCGGGCGTGGTAGCACCGCCTGACAGTCCCGGATTCGGGAAACTGCTCGCTGAGCGTGCGCGGTGGGAGTCTGTGCACTACGCCGAGCGCTATGAAGAGTCCCAATTGATGAGCGGAGATCGCTGAGCCGTGGCCTACGACACGATCAAGCTCCGTTCGCCGTTCATGGATCTGTCCGTCATGCGGCGCATCGAGCAGCAATGCATCCTGCGCTCGGGCATGCACCTCGGCACCGGTGAGGTGCTCTACGAGCTGCACGCCGGCGAGCTGCTCGGCAGCTGGGATGCTCGGATTGGGATCAAGCCGATGCACGAGGAGCACGTAGCCGACAAGAACGGCCGCGTCCGACTGCAGCCCTGTGAGCCTTACTTACTCGTCGAGGCCAGCGTGCACAAAGTGCTGCTCGGCCACAACGTCTATGGCGGTCCGACGAACTTCCTTGAGTCCGCGCGCTATCTCGTCGCGCTGATCGAGAAGCTGCTCGACACAGATCTGCCGCCAGCCGACAACTGGACTGTGCATCGCGTGGACGTGGCGAATGTGTTCGTGCTCTCCCCTGCCGGCATCAAACAGTTCTTCGACAGCATGCAGCTCATGAGCTTTCCGCGCCGCGGCGCGAAGGCAATGAAGTGTGCACAGAGCATCTACTTCCCGGGCAAGACCACGACCGTGAAGTTCTATCACAAGGGCTCGGAATTCAAGGTTCACGACTACGCCAGGCTGCGCCGCTTCTTCCGCACCCTCTTCGACCATCTGCACGGGACTGACGAGAAGAACCCCGAGCGCGTAGAGCGGAAGCTGAAAGCGCTTCAACGTCTCGCCGATCGGCGCTTGCGCGTCGAGGTCGAGATTCACTCCGACAAGCTGCAGTACGACTTCGGCCGCAATCCCACGGCGGCCGAGCTCAGCGACGAATACCTGCAGCGCATTCACGACAGCGAGATCGAGCGAATCCTTCGCGAAGGAAAACAAGGCATGGACACCGTACGAACCGAAGAGGCCGTGTGGCAGCGCCTCGAGAAGCTCTATGAGCCGAAGCGCGCCCACTTTCTGCACGCCTTCTGGCAAACGATGGCCACACGTGGCGACGAGAAGGCCCGCGAGCGCTACAGCAAGACCGCGTTCTATCGCAGCCGCAAGCTCCTCGAGGAAGCGGGCGTGAGCTGGCGCGGCAGCGACATCGTCCTGGTGGCGAACGATTCCTTGATCCATGACTTCACGCCCATGAGGGGCGACAGGCGGTTCTGCAATCAACCGGCTCGGAACCGCCCCGAGTACCACGTCAGCCGGGATTTGATGCGCCTAGCGGCGTAGGAGTAATGAGATGAACGCAGTTGTGCAACCGATGGCCTCCCCTTCCCCACTTTCGCATGCGAAAACGGCAGTTGTTCCGATGGAGGTCCTGGTCAAGGGTCGCATCGACGCTCGCCGCCGCCACGATGGCACGCACTACACGCGGCTGCTCACGCCGGCGCCCGATGCGTACAGCCGCCCGCAGGTCGTCGAGATCCGCAGCAAGGCTTCGCTCGGTTCTGTTGGCGACGAGATCGAGCAGCGTTGCAAGGTTGGCGGGTACACGCGCAAGGCGTTCCGCACGACGGACAAGGACACCGGTGAGACCACTATGGTCACTCCGGTGGACATGACCCTTGACGCTGTGGAGTGATGCACCTGCTGCTCTAGCTCGACTGCATCGGAACATCGAACGATTACTGAGGAGCATCGATGCGAATCGCCCTTTTCACCCTCTCCGCGTTCGCCGGCTACGGCCTGTTGAACGCCCTCGCCTACGTGTTCGTATGACGTTGTCTAACGAACAGTTCCACCTGATTTTCGAGGTGGTCGGCATGTGGGCCGCGATCTGTGCTTTCTTCGCGGTCGTCGGCGGCTGGTTGTGCACAAAGGCGCTCGATTTCGCTGGCGAGGTCGTGCGCAAGCGTGGTGCTCGCGTCTCGTTCACTAAGCGTGCGCAGGAATGGGAGCGTCGGGCTGAGCGTTGGGCGGAACTGGCCTACCGGCTCGAAGAGAGAAATCGCCGCGAAGCCGCCAGGAGATTGTCGTGCGGTGGCTGATCCAAACCTTCGGCCGCAGCTTCGTTTGGAAGCTCGGCGCGCTCGCCGCAATTGCCGTAGTCGGCTGGCTGTTTAAGTGATTTCAACGGATAGCCCTCCAACGTCGCGAGACGCCGAGGGCCTTCCGGTGCAATCCCGATTTCCGGGACCACCAGTTCAACACTGGAGTTTCCAATGAACAAGTTCGCTCGCTTCGTCCGCCCCGCCGCCATCGGTTCGTCCCTCGTCGCCCTCGGTGGCTCGGCCATGGCCGCAGTGCCCGAGAACGTCAGCACCGCGCTGACGGCTCTGCAAGCCGACGCCCTCACCGTCGCCGGCATCGTGCTCGCGGCCATCGTGGCCGTCTACGCCTTCAAGTTCATCCGCAAGGGCCTGTGATGCCCGCCGCTCTCCGGGAAGCTCTCCAGGGCGGCCTGGAGGGCGCGCTGTGGGTCGCTGGCGCCGTCCTTGCGGCGTACGTCAGCGTTTTCGCGTTGAAGCACCTGGCGAAAGCCATCACCATGCCGAGGTAAACCGATGGCCTTCCAAGTGGGCTCAACGTGCTATGCGACCGCCACCGAGGCGGCGCAGGCTCAAGCGTCAACCATGGTCGGCGTCATCGTCGGCCAAGCCGGGACCGCTCACACCGTGAGCGCTTCCACGATCGATGAAAACTCGATCACCTACATCCTGTCGCCGGTCGGCGGCGGTACAGCGATCACGCACGTTGCGCCGTTCACGGCGCAGCCCTGCAACATGCTCCAGGCCGAGGACGCGATGAGTCTCGGTTGGATGATCGCCGCCGCCTGGATCGGCGTCTTTTGCATCCAATTCATCACCCGCGCGCTGCGCGGAGAAACGGGCTCCGACTATGGCAACGCCTGAGTTCTGGGCAACGCTCGTTGCCATCTTGGGGGCCGCATGGCTGCTCGTGCAAAACTGGTAGGGCTGGCCCTGATGTTCGCTGCGGCTGCTGCCTCCGCTGCGTTCATCTCGCCATCGTCGCCGCCCGGCATGGGCGGTGGAACCTACACCCCTGGTGGCTCAACGCCGCTCGAGGGGCTTCTCGAAAAGAAGCCGTACACGCGGGTGCCTGGGCCGGTGCTCCCTGGTGCGCCTGCCACATCGGCGGCCTTGCGTTTCGGTCCCGGCACAGCGCGCGCGCTTGCTGGCGCAGCGGCGCGTGGTGCTATTCCCGGTGTTGGGCTTCCTCTTGCTGTGGCATGGCTTGCGTCGAACTGCTTCGAGAAGCAGGGCGGGTCGTGGGCTCGCACGTGCTTTGTCGATGAAAACGGTCAGCCGTACACGCCGACGCTGTCGGACGGATATCGGTATCTTGCTTCTGCCAGTGGCAACGGGGTGAACAATCAACCTGCTTTGACTCGGGAGCAAACCTGTCGGACCGCTATGCCGATCCTCAGCCACGCGATTTCGCCGTCCCACTATGAGTACCACTCGGTGTCGTCAACTGGCGGCCCTGCTGGTTACGGCTGGTGTTTTGCCACGCCTGTCCAATCGAATGGGACGCGGGAGCCTGCTGTAGGGGTTGCGGCGCTGCATCGTGTCGATGCGTCGAACTGCCCGGCCGGCTGGTACGTGGTGCCCACTGGCTGTGTGTCGTCGCTTGGTCCAACGCCTGTGACGCAGCAGCAGTTGGAAGACGAAATGGCGAACAAGCCGCTGCCTCCGGTGTTGCCGCAGGGCGTGCCCTACCCGCTCGATCCGTTGATCCCGTACGTGTTCAACCCGGACAATTCGAAGCCGCCGAATGCGCAGCCGTTGCGCGCTCCGCAGGGATTGCCGCAGCCGGTGCCGAACACGAACCCGCAGCAGTATCGTCAGCCGGTCACGAGGTTTGTTCCTGCGCCAGCGCCCGGCGACCCCACTCGGCTTGACGCACAGCCCGAGACGATCACGAGCACGGACCCTGCCGGGATCACCGATCCTCAAACGGTCGGCTCTGGTGCGCCGCCTGGCGAGAAGCCCGAGCAATTCGACCTCTGCAAAGAGCACCCCGACATCATCGCGTGTCAGGTGTTCAAGCCTGATGAGCTTGAGCCGCTGCCGGTGCCGAACAAGGAAATTCCGCTGGCGATCAACGTCGAAGGCGGCTTCCCTGTCGGCGGCGTCTGTCCCCAGGCCAAGACTCTGCAACTGGTGGGCCAAAACTTCTCGTTCTCGATGCAGCCTCTGTGCGATTTCGCACTCGGCATTAAACCGCTGTTGATCGGGTTCGCGTGGCTGAGCGCCGCGCTCGTGTTCCTGGGCGTCGCCCGAAGGGAGAATTGAAATGGACGGCATCGCTGCATGGCTCGCGCGCATCACGTGGCCGCTCGTTACCCGCGTCTTCTCAGCGCTCGGGCTCGGCACCGCGACCTATGTCGGCGCCGATAGCGCGCTGTCTGGTGCGCTCAATGCCGTCAAGGCATCGTTCACCGGCATGACCGCTGATCTGCTCAACCTGTTGTTGCTGTCGGGCTTCTTCGAGGCCATGTCGATCATGTCCGGTGGCCTCACCTCTGCGCTCGCGTGGATGGTGCTCAAGCGCTTCGCGTTGCAGACCACGGGCCAAAGCTCATGATCACGCTCATCACTGGCGCGCCGGGCACCGGCAAAAGCAATGCGCTCGTGTCGATGCTCGAAGCCATCGGCAAGGAACGCGCGGTCTATGTCTTCGGCATTCCTGAGCTGAAGATTCCGCACGTCGAGCTTGCCGACCCGACCACGTGGCCCGACACCGTGCCCGATGGCTCTGCTGTCGTGCTCGATGAAGTGCAGAACGTCTGGCGCCCGCGTGGTCCGGGCCAGAAGGTGCCTGAGCACGTCGCCAAGCTCGAAACGCATCGGCATCGCGGCCTCGATTTCTACATCATCACGCAAGGCCCGAATCTGGTCGACGCCAACGTGCGCGCCCTGGTCGGCCGTCACGTGCATCTGCGCGATCTCGGCATCCTCGGCCGCTGGTGGTACGAATGGCCTGAGTGCGCCGACAACTGCCGCACCGCCTGGAAGAACGCACCGATCAAGAAGCGGTACCGCCTCGACAAGGCCGCCCAGGCGAAATACAAGTCCGCGTCGGTGCACGTTAAGCCCGTGCGCTCGGTGCCCTGGATGCTCGCCGTCATGGTCCTGGCGCTCTGCATCGTCGCCTTCATGAGCTGGCGCGCCTACGGGATGATTTCCGCCAAGGTCAACCCGCAGAAGCCGATAGCGACAGCCGCCGCCTCCGGCCAGGCCGGCACCTCGTCCGCTCCGCAGCAGCAACAGGCAGCACCAGAACCGAAGTTCATTGATGACCGCATCGCATGGCTGCCGCGCATCAGCCACAAGCCCGAGAGTGCCCCCGCCTTCGATGAACTGCGTAAGGTCGCAGTGATGCCCGTGGTCGCGGGCGCTATCTGCAACAGCAAGGGGTGCCGGTGCGTCACGCAGCAAGGCACGAATTCCGGCCTGACCGACACCGAGTGCCGCGCATGGCTGGAGAACCCGCCGTTTGACCCGTACAGTGCGATTCAGCCGGCACAAGCACCCTCGCCCCTCGCTGGCCGAGAAAACACGCCGCAGAGCCATCCTGGCCCTGCTCTGACGGTGATTGACGCTCCGGGATGGCGTGACCCGCAAGGTGCTCGAGCATCGCTGCGTTGATCCTTTTCCTGGCGGATTTCGCCGCGCTGCTGTAGCGGCAAAAGAAAAAGCCGCCCTCGGGCGGCTTCGTCTTTTCGCATGCGAAAGTCACGGATTGACGATGGCCTTCCACTCCACCGCCAGGTCGCGCAGCGTGAGATCGATGGCCGACGCACCCAGGGTGAACGCGGCGATGTGCTCGGCGTCGTGGTATCCGTATTGCTGCTCGAGGTGTTGGCCGAGGGCGCGCAGGGCCTCGAGCTTCGAGCTGGTCGCTGCCAGGGAGCCTGCCGTCCAGCTCTTGCGAACCAGCTCGCACATCTGTTCGGCCTGGTCGTCGGTCCAAAGTGCGATCAGCGCATCGAGATCGAAGTTCTCCGTTGCTGTCAGGCCGTTGTGCAGGTCGCTCATGCCCTCGTGGGGGCTCCATTGCGGCTCTGGCTTTGGTGCCGGCTTGCCCGTCTTCTTCGCGTGCTTCGCAGCCAGCTTGTGCGCTGCCTTCTCGACCGCGATCTCTTCCTTGAGTGTTGCGAGTAGCTCGCGTGCCTCTGCCCTCCCCGCCTGGCCCTCTTCGATCTTGTCGACCAGCTGGTCGCCGCGCGGGTAGAACTTGCCGCCCAGGCCCTCGATCTGCGACACGACCAGGATTAGCTCGAGGTCATCTGTCTTGCCGCCGTCGAGCAGCACGCGGGCGCGGAAGTTGAGTTTCGTCGCGAGTGCCAGGTGCTTGGACACCCAGGGGAGCGATTTGCCGGTCAGCTCGGCGATCGGCGCGAGTTTCTGGTGCTTCTCGTAGAGTGCCAGGACCGCCGCGGCCGTGTCGGTGAGGCTCAGCTCCTCGCGCTGGATGTTCTCCACCAGCTGCATTTCTGCGGCCGTGTTCTCGCCGATGTCGCCGACCAGGGCCGGCACCGCGGCCAGGCCGGCGATGTGCGCTGCGCGCACTCGGCGCTCGCCCGCGATGATGATGAATGAGCCGATCGCGTCCGGATCTGGGCGCAGCAGGACGGGCTGCAGCATGCCCTGCTGCTTGATGCTGGCTGCCAGCTCGTGCAGGGGCTCTTCTTCGAATGTCGTGCGCACCTGGGCGCGCGCGCTGATCTTGTCCAGATCGATGAACTGGAGTGCGGGTGCTTGGGTCGGCGCCGGCGCTGCCGGCGTCCTGCGGTTCTTGGTGGCCATGTTGCGAGTCCTTGCGTTGGTAGAAGGGAAATACCTTCAGCAATGCTTCCTCGCTCCCCTCGCAGGGCGAGGGGCGGGGGGGAGTGGGTTGCTCGTGCAACAAGAAAAATCCGGCCTGAG
Organism: Variovorax sp. Soil_C_19; assembly: GCF_057657255.1. Taxonomy (NCBI): domain Bacteria; kingdom Pseudomonadati; phylum Pseudomonadota; class Betaproteobacteria; order Burkholderiales; family Comamonadaceae; genus Variovorax; species Variovorax sp. Soil_C_19. The sequence continues at coordinate 114,724 of NZ_JBDGIV010000008.1, read as the reverse complement.
CCGGATCACCGCATAAAAAACACCCCCGTTACGCCCCTCACAAAGTGTGGGGTTAACGGGGGTGTTTGCGGTGATCCGGCTCAGGTCGGATTTTTCACAATGGAGCTATGGCCGGAAGCGGACGGCGTGCCACAGCGCAGCGGCAAGGCGAAGCCGACTGGCGCGACTTTCGCTTGGCCATGCGGCTAGTTCCCGAGGCGATCGTGCTCGACGCCGGCGTAGCCGGCCTCAGATGCCGAGAAGGCGTAGGGCAAGCATCGCAAGCACGGCGATGCAGAGCCAGACGAGCAGCTGCAGGCTCCAGTGCCAATCTGCGCCCCATAGCTTCGGAGGGTGCTGGCCAGCGCGCAGCGTCGGCTTTCCTGGTCGACGTACTCGAGCAGTCGCTCGAGCGGCGCCCTGCTCTTCTTCGAGCTGACGTCTTCGCATGTCGTCGCGGTACCAGTCCCTGTCCTGAATCCCCATGAAAAAGGCCTCCGATTGGAGGCCAGATTTTGTCTGAAAGTCTTACGACGGATTACATTTTTCCGGCGCTAGTGGCTTGACATCTGCGTCTCAGCCCGCGCGTCCGGGTTCCAGTTCATGCTCGGGGGAGCACAATCGTGCCTTCTGGAGGAGATCATGACGTTGAACGACATGGGCGTAAATGAGTGGCTAATCATCTGCGCTGCGTTGATTGGCCCGGTCTTAGCAGTGCAAGCTCAAAAGTGGGTCGAGCGCTTCCGTTCAGAAGCAAACCGGCGCTCGTGGATTTTTGAAACCCTAATGGCTACGCGCGGGGCCGGCTTGGTTCCTCCCGATCACGTTCGGGCGTTGAACGCCATCGACTTGGCGTTTTACGGTACTCGCGTTCTTGGAAGTGTGCGAAGGCCTAAAGAGTTCCAAGCCGTAATTGATGCTTGGCGCATCTACCACGCACACCTGAGCCTGCCGGACCCGCAGCGAGTAAGGAGTGACATCGAAAGTGCGGCATGGGGGAGCAAAGGACAAGAGCTCTTCGTAAATCTCTTGGCTGCGCTTGCGACGGCGAATCACTTTAAATTCGACCGCGCGCAGCTCCAAAGCGGAGGGTATATGCCGCAGGGGTATTCGAATGCTGAGCAGGAGCAGCAGTTTGTTCGAATAGGTCTGATGCGAGTTCTCTCTGGTGCGCATCCGCTGTTGGTGGAAGTGAGGCCACCTGGCCACGTTGCAACACAGGGTGTGCCGCAGTCATCCCCGCCTGCGGATTCGAATGACAACAAAAAGGCTCCCGAAGGAGCCTGATTTGCTGCTATTGTTTCGTTCAAATACAGTTTTTCAAGCCGAAGCTGCTTGACATAAGCCATATTGTGTTTGTCGAATTCGACGTACCACACATTGTGTTCCTCGAGCGTATATGTCCCCAATGTCAATGTCGCGCGAATGGCGCTCACCAGGGCATGCGAGGCGCGGTCATCGCAACGGAGTCGAGCCCGCGCAAAATCCCGCCGCCGTGAACGAGACCAATTGGTCGAGCACCGCTTCGACGGAGGGGCTCTCCTGGCCCTTGCCGAGCAGATAGCTCACTCTCCCGTTGTCGGCACGCAAGTACATCATGCTGCCGAACATGCATTCGAGTCGCAGGTGGAACTCCGTCTCTGTGAGAGCGGGCAACGCGCGTCGCAGCAACGAGGTGAAGCGTCGCGCGACTTCATCGTAGGCGGCGAAGACGATCTTGCGCACCCCCGGGTCAGGATCGACCGAGCAGAGCGCCGAGACTCGGTTGAAGTCGGCCCCGTCGGCTGAACGCGCGAAGCGCATCGCAGGCGCGAAGAACGCACGCAGTACCGCTTCCAGATCGGGTATTTCGTTTGGAGCCGTTGGTTCGCACCCATCCAGCAAGACATGGCGCTGTGCATTCATCTCGGCCAGCCTCATGGACAACAACGCCTCGAGCAGGCTTTGTTTGGTGCGGAAGTGGTAATGAATCGATCCGGTGTCGACGCCGGCCTCGCTCATGATGGAACGCAGCGACGTGCCTGCGTAGCCGTTGCGGGCGAACAGCCGCTCGGACGCCAGCAGGATTCGCTCGCGCGTGGGAATTCCCTTGTCGAGTTTGCTTGTCATCGAAGGCGATCATAGACGCTGGATTCAGTCGATCGATTGATTCAGTCGACTGACTGAACTATGATGCGCCGCGACGTTCCTGTCATGCCTCCGGAGACTCCAATACATGAAGAAGATCCTGCTTGCGGCCACTGTCGTCGCGCTACAGGGAACCGCCTGGGCCCAGGACGGATTCCCTGCCCGCCCGCTGACCATCATCAATCCCTGGGCGGCCGGCAGTTCCACCGATCTGATGGCTCGCACACTGGCCGATCAGCTCCAGAAGCAGTTGGGTCAAGGCGTTGTGGTTACCTCGCGCGAGGGCGGTTCTGGCGTGATCGGCATGACCGCACTGTCGCAGGCACCCGCCGATGGACTGACGCTTGCGTTCACGCCGATGACCCCCGTCACGGTGCAGCCGCACTACGTCAAGAATCTCAAGCTTCGGCCAGACACTGTTCAACCTTTGTGCGGCGTGACCGAGAACATCCTTGGCGTTTCGGTGCGCAGTGACAGTCCCTTCAAGACGATCGGGGATCTGGTCGCAGCCGCGAAAACGCAAACGCTCAACTATGGGTCGCCGGGCCCCAACTCGGCACCCTTTCTCGCGATCGATCAACTCACGCGGGACCAGAAGCTCCAGATGGTCCACGTTCCCTTCAAGGGCGATGCCGCTTCGATCCAGGAGCTTCTGGCCGGCCGGCTCGACTTCGTGAGCAGCATCGCCGCTTCAGCGGCGCCGCAGATCCAGGCCGGCAAGCTGCGCCTGCTGGCCGTGAGCGCGGCCCGCAGGCATCCCGGCTTCCCGGATGTGCCCACTTTCAAGGAACTCGGGATGCAGGTGCTCGAGGAGTCGTTCGCAGGTCTTTTCGTGCCGCGCGGCGTGCCCGAACCGGTGCTCCAGACGCTCGACAAGGCGTGTGCGAAGGCAACTGCCTCCGATGCGGTCCGCGAGGCGGCAGCCCGCAGCAATCAGGTGGTCGCCTACCAGACGCGGGCCCAATGGGAACGCACGGTGAACGAACAGTTTCGCAAGCAGGGCGAGGCATTCCGTCGCACCGGAGCGGTGGCGCAATGATGGGCGACGCATTCCTCCCGATTCGCCGTGTGGTCACCGGCGACGACGCCAATGGTCGTTCGCGCATCGTTGAGGATGGGCCCTCCCCCGCCGTGCGGACCGTCGCCGAACGGCCGGGCTATCGGGTGACCAACCTGTGGTGCACCGCGGCGGCTCCCTCTCCCATCGCGGAAGCTGACGCGATCGCGGCGCATCGGGGCGTGTCGCCGCCGACGAACGGCACCGTCCTGCGCATCATCGACATACCACCCGAGCCCGAAGATCCTCAGGAATTGCAACGCGCGCTGGAGGCCACCTTCTCGAACATGTACAACGATGCGCACCGTGCGGTGAAACCTGGAGAGCATCCAGGCATGCACCGCACCGACACCATCGACTACGCGCTCATGCTCCACGGGGAACTCGTCGCAATCCTGGACGACGAGGCAACCGTGCTTCGTGCAGGTGACGTCCTGATCCAGCGGGGCACACGGCACGCGTGGGCAAACAGATCAGGCGCCCCGGCGCGAATTGCCTTCGTGCTGATCGCCGCGCGCTGAGACCCGTTCCACCCCCCGCCGCACCGCCTGCGCCAGCACCGACGGCTGGATCGGCTTGGTCAGGTGCTCGTCGAAACCCGCAGCCTCGGTGCGGGCCCGGTCGTGCTTGGCGCCCCATCCGGTCAGCGCGACGATCGCCATCTGCTGCGGCGGGTACTGGCGGCGCAGTTCCCTTGCCACCTCGACGCCGTCCATGCCCGGCAGGCCGAGGTCGAGCAGCACCAGGTGCGGCACATGCCGCGCTGCCTGGTGCACGGCGTCCGGTCCGCTGGCGACACCCTGCACTTCGTAGCCCAGGTCCTGCAGCAGTTCGATCAAGGTCTCGCGCCCGTCGTCGTTGTCTTCCACCACGAGCACCCGTGCCTGGGCAGGCACCTGCTCGCTGGCGAGGTGATCGGCAGGGCCGGGCGCGGCGGCAGCGTCTTCGGCATCTGCCGCGAGCATGGGCGATTCGCTGAGTGGAAGCTCGACGAAGAACGTGCTCCCCTGGCCGACGCCGGGGCTGCCGACCCACGCGGCGCCCCCATGCATCTCCATCAGGTTCTTCACGAGGGCGAGCCCCAGTCCGAGCCCGCCCTGCGCGCGCGACTTGGTGTGCGCCAACTGGGTAAACATCGTGAAGAGGCGGCCCTGGTCGGTTTGCGAGATGCCCATGCCCGTGTCGCGCACCGAGAGCACGACCTTGCCGTCGGCGACGGCCGCCTTGACGTCGATGCGTCCGCCCTTGGGCGTGTACTTGGCCGCGTTGGTGAGCAGGTTGCCGACCACCTGCACCAGCCGCGTGGGATCCACATGGACGGTGATGCCCGCCGGCACCCGCACTTCCACCTGGTGAGCCTGCGCGCTCAGCAGGGCCTCGGTGGCCTCGAGCGCGCGCGCCACCATGCCGTCGAGCTGCGCGTCCTCGCACTGGAGTTCGATCAGCCCGCGGTTGATCCGCGAGACGTCGAGCAGGTCGTCGAGCAGCCTGGCCATCACGCTCACCTGGCGGTCGATCACCGCGAGCTTGTCGGCCAGCGCGGGCGACGGGTTCTGGCGAGCGGCAATGGCCACCGCGTACTTGATCGGGGCGAGCGGGTTGCGAAGCTCATGGGCCAGCGTGGCGATGAATTCGTCCTTGCGCACGTCCTGCTCCTTGAGCATGGCGGCGTCGCGTACCCGTTCGATGTGTGCCCAGCAGCGGTCGACCACTTCCGAGACGACCGTCACCTCGTCTTTCGTCCAGAGGCGCGGTCGCGCCTGGTGCAGCGCCATCATCGCCACCAGCCGGCCTTCCTTCACCAGCCCCGCGCAGATGATGGCCTTGATGCCGATCGCATTGAACATGCGCGCGCCGCCGTCGTCGCCGAGTTCCGCGTCCACGTCGTTCACCACCAGGTGGCGGCCCTGCCGCAGGTTGGAGGTGGCCTGCGGGCCGAACAGGTCGAGCGAGTAGACACCGGCGCTGCTGGGCACGCCGTCTACGGCCCAGTCGCTGCGGATCGTGAAGCGGTCGCTGTCGCTGTCGACATCGGCATAGGCGCAGCGCGTGGCGCCGAGCGCCTGCCCGAGGATGCGCGCGGTGACGGTCATGACGGCATCGCCGTCCTGGAGGTGGCGCGTGGCCTGGCCGATCTCGTCGAGGATGCGCAGGCGCTCCTCGCTCACGCGGCGTGCGGCTTGGGCCTGCATGCTCTCTGTCACGTCGATGACGAACCCGACCCACTGCGTGACCTTGCCGTCGTCGATCACGGGCGCGCCCTGCGCGACCACGTGGCGGTACTCGCCGTCGCTGCGGTGAAGGCGGTATTGCAGCGTCATCGGCTGCGCCGACGCGGCCGCCTCGTCCCACAGTGCCCGCACCGTCGCGCGGTCGTCGGGGTGGATCGCATCGAGCCAGCCCCAACCCGCGTAGTCGTCGTAGGTCTGGCCCGTGAAGGCCTGCCACAACGGGTTCAGCGTGGCGACGGACCCGTCAGGCGAGGTGTACCAGACCAGGGTGTTCCTGACTTCGGTCAGTTGCAGCGTCATGTCCCCCGGTCCTCCGAAACGAAGTTGTTCTTCATATGCCCGCTCGATCCTAGCGAGGGCGGCCCTGGGTCACGTGGGCAGGAGGCGCTGCACCGCGTCAGCGGCGCGGAAGCCCCGGCGTGTCGCCGGCCTACAGCGGCGAACTCCCTCGCCTGACGCACCGCGCGCACGAGGCACGCGACCCTTCAGCGTGCAGCATACCGTCGCCCAGTATGAGATTTTTTTCTTCTTCACGGCCAGTCATCCCCTCCCCTACCCAGGCAGGAGCCCGCCCATGAACGGCGCGCTCGATCTTGTGCAGTGGCCCGCCTTCGTTGCTTCGGTTGCCGCCGCCTGGCTGGTGGCTTCGCGCCACGAGCGCCGCCGCAACCTCGGTTTCTGGGTCTTCCTGCTGAGCAACGTGCTGTGGACGGTCTGGGGCATTCACACCTCGGCCATGGCGCTGATCGCCCTTCAGGTCTGCCTGGCCGCGCTCAACGTCCGCGGGCTGTTCAAGACCGACCCCGATGCCGATGCAAAGCAGAGCGACTGAACGCGGCATCGCGCGCGGTCCTCGCTCAGTCGGCGCGAGTCTTCGTTCGAGCGCTGATGAGGGAAACCAGCGCATGGGGCTGCAGCGGCTTGCCCAGGTGAGCATCGAAGCCCGCCTCGGTCGCCTTCACATGGTCCTGTGGCCGGGTGAATGCCGTGTGCGCCACGCAGTAGAGCCGGGGCCGGCCCATGGCGCGCTCACGCTGCCGCACCTCGCGGATCAGCTCGTAGCCGTCGCGCCCCGGCAGACCGATGTCGCTGATCAGCACGTCGGGCCACTTCTCATCGAAGAGTTCCAGCGCCGAGTCGTGGTCGACGCCGAGGCGCACCGTGGCGCCGGCATCGGACAGCACGACCGCCATGATCTCGCTCGCGTCGGCGTTGTCCTCTACCACGAGCACATCGAGGCCCGCCAGCACGCGAACGGACGAAGCACCCGGGTGTGCGTCGGCGGACTGGCGCGGCACGGCCGGTGCGGCGCCCGAAGGCACCACGCCCAGCACCACGCGCAGGGTCGCGCCTCGGCCCTCGCCTTCGCTATGCGCCGACACGCTGCCGCCATGCAGTTCGGCCAGGTTCTTCACGATCGACAAGCCGAGTCCGAGTCCGCCGTGGAAGCGGTTGTCGGGTGAATCGCTCTGCGTGAAGCGGTCGAACAGGTGAGCCAGAAAGTCGCGATGGATGCCGCGGCCGTGGTCGCGCACGCTCAAGGTCAGGGTGTCGCCCTCGCGGTCCATCTGGATCTCTATCTGGCCGCCCTCGGTCGAGAACTTGATGGCGTTCGACAACAGGTTCCAGGCGATTTGCTGGAAGCGCGTGGCATCGAGCCAGGCGGGCGGGTCCGCCCTGCCCTGGTCGAAGACGATCTTCAACTGCTTGGCGGCAGCGGGTGCGGCCAGCGCATCGATGGCCGCGCTCACCAGCGAGCGCGGCTCGATCCATTCCTGGTGCAGGCGCAGCTTGCCCGAGCTGATGCGCGACACGTCGAGGATGTCTGCGATCAACCGCGTCTGCGCCTTCACGCTGCGGTCGATGGCGTTGAGTCCTTTTTCCATCTGCTCGGGCGTGCGGTTGCCGGCCTTCAGCACATGAACCCAGCCGCCGATGGTGTTCAGCGGATTGCGCAGCTCGTGGGAGAGCACCGCCACGAAATCGTCCTTGGTGCGGCTCAGCCGCTCGGCGGCAGCGCGTGCGGCCTGTTCGCGCTCCAGCACTTCGCGGCGCTGGGCTTCGAGCTCGAAGCGCTCGGATACGTCGAGCGCGATCCCCACGCGCAAGCCCGGCTCGATGTGCGCCGACATGGTCCATTCGAGCCGCACCCACGAGCCGTCGTGCCGCAGCAGCGGAAACTCGCTTTTCCACGACGATGCGGCCGGCTGCGCGCCCGCGGTCTGCTGCGCCACGACGCCCGCCCAATCGGCCGGCGCGAAGGCGCTGATGGTGTGCCCGATCAATGCCCCGCGCGACCGCGCGAGCATCGCCACCATGGCCGGATTCACGTCGGCGAACCGGCCTTCGTTGTCGATCAGCGCCATGCCCGTGGGCGCATGGTCGTAGATCGCGCGAAAACGTGCCTCGCTGTCGCGCTGTTTCTCCTCGGCCATGCGCGCGCGGATCAGCGCCTGCAACGTCGCCACCAGCACCGGCGGCTCGACGGGGTGCACGAGGTACGCGTCGGCACCGGCATCGAGGCCCGCGACCTTGTCCTCGTTGCGCACGAAGGTCGCCGACAGGTGCACCACCGGCAGCGTCGCGGTCGCGGGCCTGAAGCGCAGCTCGCGGCAAACCTCAAAGCCGCTGAAGTCGGGCAGGTGCACATCGAGCACCACCGCCGAGATCTGGCGCGTGGCGAGCGCCAGCGCCTCACCGCCGGTGCTCGCCTCGAGCGTCTGGAACCCGCCCGCCCGGACCACGCGGGCCGTGGCGTAGCGCGTGGCGGGGTTGTCGTCGACCACCAGCACCGTATGGCGCGATCGGTCTATCGTGATGTTGATCAGGGGCTCTGGTGCCATGGTCAATCCGATGGACCGGGCGCTTGCCGCGGCAACAGGACTGGCAACGTCACGGAGAACACCGACCCCTTGCCGAGCTCGCTCTGCACTTCGACGTGCCCGCCGAGCAGCCCGGCGAGCTGCCGGCTCAGCGAGAGCCCGAGCCCGGTACCTCGCAGCCGCTTCTGCACCGGCGAATCGACCTGCGCAAAATCGTCGAACACCGCCGCGTGGTGCTCGGGCGCAATGCCGATGCCGGTATCGGCCACCGAGAACTTCACGGCGTCTTCGCCGGCGGGCGTCGCGGTGACACGCACCTCGCCGTGCGGCGTGAACTTGAGCGCGTTGGAGATGAAGTTGCGCAGGATCTGCGAGAGCTTGCGGTCGTCGGTATAGAGCTTCGGCAGTCCGTGCGGCTCCTCGAAGATCAGCGCAGTCTCGGGGTTGTGCAGCACGGGCCGAAACATGCCGCGCAGCGCCGAGAACAGGTCGACCATCTCGAACCATGCCGGCGAGATGTCGACCCGGCCCGCCTCGATCTTGGCCAGGTCGAGCAGGTCGTCGACCATCTCGGCGAGTTCGGCCGCGGTGGTGCTGACGAAGCCGACCTGCTTTTGCTGTTCGGGCGTGAGCGGGCCGTCCATCTGGTCGCTGAGGAGCCGCGCGATGCTGCGAATGGCGCCGATCGGCGTGCGGAACTCATGGCTCATGTAGGCCAGGAATCGGCTTTTGAGTTCGGTCGCCTTCCTGAGCTGCTCGGCCTGGGCATCGAGCTCGGCATACAGCGCCACCACGCCGCGGTTGGTTTCCTCGAGTTCGGCGCGCAAGGCCTCCATCTCGCGCTGGGTCTCGGCCAGTGCGGCTTCCAGGTCGGTCGTCGCTGCGGGCGGGTTCATCTGCTATTCCTTTCGGCGGATGACCACGACAGTCGCATCGTCGCGGTGCCGGGTGTGGTCGCGCAGCAGCACAGCAGCCACCAGCGTGGGGTCGCGCTGCAGCAGCGGCCGGATGCGTTCGGGCGTCCATCGCGTGTCGATGCCGTCGCTGTGCAGCACCACCAGTGCATGCGGCGGCAGCTCGAGCGCGGTGGTCTCGGGATTGCGGATCTGCAGGCCGGCAGTGCCGTGCTGCGTGACGAGCGACTTGTCGAACACCCCGGACAGCACGCGGCCCACGATGTTGCCCGCGCCGCTGTAGCGCACGGCCGCGGCCGCCGTGTCGACGCGCAGCGCGCACACGGCCGCGCCGCGTGTGGTGCGCAGCTCTGAATGCACGCGTTTCAAGATCTCGCGCAGATCGTCGTGCGGCGCCCGTGCAAAGGCGCCGAGCGCCGCGCGAGCGGCCTTGGCCGCCTCCGGTCCGTGGCCCAGCCCGTCGGCGACGAGCAGCGAGGCCTCGTCGCCATGAAATGCGAAAGCCCAGCCATCGCCGCACTCGGTCTCGTGCGGCGCCGGCAGGCAGATTGCGCCGATCTCTACGGGCGCAGCCGCCCATTGCGTGCCGGGCGCAGGCCCTTCATGGGCGGGCTTCGTCTCGCGCACGCGCGCCACGGCCACCGTGCCATCGGGCAAGGTGGAATGGATGTCGAAATCGTCGGCCAGCCGGCGCACCGCGCCCAGGCCGGTGCCGGGCGTGCTGGCGGAGGAATGGCCGTCCTGCATCGCGAGCGCCACATCGGGAATGCCCGGCCCCTCGTCGATGGCAACGATCTCGACTTCGCGCCATGCCGTGCGTTGCGCCACCAGCAGGCGGCCGCCCTTCGCATGGCGGTGCAGGTTCGTCCCGAGCTCGGTCACCACCAGCGCGAGCCGGCCCGCATCGACTTCGCCCCAGCCCATGTCCGACGCAGCGCGCGCCGCATGGCGGCGTACCTCGCCCACGCGGCTCGCGTCGTCGATCGAGAACGCCCGGTGGGTCCAGCCCGAGACCACGCCGGCTATTTCCACTTGGTGATGCTCACGCGCGTGCCTGCGCCGGGCGTCGACGAGATGTCGAAATCGTTCACCAGCCGCTTGCTGCCCGGCAGCCCCAGGCCCATGCCGGTGCCGCTGGTCCAGCCATCGGTGAGTGCGAGTGCGATGTCGGGGATGCCCGGGCCTTCGTCCTCGAAGTGGAGCGTGATTCCGCGGCGTCCGTTGCGCTCGGCGAACTCCCAGCGCATGCGTCCCCCGCCGCCGTGGATCAGTGTGTTGCGCGAGAGCTCGCTGGCGGCGGTGACCATCTTGGTCTGGTCGACGAGCGAGAGCTTGAGCTCCTGGCACAGCGCGCGGACCATCTGCCGGCTTGCGACGATGTTCTGCTCGTCCCGCAGCGGCAGGCTGCCGGTGTGTTCAACGGCCAATCGCGTTCTCCCGCCGGGCGCGCCGCAGGAGTTCCATGCCGCGCTCGACATCGAGCGCCGTCTTCACGCCGTCGAGCGACAGGCCGAGCTCGACCAGCGTGATCGCCACCGCCGGCTGCATGCCCACCACGACGGTGGTGGCCGAGAGGATGCGCGCGATGCCGGAGATGCTTGTGAGCATGCGCCCCACGAACGAATCGACGATCTCGAGCGCCGAGATGTCGATCATGACGCCCGACGCGCCGGTGGCGGCGATGCGGTTGGCCAGGTCGTCCTGCAGCATGAGGGCGGTCTGGTCCTGCATGTCGACCTGGATGGTCACCAGCAGGGTGTCGCCCATGCGAAGAATGGGTATGCGGTCCATGGTGCGTGCTTCAGCCCTCGCGCGAGATGCGCCAGCCGGCCTGCTGCAGCGCGAGCGCCAGCGCGTCGGCCAGCGTGGCCTTGGTGCGCACGCCCTGCAGGTCGATGCCCAGGTGCACGATGGTCTGGGCGATCTGCGGACGGATGCCGCTGATGATGCAGTCCGCGCCCATGAGCCGGATGGCCGTGACCGTCTTCAGCAGATGCTGGGCCACAAGCGTGTCGACCGTCGGCACGCCGGTGATGTCGATGATCGCCAGTGCGGAGCCGGTCTCCACGATCTTCTGCAACAGAGCTTCCATGACCATTTGCGTGCGTCCGCTGTCGAGCACGCCGATCATCGGCACGGCCAGCACGCCCTCCCATAGCTTGACGACCGGGGTCGACAGTTCGAGCAGTTCCTCCTGCTGGCGGCGGATGATGTCCTCACGTGCGATCTGGAAGGTCGCGACCGTGTGCTGCGCCAGCCGGTCGACGGCCGTCGACAGCGCCCACAGCGCACTGCCCATTGCGACCGGTTCGGCAGCCAGACGACGCTGGACCGCTTCGAACAGCGGCTTCTTGAGCGCCAGCACGAACATGCTCGTGTCGCCCGCCGACTGGCCCTTGGCCGCGCGCGACCTCGACAGTTCCGAGAGCGCGTCGCGCAGCGGCGCCCAGGCGGGCGCGTCGAAGCGCGCGGGGTCGGCATCGGCCTGCAGTCCCTCGTGCAGCCGGCGCACGATCTCGCTTGCCTCGGCCTGCGTATTGCGGCGAACCGCGGGATCGCTCAGGCCGGCTTCGTTGAGCCAGCCCGCGACGATGCCCTGCTCTTCCTCGCTCAGGAGGGCCAGCAGCACCTGGTGGTCGTTCTTCATGAGTTCCTCTGTCGTTCTATGTGTGCGTGAAACCCGAGGCTGCAAGAAAGGAAGCAACCGCTGCAGGCCCGGCGGGCCGTTTCACGGCATCGATCGTAGCCGGGCGCGAGCATGTCCTGCGCCTCCATGAAAAGCCCGAGTGCGCATTTTTCTGTAGGCGAATTCCTACACGACGATCTCTCCGGTAGCGCGGTGCCGACGCGGCCTCGTCCTCGTTGCGAACGAGGCGCCCTCCTCAGGTGCGCATCGCGCGCGCCTACAAGCCCGCGCGGTCCGGCTGCGTACAAAGATTCACAAGCCAACAGAACGAAGAAGGAGCTCGGGCGATGACGCTGCAGCAGACGATTGAAAAATTCAGGCGTGTGGACGCCAGCCGCGCCGACTATCCGGGTGAACATCTTGCGGTGCTTGGTGCCGGCGTGCTGCTTTTGCTGGCCGCGGGCCGCAGCCGCTCGTTCCTCATGCGTATTGCGGCCGGAGCGGCCGGGGGTGCGCTCATTGCGCGGGCCGCCAGCGGCTCGGGCGGCATTGCCAAGCTCGCAGGCGTCCTGCAGTCCGGGGGGCTCGGATGGCCACGACGCTGACCTTGCGCGGCCCCGAGGGCGCGCCGCTGCGCCGCTGTCTGGCGATCGGCGGGGCCGTGGTGCTCGTGGCCATGTACGTGTTCTATGCGACGCTGACGGACATCGTGCGCGAAAGCGTCGCCCGGGTGCCGCGCCTGCCGCCGTCGATCATCGAAGTCCACAAACCCGCGCCGCCGCGCACGCTCGAGACAGCCGACGCGGTCTCGCCGCCTGAGGCGGCCCGCGTCACACGCCATGCGTATCCCGCATCGCTGGCCACGCCCGCTTCGCACAGCACGCCTGTGCGCAGCACCGTGAGCACGGCCCCGGCCGCTGTCATCGAAGTTCACAAGTGCGCCGGCCCCGACGGGGCGAGCTATTCCGACGGCCCCTGCACCGCTGGCGCGCATGTGGAGACGCTGCGGCTGCCGGGCGCTCCCGGCAGCACCGCCGCGGCCCAGCTTTGAGCAGCTTGTGCTGCGGCGCCAAGACGCGCATGGCCTGCAAGGCAAACGGGTCCGATGCGGCGGTCGTCCCATGACATCCGATCGGCCCGAGCCACCCCACCCCGTGCAGCGTCTTGGCGCGGCGGCCGACACGCCTCCGAGCGAAGCGGTCGGTGAGTTCCTCGCGGCGTGCGCGGCCGACGGGCTCGACGCGGCACTGGAAGCGCTGAACCGGCGCGTGCTCCACCGCTACACAGCGATTTACCGGCTCGAGGGCGCCGTGCTGCGCAACGTGGCGCTGGTCGACAAGGCGCAGCAGATGCGCCCGGAGTTCCTCGCTGAAGTGCCGCTGGCCGCAAGCTTCTGCCAGTTCGTGCTCAGGGACGGTGTGTTCCTCACCGCCGATTCCGCTGGTGACGACAGGCTCGACGGCCATCCCTACAAGGGAGTGATGGTGGCGTACCACGGCGTGCCGATCCCTGACGAGGACGACAAGGTGTTCGGCACGCTCTGCCACTTCGATGTCGAGGAGCAGGCCTTGAGCGACGCAGAGTTCGACAACCTGCAGAACATCGCACGCGTGGTTCGTCCGTACCTTTAGCTCAGGCCGAGCGGCCGTCGTGCAGCGTGACCGGCACCGCCTGCAGGTCGATGCCCTCGATGCAGCGGATGTTGATGGCCGCCATTTCGCCGCCCGCGGGCGACCTGCCCTCGCCGTAGGGGTGGATGCCGCAGGCGCGGCAGAAGCGATGCCGGATCGCATGCTTGTTGAACAGGTAGGTGCCGGCGTTCTCGTCGGGGGTCAGCAGGCGCAAGGCGCTCCGCGGCACGAACCACAGCAGCGAACCCCTGCGCTGACACATCGAGCAATTGCACGACAGCGCCGAATCGATCGCGCCCTCCACCTCGAACTTCACTTGGCCGCAATGGCAGCTGCCGATGTGCTTCGTGGCGGGTCCGGTGTCTTCCATGGGGATGCTCCTTCAATTACTAAACCTTGTGGTTGAGTATCGAGGGCGCCCCTGCCCTTGTCAAGCGAACGCCGCGGGTCATGGCCTCGCTGTTGCTGCTGTTGTGGATCGCGGCCCTTGCCGGTGCCGCGCCCGAGGCGCTCGAAGCGCTGGCACGCGACGGCCGCTGGGCCGACCTGCACGACTGGACCGAGCGAGTGAGCGGTCCTCCGCCGGCCCTCCGGCGCCGGGAACCGGCTCAGCCCAGCACGGTGCGGGCGATCAAGCCCAACTGCACCTCGGCGGCGCCGCCGAAGATGGTGAATGCCCTGCTGTTGCAGTACTCGGGCACCAACGTTGCCGTGGCGGCCCGCTGGTCCGGCGGGTCGCTGCGCCAGCGCAGGCTCTCGCTGCCCAGCGCCTCCACACCCAGTTCACCGATTGCCTGCTTCAGGCGGCTGGCCCGAAGCTTCAGGATCGACGAGACCGGCCCGGGGCTCGCCCCGGGTTCGATGGCGCCCATCGTGCGCAGCTCCAGCCATTCGAAGGTGTCGAGGTCCGATGCCACTTCGCCGAACCGGCGCAGCAGCGCGTCGCCGGCCGTGCCCGGGGCCTGAAGCACCTGCGCGACGCGCTTGAGCTGCGCGCGCAGCCGGGGGCTGAAGATGCCCGCGCCGCGTTCGAACTCGAGCAGATACTTGGCGCATTCCCATCCTGCGTTCTCCTCGCCGACGCGGTCGGCCTTCGGCACGCGAACGCCATCGAAGTGGACCTCGTTGACCTCGTGGTCGCCGCCGATGGTCTCGATGGGTCGCACGCTGATGCCCGGCAGCGCCATGTCGACCAGCAGAAAGCTGATGCCCTGCTGCTTCTTTCCCTCGTTGCCGGTGCGCACCAGCGCGAACATCCGGTTGGCGCGGTGGGCGTAGCTGGTCCAGATCTTGGTGCCGTCGAGCACGTAGTCGCTGCCGTCGCTGCGCGCCTGCAGGTTCAGCGAGGCCAGGTCGGAGCCGGCATTCGGTTCGGAGAAGCCCTGGCACCAGTAGTCCTCGCTCGAAAGGATGCGGGGCAGGTAGCGCTGCTTCTGCGCCTCGGTGCCGTAGCGCAGCAGTACCGGCCCCACCAGCCGCACGCCCATGGGATGCACCAGCGGCGCGCCCGCCAGGGCGCACTCGGTCTCGAAGATAAAGCGCTGGAGCGCGCTCCAGCCGGTGCCGCCCCAGGCCTTGGGCCACAGCGGCACGAGCCAGCCCTTGGCTTGCAGTGCCTCCTGCCAGGGCGTGGAGATCTCGGGCGCCGGATACATCGAGGTCGTGACGCCCTGCCCTTCGCGCATGGCTGCCGTCAGGTGCTGCGCGAGAAAGTCGCGCACTTCGTCGCGAAACGCCTGCTCGGCGGGGTCGAGGTCGAGGTTCATGGGCTGGCTTCCGTTGCCAATGGACGGCACTCTGGGAGCGCCTGGCTTTGCGCGAAGGCGCCGTTGTCGATGAGCGACTTGCCAAGATGAAGTGCGTGCGATGCGGCGTCGCCGTCCTGCTGGCCGAACGCCAGCAGCAGCCGGAAGGTCGCCGCGATCGGCAACGCTTCGCACACGCCCATCGCGCCATGCAGCTGCACTGCCTCCTGCGCAACGTAGCGCGCCGCGCGAACGACCTTGGCCTTGACGAGCGCCGCCTGTTCGATGCCGGCGTCCGTGCTCGACGCGAGGCGCATGGACGCGAGTTCGCAGGCGGCCTGTGCCTCGGCGCAATGAACGGCCATCTCGGCCAGGCGGTGCTGCACCACCTGGAACTGCGAGAGCGACTGCCCGAACTGCCGCCGCTGTTGCGTGTATTCGGCCGTTCGGTCCAGTGCCGCCTGCATGGCGCCCGTGGCCTCCCACCCGAGCGCCACGATGCCTTCGGCCAGCACGCGGTGGATCCGGCCGGCGGCGTCCGAGGCCTCTTCGCCCCCGACCCGTTCGGCTGCGACCGCGTCGAACGCGATGTCGGCTGCGCGGCCACCCGCCGTGGTGTCGTACGCGTCCATCGCGACGCCCTGCGCGGCAGGGTCGACCAGGAAAACCGCCGCTTCCTCGCCGGCGCTGGCCGTCACCAGCCAGCGCGTGGCACCCGGTGCCGAAAGCACCTGACGCTTGCAGCCGCTCAGCTGCCAGCCGCCCGCGGTGCGGCGCGCCGTCGTCGTGCGCGGGCCCCATGGCAGCCGGTCGCCGGGCTCGGTGTGGGCCAGGGCCAGGCGCGCATCGCCGCTGGCGGCGGCGCCCAGCCATTGCGCTTGCTGCGCGGGCGTGCCGGCCAGCGCCAGCATGCGCCCGGCCTGCAGCACCGACGCGTGCCACGGCTCGACCACGAGGTGACGGCCGAACGCCTGCATCAGCAGGCCGACCTCCAGCGGTCCGAGGTCGACGCCGCCGGCGGCATCCGGCAACGGCAGGCCGAGCCAGCCCATGTCCGCGAACGCCCGCCAGGCGCCGGGCGCACCACCGTCGCGGTGCACGCCGGCTTCGCGCTGCCGGAAGTCGTAGTGGTCGGCCAGCCACGCCAGTGCGCTCGACTGGAGCATGGCCTGCTCTTCGGTGAGCGCGAGCCTCATGCGCACGCCCCCGTGTTGCGGATCCACGCCATCAGTTCGCCTTGATCTTCGCGCTGGAGATGACACGCTGCCACTGTTCGATGTCGCGGCGCAGGAAGGCCTCGAACTCGGCGGGCGAATTGCCGATGATGTCCAGGCCCCACCCCTTGAAGCGCTCGCGAAGTTCCGGGTCCTTCAGGATCTCGATGATCTCGCGGTGCAGCCGGTCGACCACCGGCCGGGGTGTTCCGGCCGGTGCCACCAGGCCCAGCCAGGGCATCGCTTCGTAGCCCGGCAGGCCGGACTCGGCGACCGTCGGCAGCTCGGGAATCGAGGGTGAGCGCACGGCCGTGGTCACTGCCAGCGCGCGCAGCTTGCCATCGTTGATGAAGGGCCTCGACGAGCCGAGAGCGTCGAACATGACCGTGACCTGGCCGCCGACCAGGTCGGTCAGCGCCGGACCGCTGCCCTTGTACGGCACATGCACGATGTCGATGCCGGCCATGCTCTTGAACAGCTCCCCTTCCAGGTGCGTCGAGGTGCCGGTGCCGGTGGACGCGTAGTTGAGCTTGCCGGGGTTCTTCTTCGCATAGGCGATCAGCTCGGCCACCGATTTCACCGGCAGGCTCTTGTTGACTTCGAGCACATGGACCACCGACGCGACCTGCGTCACCGGGGCGAAGCTCTTCACCGGGTCGTAGGCGACCTTCTCGTACAGCATCGGTGCGGTGCCGAGCGACGACGCTGCCAGCAGCAGCGTGTACCCGTCGGCAGGCGCGCGCGCCACATGGTCCGACGCGAGCACCGTTCCCGCGCCGGGATTGTTCTCCACGATCACCGGTTGGCCCAGGCGCGGCGACAGCTTTTCCGCCAGCGCGCGCGCCAGGATGTCGGTCACCCCGCCGGGCGGGAAAGGAAGCACCAGCCGCACCGGCTTGTCCGGATAGCCCTGGGCATGCGCCGCCAGCGGCACCAGCAGCGCCGCTGCGCCGGCCATGCACATTGCCGCCACGGCCTTCGTCACGTTCCGTCTCTTCATCGTCGTCTCCTGTTGTGAATCTCAGCGGGGCGGAGCCGCCAGCACCAGCGCATCGAGCGCGACGGCGCCCTGGCCTGCGGCACGCACCTGCAACGGGTTGATCTCGAGCGCCTGGACCTGCGCGCCCAGCGCCTGGGCGGCATCGCACAGCGCGGCAATGCCCGCGCTTGCGGCCTCGACGTCGGCCAATGGCCGCCCGCGAAAGCCGTCGAGCAGCGGCCAGGTCTTCAGTGCGCGCAGCATCTCGCCGACCATGGCGGCGTCGACCGGCAACAGACGGTGGCTCGCATCGCGGTACAGCTCGGTCAGCACACCGCCGAGCCCGACGGTGAGCGCCGGCCCGAACACCGGGTCGTGCGTGACGCCGGCGATCAGTTCCGCCACACCGCCCGCCGCCATCGGCTGCACCAGCACGCCGTCTATGGCGGCGTCCGGATGGTGCCGGCGTGCGTTCGCCAGCACTTGCGCGCAGGCCGCGCGAAGCGCCGCCTCGTCGCGGAGGTTCAGCCGCACCGCGTCGGCCTCCGTCTTGTGCGCGATGTCGGCGCTGAGCACCTTCAGCGCCACGGGCCAGCCCAGCGCGCGGGCCGCATCGAGCGCCGCGTCCGCGTCGGCGCAGGCCCGCCCGGGCAGCGTGGGCACGCCATGGTGCGCCAGCAGCTGCACCGTCTCGTGCTCGTTGAGCCGGGCGGGCAGCATGCCGGCCGCGTCGTGGCGGGGCGCAGACGCGCGCAGGGCCGCCCAGCGCGCCGCGGCGTCGCGACGCGATTGCCACAGCAGGAACGGCGCCAGGGCCTGGGTCGCGCGGCCGAGATCGTCGAACACCGGCACGCCGCCGGCCGCAAGACGCTCGCGCGAGGTCGCGGCGCCGGTGTCGATGGCGACGAACAGGCGGCGATGGCGCGCGCTGGCATCGATCAGCGCGTCGGCCATGCGGTCGAGCATGTACCCCGGCGCGTAGACGACCACCGCATCGACGGCATCGCTCTTCGCCAGCTCGGCAAGGATCGTCTGCACGAACGCGGGGTTGTTGACCACGTTGCCCGTGACATCGACCGGGTTGGACACCATGCCGTAGTCGGGGATGCCTTCGCGCAGTGCCTTCTGCAGCGCCGGGGGCAAGGTCGGCACGTCGAGCCCGGCGCCGATGAACTTGTCGGCGAGGATCGCGCCGAGCGCACCCGACATCGTCACGATGGCCACCCGCTTGCCGCCCTCTCGGGCCCGAAAGCCGCTGAGGTACGCGAGATCGGCCATCTGCGCGAAGTCGGTGCCCCGGATCACGTTGAGCTGCTCGAAGGCCGCGCCGTACAGCGCCAGGTTGCCTGCCAGCGCGGAGGTGTGCGAGCGCACCGCCTCGGAGCCCTTGTCGGTCTCGCCGGCCTTGTAGATCACCAGCGGTTTGCCTTGCGCCGCGAAGCGCAGCGCGGCGTCGACGAAGCGCGGGCCGTTGCGCAGTTGCTCTACGTAGCCGATCACGCAGTCGGTGTGCACATCCTCGGCCAGGTACGCCAGGTACTCCGAGAACTCTAGCGTCGCCTCGTTGCCGGTGTTGATGAAGTGCGACACCGGCACGCCGAGCCGGCGGATGAGTGCGAACACCGCCGAGCAGACGTTGCCGCTCTGCGTCAGCACGCTCACGCGGCCCGGATCGCTCTGCGGCGGCACGTTGCGAAAGACCGAGGCGAATGCGGTGTGGGCCTGCAGGTTCAAGTTGGCGAAGCCCATGCAGTTGGGGCCGGCCACCACCATGCCCGTGCGTGCCACGAAACTTTCGAATTCGGCCTGCAGTGCCGCGCCGCTGCCGCCCGCTTCGGCAAAGCCCGCGGCGTAGACGATGGCCGCCCGCGCGCCCTTCGCGTGGCAGCGCTCGAGCATGGCCGTGACGTCTTCGGCGCCGATGGCAAGCACCACCAGATCGGGGGCTTGCGGCAACGATTCGATGTCGGGGTAGCAGGTGTAGCCGAACACTTCCTCGTACTTCGGATTGATGGGGAACACCTGGCCGGCATAGCCGAAGTGGCGCAGCAGGTCGAGCGGCATGCCGCCGATGCGGGCGGGGTTGTTGCTGGCACCCACCAAGGCGATCGATCGCGGCTGCAGCAGTGCGTCGAGCCGGTGGGCGCCGGGCTGCATCTGGCGTGCGCTCACTTGGTGGTCCCCTTCTGGATCGCGTTCGAAAGCCCTGCCTCCTTGGTGCGCCGGTACTCCTCGCTCACGTGGCTGAGCTGGTGCACGTCGAAGTGCGACGAAAGCGCCTGGCGCATGCCCTGCACATCGACCGAGCGGTTCAGCGACTTCTTCAGCACGCGCAGCGCGAACGGCGGTGCGGCGGCGATGCGCTGCGCGAGCGCCATCGTCTCCGCGTCCAGCCGGTCGTTCGGCGCGATGCGGTTGACCATGCCGATCTCCTTTGCATCGGCGGCCGAGAGCCGCTCGCCCGTGAACAGGAACTCCTTCGCCCTGCGCAGTCCCATCACCCAGGGATGGATCAGCACCTCGGTGGCCGCCGCGCCCATGGTGTGCGTCACCGGATCGGAGAAGAAGGCGTCTTCCGAGGCCACCACCAGGTCGCACATGTTGGCCACCATGAAACCCGCGGCCACGCAGGCGCCCTGCACCTGTGCGATGGTGGGCTTCGGAAAGTCCCAGATGCGCATGCAGTAGCCGAAGTAATGCTGCTCCTCGTAGGCCCAGCGTTCTTCCACCGTGAACTGCGCGCGCTCCGCCTCGGCCTGCTTCAGGTCATGCCCGGCGGAGAAATGCGCGCCCTTGGCGGCGAGTACGACGACCCGGGTTTCGGTGTCGCGGCGTGCGTCTTCGAAGGCCGCGTCGAGCTGGTCGAGCATCTGCTGGCTTTGCGCGTTGCGGGCCTGCGGCCGGTTGAGCCAGATGCGGCGGACGGCGCCGGCCTGCTCGATCAGAAGAAGGGGTTCGCTCATGAAGGGTTCCTGACGTTGTGGACGCCGATGCTCGGCGCGTTATGCTCACATCGCGATCAGGACCTGCAACTTTTCCCACATCATGAGCAAACCTATGGAAACCCCGGGGGCACAGAACATGCGCCGCTCGCTTGCCGTTCTGCGCGTGCTCGGCGCGCACCACGAAGAGGGACTGGTGGTCAACGACGTGGTCGCGCTCACGTCGCTCGAGCGCTCGACGGCGCACCGGCTGCTGACCTGCCTGGTCGAGGAACAGTTCGCAGAGCGCGATCCGGCCACGCGCCGCTACCGGCTGGGCCTCGAGGCGATGCGGCTCGGATTCGCGTCGCTCAAGCGCGCGCCGCTGGTCGCTTCGTACCAGCCGGTGCTGCAGCGGCTGGCCCGCATCTCGGAAGACACCGTGTTCCTCCTCGCACGGCAAGGCGACTACACGGTCTGCCTGGCGCGCGAGGACGGCGCCTTCCCGGTCAAGATCTTCAGCACCCGCGTCGGCGATATCCGACCGCTGGGCATCGGCGTGGCGGGCCTGGCCATCCTGGCTTCGGCGCCGGACGACGAGATCGCGCGCATCACGGCGCAGCACGCCCCCGCGTTCGACGCGGCCGGCTTGACGCCCCTGCAGAGGAGCAAGGCGATCGCGCGCACCCGGCGCACCGGGTTCTCCGAGCTCGTGGACACGGTCACCGAAGGCGTGGCCGGCGTCGGGGCGGTGATCCCCGACGCGGCCGCGCCGTTCGCCGCAATTTCCATCGCGGCCATCAAGCCGCGCATGTCGCCGGCACGGCGCATCGAACTCGGCAAGCTCCTGATCGAGACGCTCTCCGCGCCGGAGCGCTCGACAGTGCCCGCCTAGGCGCGGGCACGCCGTCAGTCGTTGCCGAACATCGGCTTGCGCTTCTCCACGAACGCGCGCACCGCCTCGCGGTGGTCGCCCGTCATGTGGGCGATGGCCTGGTAGCCGGCCGACATCTCGAGCAGCGACTCGAGCGTGCTGCGCTCGCCTTCGCGCAGCAGGCGCTTGGTCATGCGCAGCACGCCGCCGGGGTTGGCGGCAATGCGCGCGGCGAGCGCGAGGCTTTCTTCCATCAGCCGCTCGTGCGGCACCACGCGCGACACCAGGCCACAGGCGAGGGCCTCCTGCGCGCTCAGCGCGTCGCCGGTGAATGCCATCTCGCAGGCCTTCGACATGCCCACCGCGCGCGGCAGCAGCCATGCGCCGCCGTCGCCGGGCACGATGCCGACCTTCACGAAGCTCTCGGCGAAGGTCGCCTTCTCCGAGGCGATGCGGATGTCGCACATGCAGGTGAGGTCGAGGCCCGCGCCCACCGCCGGGCCGTTGACGGCGACGATGACCGGTACGTCGAGGTTGTAGAGCGCCTTGGGCAGGCGCTGGATGCCGTTGCGGTACTCCTCGCGGATCACCTCGGGCGAGAGGCCTTCCTTCTCGTAGCGCTGCATGTCCTTGACGTTGCCGCCCGAGCTGAACACGGGGCCTTCGCCGGTGAGCACGACCACGCGGATGCCGCGGTCGCGCGTGATCTCGTCGCACGCCGCGACGATCTCTTCGACGGCGGTGTTGCCGGTGAGCGCGTTGCGGGTCTCGGGCTGGCTCATGGTGAGCGTGAGGATGGCGCCGTCGCGCGCGGTCTTCAGGAATCGGGTCATGGGGGCGTCCTTGTTCTCAAACGGGATCGGTGGTGTCACGCACGAGGTCGAGCGTCAGGCCCTGCCGCTGGTCGACCAGCTCGCTGCCCAGCACGTCGTGCCAGAAAGACTCGGACCCGCCGGCCTGGCGCCAGGCGTGCAGCCGGCGGGTGTACATCTGCAGGTCGAACTCGGCAGTGAAGCCGATGGCGCCGTGGATGGAATGGCTCAGCGCCGCCACCTCGAGCGCGGCCTCGCTGGTGCGCGCCTTGGCGATCGCCACGCGCAGCCGGTCGCCGCCGCAGCCCAGCTGCGCGGCCATGCGGGCCGCGAACACGTGCTCCGAGATCACGCTGAGCTGGTGCTGGATGGCCTGGAACTTGCCGATGGGCCGACCGAACTGCTGGCGCTCGTTGGCGTACCGCAGCGTGCGGGCGAACACGCTGCCCAGCGCGCCAGCCAGCTGCGCGGCCAGCAGGCCGGCCTGCAGCACACGCAGGTCCGCCGGCGCAAAGGCCTCGGGCACGGACGGCGCGGCGGCAAGCACCGGCGCGGGCCACGAGAGCGCGGCGTCGAGCGCCGCAACGGCGCCGGCCGAAACGGCGGCATCGACCGGCAGCAGGCGACAGGCGCGGCCTGCATCGCCGGGCCCGGCGACCTCGGCGAGCACCCAGTCGGCCACGCGGCCGCCCATGACGCGGTCGCACACCAGCATGCCGCCGGCCTGCATGCGGCCTTGCGCCAGCGCGATGCTGCCCGCAGGCCGCGGCAGCCCGGCGCGTGCGAGCAGCGCGCGCGCCACCATGGTTTCGGCGAGCGGCACGGGAACCACGAATTCGCCGCAGAGTTCGATGAGTGCGAAGGCTTCGGGCAGCGAGAGCCCGGTGCCGCCTTCTTCCTCGGGCAGCAGCGTGTCTGCAAAGCCCGATGCCTCGATCGCCTGCCACAGGCCTGCGGCCGAGGCGCCGCCCTCGATATGGCGCACGGCGTCGAGGCTGCAGTGATCGGTGAGCATGGCGCGCAGGGCGTCGATGTAGATGTCGTCCATCGGTTCGTCTCTTTCTGCTTCTTCTCTTGCGCTCAGCGCAGGCCGAGGCCGCGCGCGATCATGCCGCGCAGGATGTCGCGCGTGCCGCCACGCAGCGAGAACGAGGGCGCCACTTGCGTCACGTAGTCGAGCGTGTGCAGCAGCGCGAGCGGAATGTCCTGCCCGTCGCGCGCATACAGGTCGTCGGCGATGGCGGCCGGAATCAGCTGCTCGACGCCGGTGCCCAGGTCCTTCACGAGCGCCGCCTCGACGACCGGGCTGCCGCCCTGCGCCACCTTCTCGGTGACGGCAATCGACATCGCGCGCAGCGGCGCGAGCTGGCCGAGGATCTTGCCGGCCAGCCGCACCGATGCGGGCGTGCGGCCGGCGGGGGTGCGCACGAAGGCGAGCCATTCGTCGAACAGCACGATGCTGGAGTAGAGCCGCTCGGGCCCGCTGCGCTCGAAGGCCAGCTCGGCCGTCACCTGCTCCCAGCCCTTGCCCTCCTCGCCGATGAGCGCGTCGGGTGCGAGCGCCACGTTGTCGAAGAAGACCTCGCAGAAGTGCGAGTCGCCCGAGAGGTCGGTGATCGGCCGCACCGTCACGCCCGGCAGGCGCAGGTCGACGATGACCTGCGACAGCCCCTTGTGCCGGTCCTGCGCATCGCCCGACGTGCGCACCAGCGCGATCATGTAGTGGCAGTGGTGGGCGTTGGTGGTCCAGATCTTCTGGCCGTCGAGCGTGAAGCCGCCTTCGGCCGTGCGCACCGCGCGGGTTCGCACGCTTGCCAGGTCGGAGCCGGCATCGGGCTCGCTCATGCCGATGCAGAAGAACGACTCGCCGCGGCAGATGGGTGGCAGGTAGAACTGCCGCTGCGCCTCGGTGCCGTACTTGAGGATCAGCGGGCCGCTCTGGCGGTCGGCGATCCAGTGCGAGCCGACGGGCGCGCCGAAGTTGAGGAACTCCTCCACCAGCACGTAGCGCGCGAAGGCGCTGCGGCCGCCGCCGCCGTAGGCCTCAGGCAAGGTGATGCCGAGCCACCCGCGCCGGCCGAGTTCGCGGCTGAAGGCGCTGTCGTAGCCCGACCACGACCGGGCGCGCACACGGGCGGGCACGCCCGCCAGCGCCTCCGAAAGAAAGGCCCGCACGGGCGCGCGCAGCGCCTCGTCCTCGGGCGGAATGGCCGTCAGCGACAGCGAGGTCAGGGCACTCATCCGATCACTCCTTCTTTCATCAGCGCGGCGATGGCTTCGGGCGCCATGCCCATCACATCGGCCAGCACATCGTGCGTGTCCTGGCCAAGCAGCGGCGGCGCGCGGCGGTACTGCACCGGCGTGTGCGACATGCGCAGCGGGCTGGCCACCAGCGGGATCTCGCCGGCCACGGGATGCGTCATCCGGATCTGCGTGCCGCGCGCGCGCACCTGCGGGTCGGCGAACACGTCGGCAATGGTGTTGATGGGGCCGCAGGGCACGCCCACCTGTTCGAACAGCGCGATCCACTCGGCGGTGGTGCGCGTCACGGTCAGTTCGCGCATCAGTGCGATGAGCTCGGCGCGGTGTGCGATGCGGTCGGCGTTGGTGCTGAAGCGCGCGTCGTCGGCCCACTCGGCGTGGCCGACCGCGCGGCAGAAGCTGCCGAACTGGCTGTCGTTACCGATCGCAAGGATCATGAAGCCGTCCTGCGTCGGGAAGTCCTGATAGGGCACGGTGTTGGGATGGGCATTGCCCATGCGCCTGGGCGTGCCGCCGTAGAGATGGTTCATGCCCTGGTTGGCGAGGCAGGCCACCTGCACGTCGAGCAGCGCCAGGTCGATGTGCTGGCCCACGCCGGTGAGGTCGCGCGACTGCAGCGCCGCCAGGATGGCGGTGCTGGCATAGAGCCCGGTGAGGATGTCGGTGAGCGCCACGCCCACCTTCATCGGCCCGGCGCCCTCTTCCCCGTCCGCACGGCCGGTGATGCTCATGAGGCCGCCCATGCCCTGCATCAGAAAGTCGTAGCCCGCGCGCTCCGCGTACGGCCCGGTCTGGCCGAAGCCGGTGATCGAGCAGTAGACCAGCCGCGGATTGATCGCGTGCAGCGCCGCGTGGTCGAGGCCGTACTGCGCGAGGCTGCCGACCTTGAAGTTCTCGATCACCACGTCGCAGCGCCTGGCCATCTCGCGCACCAGCGCCTGGCCTGGCGCGGTGGTGAAGTCGATGGCGACCGATTTTTTGTTGCGATTGGCGCACAGGTAGTAGGCCGAGTCGCGCGTGTCGGCGCCCTCGCGGTCCTTCAGGAAGGGCGGGCCCCACAGCCGCGTGTCGTCGCCGCGCCCGGGCCGCTCGACCTTGATGACCTCGGCGCCCAGGTCGCCCAGCGTCTGGCTGGCCCAGGGGCCAGCGAGCACGCGCGAGAGGTCGAGCACGCGGATGTGCGAGAGCGCGCCGGCGGCGGCCTGCGGCGGCACCGGTGGCGCCTTGCTACTGCTGCTCGACATTGGCCTTGACCGCAATGCGCTTCCACAGCTGGATCTCGGCGGCCTGGAAGGCGCGCATCTCCTCGGGCCCGCCGCGCATGACCTCGGCACCGAGGCGCTCGTAGAACGCACGCGTCTCGGGCAGGTTCGCGATCTTGGTGAGCAGGGTCGCGAGCGTGTCGGTCTCGGCCTTGGGCGTCTTGGCCGACACCATGGCGCCGACCCAGGTGTAGGCCGCGAAGCCCGGCAGGCCGGCCTCGCTGGCGGTCGGCACGTCTGGCAGCACGGGCACGCGCTTGTCGGCCGCTACGGCCAGCGCTTGCACCTTGCCGGCCTTGGTCAGTTCCTGCACGCTGGTGATTTCCGCAAAGGCCATGTCCACCGTGCCCGACACCACCGCCATCGCCGCCTCGCCGGCACCCTTGAACGGCACATGCGTGGTGCGGACCTTGGCCGCGTCGTTGAAGAGTTCGGACATCAGCTGGTAGCCGGCCGAGCCCGCACCGTAGTTCAGCACGCCGGGCCGGGCCTTCGCACCCTCGATCAGCGCCGACAAATTCCTGTAGCTCGAGTTGCCGGGCACCACGACGAGCGCGGGCGACCGCATCATCATCGTGAGCGGCGCAAGGTCGGCCACCGGGTCGTAGGGCAGTTGCCTGAACAGCGCGACGTTCACCGCCAGCGTGGAGTTGCTGCCGACGAACACGGTGTAGCCGTCGGCCGGCGCCGAGAGCACGGCCTTCACGGCGATGAAGCCGTTGGCGCCGGGTTTGTTCTCCACCACCACGGGCTGGGCCGTGAGTTCGGTGAGCTTGCGTGCGAAGTAGCGCGCCGAGGTGTCGGTGCCGCTGCCCGGCGGAAACGGCACGACGAACTTGATGGGCCTGGAAGGAAAGTCCTGCGCATGCAGCGGGGCCCCACCGAGCAGGGCCGCCAGCCACACGAGCGACGCGGCGAAACCGCGATGGAGGAAGGACATGGACATGGTCGGCACCTTCATTCCAGAGTCACGCCGGTGGCCTTGACCACGCCGGCCCAGCGTGCCAGTTCCTTCTTCACGTAGGTGCCGTATTCCTGCGGGGTAGAGCCCAGCGGTTCGGCGCCCTGCACGGCCAGCCGGTCGCGCACCTCCGCCGACTTGAGCGCCTTGACGATCTCGGCGTTCAGGCGCTCCACCACGGCCGGCGGCGTGGCGGCCGGCACCATCACGCCCTGCCATGCGCCCACCTCGAAGCCCGGCATGCCGGATTCGGCCAGCGTGGGCACATCGGGAAACAGCGACATGCGCTTGGCGGTGGTCACCGCCAGCATCTTCATGCGCTTGTCGCGCACGAAGCCCATCACCGAGTTGACCGTGTCGGTCATGAACTGGATCTGGCCGCCGACCAGGTCGACGTCGGCCGGCGCGCTGCCCTTGTAGGGCACGTGCGTGGCCTCCAGGCCGTGCGCCTGCACGAACTGGAAGGCGCCCAGGTGCGTCACGTTGCCGTTGCCCGCCGAGCCGTACGAGAGCTTGCCGGGGTTGGCCTTGGCATAGGCCACGAACTCCCTCACGTTGTTCGCCGGAATCGACGGATGGGTCACCAGCGCGAGCGGCACCACGGCCACCAGCGCGACTGGCGCGAAGTCCTTCAGCACGTCGTACGACACGCTCTTGTAGAGCGCCGGGCTCAGCGCGATCGACGAGGTGTTGTAGAGGACGGTGTAGCCGTCGGCCGGTGCCTTGGCGACCATCTGTGCGCCGATGTTGCCGTTGGCGCCGCCGCGGTTGTCGACCAGCACGCTCTGGCCCAGCTGCTCGCCGAGCTTCTGCGCGAGCACGCGCGCCACGAGGTCGGTCGGCCCTCCCGGCGGGAACGGCACGACCAGCGTGATGGGCTTGGCCGGCCAGGCCGGCGCCTGTGCGAAGGCGGCCGGGGCGGCGATCGCGAGCACTGCGGCGGCAGCACTCGCGATCGCCAGCCGGCGGCGCGAAAAGAGGCGGGTTGCTTTCATGGCGGTGTTGTCTCCGTTGTGGTTGTTGGCGGTTCGAAATCAGGCGGATGCGTCCGCGGCGCGGCCCGCGAGCAGGCGCCGCGCGTCGTAGTGCATGACGCATTGGCCGTGCTGGTTGAAGACCTCGATGCGCGAGTCGACGATCGCGCGGTTGCCCTTGGAGGTCGGCCGGATGCCGGTGACTTCGACCACGGCCTCGATGCTGTCGCCCACCCGCACCGGCGCATGGATCTTCTGCACCAGCTCGAGCATGGCCAGGCCGGTGCCCTGGATCATGGTCTGCAGGATGAAGCCTTCCACCAGCGTGTAGGTGAGCGCGGCCGGCACGGGGCGGCCCGCGATGGCGCCGGCTTCGTACTCGGCGTCGATGAAGATCGCCTCCAGCATGCCGGTCACGCCGATGAAGTTGACGAGGTCGGCCTCGGTGATGGTGCGCCGGAAGGTGCGCATGCGCTGGCCGACCGAGAGGTCCTGCCAGGCGAAGCCTTGGCCCAGGCGGGGCAGCGCGCGGTGCGCGGGGGTGAACTGCGGAAGATCGGTCATCGGGAGGTCTCCAGGAAGGTGTCGATGCGTGCGGTGGACCAGCCCGCCGCGGCGAGGCTTTCGCGTGTGTGCTCGCCCAGGCGCGGCGGCATGCGCACCGGCGGGCGCACCCCGTCGAACTTCACCGGCACGCCGGGGAAGCGCATCGCCCCCATGTGCGGGTCGTCCAGTTCGGCGAAGAAGCCCGTGGCCACGAGGTGCGGGTCGGCCGGCAGGTCGTCCAGCGTGCGGATGGGTGCGGCCGGGATCTCCAGCCGCTCGCAGGTGGCGAGCCACTGCGCGGTGCTGCCGCGTGCCACGAAGCTGCCGGCGAGCGCGAGCAGCTCGCCGATGTGGCGCGTGCGCGCGGCCATGTCGGCAAAGCGCGGGTCGGACGCCAGCGCCGGCTCGCCGACTTCGGCGAAGAAGCGCTGCCAGTGCTGGGTGGTGTACGGCATCATGCAGATGTGCCCGTCGGCGGTGCGCCAGGGCCGGCGCCAGGGCGTGAGCACGCGCGGATAGCCGGCTGCGGCGAGCGGCGGCTCGAAGTGGCGGCCGTACATGTGCTCGACCAGGTTGAAGGCCACCATGGTTTCGAACATCGGGATCTCGACGAAGCAGCCGCGGCCCGTGCGCTCGCGCCCGAACAGCGCCGCCAGGATGGCCTGCGCCGCGACCAGCGCGCAGGTCTTGTCGGCCGCGATGGTGGGCAGGTAGCGCGCCTCGCCGCCCTGCTGCGCCATCAGGGCCGACAGCCCGGACATCCCCTGGATCACATCGTCGTAGGCCGGGCGCCCCGCGTAGGGACCTCCTTGCGCAAAGCCGTGCAGACCGGCATACACCAGGCGCGGAAAGCGCGCGGTCAGCGTCTCGGGGTCGATGCCGAGCGCGGCGAGCTTCTGCGGACGCATGCTGTGCATGAACACGTCGGCATCGGCCAGCAGCGCCAGCAGCGCCTCGCGTGCGGCCGGGCGCTTGAGGTCGAGCACCACGCTCTTCTTGCTGTGGTTGCTGCCGAGGAACACGGCCGACATGCCGGCCTCGGCGGCCGGACCGGTGTGGCGCGTGGAGTCGCCCTCGGGCGGCTCGATCTTGATCACCTCGGCGCCGTAGTCGGCCAGCGTCTGGCTGGCCAGCGGCCCGAACACCACGCTCGATAGATCGAGCACCTTCACACCCTGAAGGGGAAGCATCGTCTGTTTGTCTCCTGGCCCCCATTCTGGAAAGGGCGCGCTGCGCCGTCCAATATCAAATTCCCGCTCTGTGATACCTTTTGGAGATCATGGACATACGCCAACTGCGCCACTTCATCGCTCTGGCCGAGACGCTCAACTTCCATCGCGCGGCCGAGCGGCTGCACATGGCGCAGCCTCCGCTGTCGGCCTCGATCCGGCGGCTCGAAGAACAACTCGGCGTGCCGCTGTTCGTGCGCAACCGGCGCGGCACCGAGCTCACGCCCGCCGGCGCGGCCGCGCTCGAGAACGCGCGGCGCGCGGTGTTCCACAGCGAGCAGTTCGCGCTCGCGGCACAGGCCGCTTCGCGCGGCGAGGCCGGCATCCTGCGCGTGGGCTTCGTGGGCTCGGCCACCTATGCGCTGATGCCGCGCGTGCTGCCGCGCTTTCGTGCGCGCTACCCGGGCGTGCACCTGCAGCTGGCCGAGTCGACCACGGCGCGCATCGTCGAGATGGTGGAAAGCGGCGACGTCGACGTCGGGCTGGTGCGCTTTCCGATCGGGCGCGCATGCAAGGCGCGCATCTTCCCGGCGGAGCGCGACGTGTTCATGGCGGCGCTCTCGGTCGACCACCCGCTCGCACGCCGCCGGCGGCTCACCCTGGCCGACCTGGCCGGGGAGACCTTCGTGATGTACGGCGCCATGGAGGTGCCGGGCCTGCACGCCGCGGCGCTGCTGGCCTGCCAGCAGGCGGGGTTCATTCCGAACGTGCAGCAGGAGGCGGTGCAGGTGCAGACCCTCATCAGCCTGGTCGAGAGCGGCCTCGGCGTGGCGCTGGTGCCCTCGGTGGCGGCGCGCCACGTGGCGCGCAACATCGTCTTCAAGAAGCTGGCCGGACCGGGCGCGCAGACGGCGATCGGCATCGCGCTCGCGCTGCCGCCCGGCGGCCAGACTTCAGCGGCTCAGCGTTTTCTGGAGAGCGTGCTGGCGCCGGCAGCGGCGGCGTAGGCCCTGCGTTGGGTGCCGAGCCTGTCGTTGTCCAGGTACTGCGCGAGCATGGCCAGGTCGGCCTCGCCGACACCGCAAGCCCGGAAGTGCGATTTCCAGTGGCCCACGACCTGTGCCATCGCCTGGACGATGGCCTTGGCCGCGGGAAGCTTGAGCCCGAAGGCCGCATGTCCGGACAACGCGTTGTCCAGCGTGGAAGCCGAACCGTCACGCCCCACGAGGAGCGCCTGGTAGCCGAGGCCGCTCATGCTCGGCACCATGTCGAACGCGGGCGACAGGGACCAGCTGCCGTCCGCGTGTCGCAGCAGCGCATGGTTCTTTTCATGGTCGTCGGTGTTGTCCATGAGGATGTTGAACACCATGCGCCTGAACAGCTGGGCCTGCTGCTGCGCGATCTCGTTCGCGCGGGCCATGCGCCGCAACTGCTGCGCCAGGTTCGGGTAGCCGTAGGCCTCGCCCACGGCGCGCAAGGCCACGTGCGCAGAAATTGCGTGGATGCGCCAGCCCGCGTCCCGGTCGAAGCGGCGAACCGCGACAGCGTGCCGCGCGCCCACCGGCAGCGCCCGCGTGGGGGCCACGTCGATGCCGCACTGCGCGGCGAGCGTCATCGTTGCATGTTCGATCAGCGGCGTGTCTTCGTCCTCGCCTTCGCAGAACTTGACGAGCCAGGGTTCGCCGTCGATCTCGACGAGCGACTTCGGCCGTGCGCCGCCGAGCGAGACCCCGGGCCGCAGCAGCCGCTGCTCGATGTCTCCAACGGCTTCATTGGCAAGAACCTTGCGGATCACTTCGCCCATCGCCGGAAGATCGCCGAGCGTCGGGATCGGCGATGCGCCCCAGGGGCTGTACGTGTCCGGCAGCTGGCTCACGCCGAGTGCGCCGTAGCGGTCCGCGCCAGCGAAAAGCAGGAACTCGAGCAGCGACATGCGCGGCGACCGCTCGAACTTGCGGATGACCCGCTCACCCCATCGATCGGGCCGCGCATCGTCCACCGCCCCGGCCGCTTCCTGCTTCTGCGAAGGAACGAAGAGCTCGTCGACGAGCGGGAGATCCTCGCTGATCGCAAACCCGTGCCGAAGCCAATGTGCGTCATAGCGCAAGGCCACGCCCTGCCCGCGCAGCGACAGCGAGACCTCGCCCACGCGCACGGGGTTGTGCGGGTCGGTGAGCATCCAGAGCGACAGCCGGTCCGTCGGTTCGTAGGTGCTGCCGTCAGACATGGGTCTTCGCTCCCCGGCGCGTGGCCGTCTGGACGTCGTTTTCCAGCGCGACCAGATCGTGCTTCGGGTCCGCCAATGCCGCCAGGGCCTCATGACGCCTTATCAGCCAGAGCGCTGTGGCGTAGACGCCCGCCGATACCGTGGGATCGCCTTTTTCCATCTTCGCCAGCGTCGGCACGGAGACGTTCAACCGGGCTGCCCATCCGCGCAGCGACTGCTTGCGGCGCTTGCGCGCGATGGCCAGGTCGTTGCCAAGCTGCGCCAATGCATTCAGCACCACCCCGGGCAGGCTTTCGACGGCGTTCGATCTCCTTGGCATAAAACTATTCTTTCACAAATAAAGAAAATCTGGAAATAATAGTTTCTGTCAGAAGATGGTCGCCGGCCGCAGCACGTCGGTCGCACGCCCTGCGCGCGCGCTCTTCATCGTGGCCGGCGCATGGCCATAGGCTTTGGAGAATGCGCGCGAGAACGCCTCGGCACTGCCGAAGCCGGTGCGCCGCGCCGCGAGCTTCACGGTATCGCCGGCCATCAGGTAGCGCCTCGCGAGCGCCAGGCGCCATGCGCTCAGGTAGGCCATCGGCGTGGTGCCCACGACGGCACGGAAGGTCGACATGAAGCTGCTGCGGGACATGGCCGCACAGTCCGCGAGTTCGTCGACGGTCCACGCCCGCGCGGGCATGTCGTGGATCGACACCACGGCGCGATGCAGCGATGGATGGGCGAGTGCAGCGAACAGGCCGGGCTTCTGCGTGCCCGCGTCCACCGCGCTGCGCAACACCATCAGCACCAGCACTTCGCCGAGCCGGTTCAGCGCCGCGCTGCGGCCGCAACGGCTTTCGGTGGCCTCGGCCATGAATGCAGTGGCCGTGGCCTGCAGCGAGGGCGCACCGTCGAGCGCGACGCTGATCTCTTCAGGCATGGCGCTCATCAGCGGATTGGCTTCGTTGTCGAAATCCACGGCAGCGGCGACCAACGTGTCGGGCGGCAGCTGCGCGAAGCCGCGGGAGCGCAGGAGCATGCGCGCCGCATGCGCCGGCGAACCCGCGAGCACCAGCGCCGCGGTGCCGGCTTCGGCCGGCGACAGAACCGCGACGCGGAGCTTGAAGACTTCGATGAAGGCCGCAAGCCGGTCGAGCTTCGGCGGGTTCGGACTTTGGATCATGAAAGACGGACGTTCCATGGCTTCGAGCATGCGATCTTTGGGCAGCCATGGCAATCCTGCCGAAACCCCAAGGAGCTCCCACCATGTTGATCCCACGCCAACAGGCGCCCGAACTCACCGTCGAGACGCTCGATGCCGGCCGCTTTCGCCTGGCCGACGAAACCCCCGAGCGCATGACGCTCGTGTGCTTCTATCGCGGGCTGCACTGCCCGATCTGCGCCACCTACCTGAAGGAGCTGGAGCGGCTCACGCCCGCCTTTGCCGAGCGCGGCGTGCGAGCCATCGCGATCAGTTCCGATACCGAGGATCGCGCACGTGCCATGGCCGAGAAGATCGGCGCGCAGGCGCTGCGCATCGGTTATTGCCTGCCGCTGGCCGACGCACGCGCATGGGGCCTGTACGTGTCGGCCTCGCGCGGCAAGACTTCGATCGGCATCGAGGAGCCCGCCCTGTTCTCCGAGCCGGGGCTGTTCCTCGTGAAGCCCGACAACAGCCTCTACTATCTGTCGGTCCAGTCGATGCCGTTCGTGCGGCCCGCGTTCGCGGAGATGGTGCAGGCGCTGGATTTCGTCATCAAGAACGACTACCCGGCGCGCGGCGAGCAGGTGCCCGCGTAACGCGTCATTCGCCGGTCGTGCGGGTCGCCTTCCCCGCCAGATGGCCGTCGCGCAGTACGCGTTCGGTCATCGTCCGTGCGCCTCGCAGCATCCGGTCGTCGCCGTCGATGCCGCGGTGGGCGATGGCGCCTTCGAGCAGCAGGAAGATCAGGTCCGCCGCCGTGTCGGCATCACCGATTTCGGGATGATCGGCGCGGATCAGTGCCGCGAGGTGACGCCGTACGGCCTGCTTGTGCGCACGGATCACGCGGTGGCCAGGGTGGTCCGCAGGCAGTTCTCCGGCCGCGTTGATGAACCCGCAGCCCCGGTCGGAGGACGCCGTGTCCTCGGCGTATGACGCCCAGACGGCGAGCACCCGCGAGCCCTTGGCCTCGGCGAGGCGCCGTTCCATGCGCTCCCACCACCGCTGATGCCGCGCCTGGAGATACGCCTCGACCAGCCCCTCCTTCGAGCCGAACCGGTCGTACAGCGTGCGTTTGGTGATGCCCGATTCGGCGGCGATGGTGTCGACCCCGACCGCATGGATGCCTTGCCGGTAGAAAAGATCGGAGGCGACCTCCAGGATGCGCTGCGCCCCGGCGGTCAGCACGGGTGTGCGCAGCACGCCGTCAGGATCGCGATCCGGCTTCATCGTGGTTCTCTCCTTCGCCATGGGTTCCTCATTTGTTCGATTGACTTCACAGATCAGTATAGATAACATCGAGAGGTTTACAGACCTGTGAGATTGGAGCGGCAATGGCGGATCGATGTCTGGAACCGGAACAAGCCGTGGCGGCCCTGCCCGCTCGGCGTCATGAACTGCAGCTCGTGGGAGCGGGCGCGTTGCTGATCGCCGTGTGCTACGGCCTGGCTCGGTACGCCTACGGCTTCTTCGTACCGGTCTTCCGGACCGAGTTCGGCCTCGATGGCGCGACCGTGGGCCTGATCGCCGCCGGCTCGTACGCGGCCTACTGCGTCGCGATCGTCGCCGCCACGATGCTGGTACCGCGCATCGGCGCACGTCCCGTGGCCGTGTCCGCCGGCTGCCTCGCGATCGGCGGCGTTCTCATGGTGGCTTTGGCTCCGAACGCCCTGGTGCTCGCTGCGGGGGTGCTCATTGCCGGATCGAGCACAGGCGTGGCCTCGCCTCCGCTGGCCGATGCGGTCGCGCGCACGATGAATACCAACGCGCGCGACCGGATGCAGACGGTGATCAATGCGGCGGCCGGCCTTGGCTTGGCCGTTGCCGGCGCGATCGCGTTGCTCACCCAGGCGCATTGGCGAAATGCGTGGATGTCCTTCGCGGTCGTCGGCACGGCGTCCGCGCTGTGGGTCGCGTTCGCCGTCCCCGAGGCAACGCATAGGACGGCGGGGCGCCATCCGACGGGCGGGCTGCTGCCAAGGCCGCTGTTGCCTGCCGGCGCTGGCCGGCTGCTGGCCGCCGCCGCACTGCTGGGCGCGGCCAGCAGTGCGGTCTGGACGTTCGGCCGCGATGTGCTGGTCACCATCGGCGGGATGGACGAATGGGCATCGACGATTGCCTGGGTCCTTCTTGGCGCTGCCGGCCTGCTCGGCGCCGCAGCCGGAGACCTGGCACGCCGCTTCGGCATCGCGACAGGATGGATCGCGAGCATGCTGGCACTGGGCGTCGCGACCCTCCTGCTGGCCGCATTCCCGAGCGTCAATGTGATGGCATGGCTCAGCGCCGCGGTGTTCGGTGCCGTCTACATGATCGTGACGGGGCAGCTGCTGATCTGGGGAACCCAGGTGTACGCCTTCGCGCCCGGCGCCGGCGTCGGGCTCGCGTTTCTTGCCCTGTCGCTGGGCCAGGGCGCGGCCGCTCCGCTGATCGGCGGCCTTCTGGAGGGATTCGGGCCACGGCCTGCATTCGCGGCAGCCGCGGTCGTGGCATTCGTCGCCACGCTCGCCCGGCCCAATCACCCTCCGGGGCTTGTCACTGGACGAAGGGCCTGATCTTTTGCAGGAACACCCGGTGCCGCGCGTCGAGCTCGTCGAGGTCGCGCTGCAGCGCCGCCTTGTCGAAGGGCTCGCCGGCCGCGATCGCGGTCATCCAGCGGTCGTGCTTGTCGCGCTCGCCGCGCCACGCTTCGTAGGCGACGCGGAGTTCGTCCCACTGCACCGTCATGCGTCACCCCTTCATTCATGCATGCGCCAACGCGTCCGCGAAGAGGCGGACCATCTCCCGGTCGAAGGCCGGCAGATCCTGCGGCTTGCGGCTCGTGATCAGGTTGCCGTCGACCACCACTTCGCGGTCGACCCATTTCGCGCCGGCGTTCGTCAGGTCGGTGCGCAGCGACGGCCACGAGGTCAGCGTGCGGCCGCGGACCGCATCGGCCTCGATCAGCGTCCAGGGGCCGTGGCAGATCGCGGCGATCGGCTTGCCGGCCTTCACGAAGTCGCGCACGAAGGCGATGGCCGCCTCCTCGATGCGCAGCGCATCGGGGTTCATCACGCCGCCGGGCAGCAGCAGCGCATCGAACTCGTGCGCGGCCGCCTGCGACAGCGGGGTGTCGACGTTGAACTCGTCGGCCTGCTTGTGGTGCTTCCAGCCGCGCACGACGGTGTCCTTCGGCGACACGATCAAGGTCGCCGCGCCCGCTGCCTCGAGCGCCTTGCGCGGCTCGGTCATCTCGGCCTGCTCGAAGCCGTCGGTCACGAGGATGGCGACCTTGGCGCCGTCGAGCAGGGTCTTGTTGCTGGTCATCGGTGCTCCTTTTCTCGTTCAAAAAAAAAAAAGGGATGTGGCGGGCTTTTCACACCATGCGCTCGCCCAGGAGACTGGCTCGTTGGGTCTGCCTGCCGGTGTGTCGGGTCTGGTGCGCATCGTGCTCGCTGGTTGCTTTGAAGCACCGTTCGGCATCCGCCCCGAGGAGCGCGCCACATCGAGAGACCAGACTGCAATGCCTGCGCGACGCGGTGTGTCAGCGGGACGCCGAAGCGCTGTAGGAAATGCACCCACGAAAGCGCCCACACGGGCGCGTTCGCGTTCAGCCTTCCAGCGCTTCCAGCGGCCCGAAGAACTCGTAGCGCAGCTGCTGCTTCGGCACGCCGAGCGCGAGCCCGTGCGCATAGACCGCCTTCATGAATGGCTTGGGGCCGAGGAAGTACAGGTCGACGTCGCGGTCCTCGGGCAGCGCCTGGGCGATCAGTTCGCGCGTGACGAAGCCGGTCGCATGCGGCTGGTCGACGGCGCGCGGCGCATCGTAGACGTAGAGCGCCTTCACGTTGCGGTGCCGCGCCGCGAGCGCATCGACGCGCGCGCGGAACGCATGCGCACCGCCGTGCCGCGCCGCGTGGATGAAATGCACCGGCCGCCCCGTGTGCGCCACCGCTTCGAGCATGCTCATCGCGGGCGTGATGCCCACGCCGCCCGTCACGAGCACCAGCGGGCGCGCCGCCGATTCGCCGCCCGCGGCCGCGGCCGGCTGCAGCACGAAGTCGCCGCAGGGCGCCTGCACCTGCAGCAGCGTGCCGACGGTGGCCGACGCATGCAGCCAGTTCGAGGCGCGCCCGCCCTCTTCCTTCTTTACGCTGATGCGGTAGAACGGCTTGCCCGGCGCGTCGGACAGCGAGTAGTTGCGCCGCAGCGGCTCGCCGTCGATCGCGAGCACCAGCGTGAGGTACTGCCCCGGCGTGAACGCGAGCAGCGGCCCGCCGTCGGTGGGCTCGAGGTAGAACGACGTGATGATGTCGCTCTCGTCCTCGCGCCGGGCCACCCGAAATTCGCGCGTGCCGCGCCAGCCGCCAGGCTGCGCGGCGTTGGCGCGGTAGACCTCTTCCTCCGCGCCGATCAGCAGCGCCGCGAGCGATTGGTAGGCCTCGCCCCAGGCATCGATGATGTCGTCGGTGGCCGCCTCGCCGAGCACGTCCCGGATCGCCTGCAGCAGGCACGCGCCCACGACCGGATAGTGCTCGGGCAGCACGCCGAGCGCGGCATGCTTCTGGATGATGCGTGGCAATGCGCCCGCGATCTCTTCGAGGCGGTCGATGTGCTGCGCATAGGCGAGCACCGCACCCGCGAGCGCGCGCGCCTGGCTGCCCTGGGCCTGGTGCGCCTCGTTGAAGAAGGCCTTCACCTCGGGATGGCGATCGAACATGAGCTGGTAGAAGTGGCGGGTGATCGCCTCGCCGTGCGCCTGGAGCGCGGGCACGGTGGCCTTGACAATGGCAATGGTCTGGGGGTTCATCTGGGTGTCCTTCGAACGATGGTGACGGATGCCTGTGCACTCTCACGTTCCGTGCCAGCCAGCGGGCGCTCGCAAGTGCCTGCCGCTGTTGGGGATTCTCCAGGCGTGGTCAAATTCGCAACAAACAGGATGTTGTGCAAATGACCACGGAAAGTGTCGAATCGACCACAAACCCCGCTACGGAAGGCCAGCGCTTCCGTGCGCTGCTGGCCGCCGCGCGCGGGCTCGTGCGCTGCGATGCGGCGGCGCTGCTGCGGCTCGAAGGCGAGGTGCTGCGTCCGCTCGCGGTCGACGGACTCAGCGACGAGACGCTCGGGCGCCAGTTCCCGGTGGCGGCGCATCCGCGCTTTGCGCGCCTGCTCGAGAGCGGGCGCGGCCTGCGCTTTGCGCACGACTGCGGCCTGCCCGATCCGTACGACGGCCTCGTCGCCGGGCAGCCGACGCTGCTGCCGGTGCACGACTGCATGGGCGCGCCGCTCAGGTTGCGCGGCGAGGTGTGGGGCCTGCTCACGCTCGACGCACTCGACCCGGGCACCTTCGAGGCGGTGAGCCCGGCGCAGCTCGACGCGTTGGTCGCGCTGGTCGAGACCGGCATCGAAGCCGCGCAGACCATCGAGGACATGGCGGCGCGTGCCATGCGCGAGCAGGCCGTGGTGCAGGCATTGCGCGCGGGCCGCGGCGCGCCGCGCGAACTGCTCGGCAACAGCCCCGCGATGAAGCAGCTCTGCAGCGAGATCGACACCGTCGCCGCATCGGACCTGACCGTGCTGCTGCTCGGCGAGACCGGCGTCGGCAAGGACCTGGTCGCGCAGCGCCTGCATGCCCGCTCGCGGCGCCACGATGCGCCACTGGTGCAGGTGAACTGCGCGGCGCTGCCCGAGTCGCTGGCCGACAGCGAGCTGTTCGGCCACAAGCGCGGCGCCTTCACCGGCGCGGTGCAGGACCGCAGCGGAAAGTTCGAGCTCGCCGACGGCGGCACCCTGTTTCTCGACGAGGTCGGCGAGCTGCCGCTCGGCGTGCAGGCCAAGCTGCTGCGCGTGCTGCAAAGCGGCGAGGTGCAGCGGCCCGGCAGCGACCGGACGCTCAAGGTCGAGGTGCGCGTGATCGCGGCCACCAACCGCGACTTGCCCGCGGCCATTGCGCAGGGCCGCTTTCGCGCCGACCTCTACCACCGGCTCTCGGTGTACCCGCTGGTGGTGCCGCCGCTGCGAGCGCGCGGGCGCGACGTGGTGGCGCTGGCCGGCGGCTTCCTCGAGGAGAACCAGCACCGCCTGGGTGCGCGCAACCTGCGGCTGTCGCCGGCCTCGAAGGCCGCCCTGCTCGCGCACCGCTGGCCCGGCAATGTGCGCGAGCTCGAGCATGTGATCAGCCGCGCGTCGCTCAGGGCCTTCACCGAGCCGCGCCGCGGCGCGCGCTGGACGGCGATCGAGCCGCACCACCTTGCGCTCGATGCGGCCGCGGTGACGGCCGGCGCGGCGGCAGCGCCGGCTGCGCCGGCTGCGCCGGCTGCGCCGGCTGCGGCCGAGCCTTCAGCGGCCATCGCTCCATCCACCGCCGCGGTATCTGCCGGCGGCACGCTGCGCGAAGCCACCGAAGCCTTTCAGCGCGCCTGGCTCGCCGAGGTGCTGGCACGGCACCGCGGCCATGTGGCCGATGCGGCGCGCGAGGCCGGCATGGACCGCAGCAACTTTCATCGCGCGCTGCGCAAGCTCGGGGTGGCGCGGGCGGAAGCGCCATAGCGGTCGACGTGCACCGATGCGTCGCGTATCGGCGTGCCATTACATTCCGGGCACGGCGGCGCAATGCGCGGCCCCACGACGGAAGGCGCATGGACATCGAACACCCGACGACGGACCGGACGGCATGGATTCGCTGATCGCCGCTTCCGCGCGCGCGCTGGCCGCGGGCGATGCGCTCGGCGCGCTCAAGCGCGTGGCGCTGCGCGACGATCCGCCGGCGCTTGCGTTGCGCGGCATCGCGATGGCGCAGCTCGGCGAGCTGTCGCGTGCGCGCGAATTGCTGCGGCTGGCGGCGCGCGGCTTCGGCGTCCATGAAGAACTCGCACGTGCCCGCTGCGTGGTGGCCGAAGCCGAGGTGGCGCTGGCCGCGCGCGACATCGGCGATTCACCGCGCGGGCTCGCGCAGGCGGCGGCCACGCTCGAAGCGCACGGCGATGCGGCCAATGCGCTGCAGGCGCGGCTCATCGCGGCGCGTCGGCTGCTGCTGCTGGGCCGGCTCGACCAAGCCGCGGAGGCGCTCGCGCGGCTCGTGGATGCGAAGGGGCTTTCGCCGTCGCTCGCGGCGGTGGCAGCGCTCGCACAGGCCGAGCTCGCGCTACGCTCGCTGCGCGTGGAGGCAGCGCGGGCGGCGCTTGCGCGGGCCCGCGAGGCGGCCGACCGTGCGGGCGTGCCTGCGTTGCGCGCCGAAGTGGCCGAGGCGCAGGCCGTGCTCGAGCGGCCGGCCGCGCGGCGTCTCGCTGCGGGCGGCGAGCAGGCGTTGCGCCTCGACGAGGTCGCGGCGCTGCTGGCATCGGACGCGCTGGTGGTCGATGCCTGCCGCCGCGGCGTCGGTGCCGGCGGGCGATGGCGGTCGCTGGCGCGCCGGCCGGTGCTGTTCGCGCTCGCGCGGGCGCTGGCCGAGGCCTGGCCTGCCGACATCGACCGCGAAGCGCTGATCGCGCATGCCTTTCGCATGCGCCTCCCCGACGAGACGCACCGCGCGCGGCTGCGCGTCGAGATCGGGCGCTTGCGTGCGCTCGTGGCGCCGCTCGCGGCCATCGAGGCCACCGCGCGCGGCTTCGTGCTCCATCCGCATGGCGAGCGTGCGGTGGCCGTGCTCGCGCCACCCGTCGATGGCGACCAGGGTGCGCTGGTGGCCCTGCTGTCCGACGGGGCGGCGTGGTCGACCTCGGCGCTCGCGCTCGCACTCGGCGCGAGCCAGCGCACGGTGCAGCGCGCGCTCGCCGAGCTCGAGGCCGAAGGCCGTGTGCGCTCCATCGGCCAGACGCGCTCGCGCCGCTGGCTCGCGCCGCCGCTCGCGGGATTCACGACGATCTTGTTACTCCCCGCTGCGCTGCCGATTGAATAGAGTGGCTCCAGGGCGTCGAACCGGCGCGATTCATCACCAGGAGCAGCCATGTGCAGCAAGACCACCACGACGACGACGGCGACGAGCGGCAGCAGCCACCGCGCCGAACCCACCACGCAGCCCGCCGAGATCGTGCGCGAGTACGGCCCCTTCGAACCCGCGACCTCGGTCGGCGGCGTGACGCACGACGGGCGGCATGTCTGGGCCGCGATCGGCGCGAAACTCGTCGCCTTCGACCCCGCCAGCGGTGAATCGGCGCGCGCCTTCGACCGCGCCGCCGACGCCGGTACCGCGTTCGACGGCACGCACCTCTACCAGATCGCCGAAGCGCGCATCGACAAGATCGATCCCGCCACGGGCCGGGTGCTGGCCTCGATCCCCTCGCCTGGCGCCGGCAGCGATTCGGGGCTCACCTGGGCCGAAGGCAGCCTCTGGGTCGGCCAGTACCGCGACCGCAAGATCCACCAGATCGACCCCGCCACCGGCGCGGTGAAGCGGACCATCGAATGCACGCGCTTCGTGACCGGCGTGACCTGGGTCGACGGCGAGCTGTGGCACGGCACCTGGGAAGGCGACGAAAGCGACCTGCGTCGCATCGATCCGCAGAGCGGCGCGGTGCTCGAGCGGCTCGAGATGCCGCAGGGCACCGGCGTCAGCGGGCTCGAATCGGACGGCGCCGATCTCTTCTACTGCGGCGGCGGCGCGAGCGGCAAGGTCCGCGCGGTGCGCCGGCCCAAGGCC
Organism: Variovorax sp. Soil_C_19; assembly: GCF_057657255.1. Classification (NCBI taxonomy): domain Bacteria; kingdom Pseudomonadati; phylum Pseudomonadota; class Betaproteobacteria; order Burkholderiales; family Comamonadaceae; genus Variovorax; species Variovorax sp. Soil_C_19. Next base: position 73,594 of record NZ_JBDGIV010000008.1, on the reverse strand, counting down.
GTGCGCGCCTGAGGCGAAGGAGCACAGACCATGGACACCGAAGCCGTCTTTGAAGCCGTTTCCGAAGCGGGCATCGCGAACCATCCTGTGGTTTCCACCGAACAGTGGCTCGCCGAGCGCAAGAAGCTCATGGCGCGCGAGCGCGAGCTCACGCACCTGCGCGACCAGGTCGCAAGCGAGCGCCGCGCCCTGCCCTGGCGGCGCGTCGACAAGGCCTATGTCTTCGACACGCCGGAGGGGCCGCGCCGCCTTGCCGACCTGTTCGACGGCCGCCGCCAGCTGCTGGTGCAGCATTTCATGCTCGGCCCGGGCTGGGCGCAAGGTTGCCCGAGCTGCTCGTTCATGGCCGATCACACCGACGGCATGAACGTGCACCTTGCGCAACGCGACATCCGCTTCGTGGCGATCTCGCGTGCACCGCTGGCGGAGATCGAGCACTTCCGCCAGCGCATGGGCTGGCAGTTCAGCTGGGTGTCTTCGCACGGCAGCGACTTCAACCACGACTTCCACGTGAGCTTCGCGCCCGTGGACGTGGCCAAGGGCGAGGTCTACTACAACTATGCGGTGCGGCCCTTCCCGTCGGACGAGGCGCCGGGCCTCAGCGTGTTCTACCGCAACGACGCGGGCGAGGTGTTCCACACCTATTCGACCTACGGGCGTGGCGTGGAAGTGATGATGGGCGCCTACCAGATGATGGACCTCGTGCCCCGGGGCCGCGGCGAACGCGACGTGCCGCACAAGATGGAATGGCTGCGGCACCACGACCGCTACGAGGCCGCGCCGGCGGCGGCGGCGCCGGCGCCCTGTCCCGGATGCATTCGGGACGGAATCCATTTAAAGTAAACCTATTGGTTCACTTTCAACTTTTCTGGAACAAGACCCATGAACGATCCCGCAAGCCGGCGCGCCGTCGCCGCGATCGACACCAACTGGTCCATCGTTGCCGCAGGCGCGCTGATGACATGCGTCGCCATCGGCGTGGTGTTCTCGCTCGCGGTGTTCCTCGAGCCGATGAGCGCGGCCACCGGTTGGTCGCGCGGGGGCATTTCGACCGCCATGACCTTCGCCTTCCTGAGCATGGGCGTGGCCGGCTTCGGCTGGGGCGCGCTGAGCGACCGCTACGGTCCGCGCGTGGTGGTGCTCGCGGGCACGCTGCTGCTCGGCCTGGCGACCGTGCTTGCGAGCCGCGCGAGTTCGCTGCTCGAGTTCCAGCTGATGTTCGGCGTGCTCATGGGCATTGCGGCCGGCAGCTTCTTCGCGCCGGTGATCTCGACCACCGCGTCGTGGTTCGAACGCCACCGCAGCCTCGCGGTCTCGCTCGTGTCGGCCGGCATGGGCGTGGCACCGATGACCATCGCGCCGCTGGCCGCCTGGCTCGTGACCCGCTACGACTGGCGCATGGCCCAGCTGATCATCGGCATCGGCGCCTGGGTGCTGCTGCTGCCCGCGGTCTGGTTCATTCGCGCGGCGCCGGGCACCGGCAGCGCGGCCGGCGCGGGTGCCGTCGCCCCGGCGCCGGCCATGCCGGTCGGCCAGGCGCTGCGCTCGCGTGCCTTCCTCGTGCTCGGCATCACCTTCTTCGCCTGCTGCGCGGCGCACTCGGGCCCGATCTTCCACACCGTGAGCTATGCCATCGGCTGCGGCCTGCCGACCTTCGCGGCCGTGACGATCTACAGCATGGAAGGCGCGGCCGGCCTCGGCGGACGCCTCATCTTCGGCGTGCTGGCCGACAGGCTCGGCGCCAAGCGAGTGCTCGTCGCAGGGCTCTTGATCCAGGCCTTCGCTGCCGCGAGCTACCTGATGGTCAGCCAGCTCGGCGGCTTCTATGCGGTGGCGATCGTCTTCGGGCTCGCCTATGGCGGCGTGATGCCGCTCTATGCGGTGCTGGCGCGCGACTACTTCGGCCCGCGCATCCTCGGCACCGTGCTCGGCGCGGCGACGATGCTCTCGAGCCTGGGCATGGCGCTCGGGCCGGTGCTCGGCGGCTGGCTGTTCGACCGCTACGGCAGCTACACGTGGATGTACATCGGCTCGATGGCCGTTGGTCTCGGTGCGGTGGCGATCGCGCTCACCTTTCCGCGCACGACGCCGCAGGCGGCGCCGCGGCTGCAGCCGGCGGGCTGAAGCGCTGCCGCTGCGGTCGGCGGGCCGGGAAACGACGCATTCATATATCGACCGCCAGCGGGCGTCCGGACAACGGGGCACTCGTCAGCGTGTCGAGCGGCACGCTGTGCCGACGGGACCGCCAGGTGATCCCCAACGTCGTGCTCTTCGCCGCAAGGCGGATGTCGAGAAGGGCCCGGCGCGTGGCGGCCTTTACACAGCGGTTCTTTGTTGATTTGTGTAGCGTTACACGCTACACTTGGAAGATGATAAGAACATGGCGCCACAAGGGGTTGGAAGCGTTCTTCCTGGCCGGCACGAAGAAGGGCATTCAACCTCATCACGCGCCAAAGCTGCGGCGCTTATTGGCGGTTCTGAATGCCGCAACAACGCCAGAAGCCGTGAACCTGCCCGGGTTCGGCTGGCACGCCCTCCATGGCGACCTGGCTGGCCACTGGGCCGTCTCGGTGAGTGGCAACTGGCGCGTGACCTACTCGTTCGAGGGCACGGATGCGATCCTGGTCGATTACCAGGACTACCACTGAAAGGAATTGCGATGGTTCATATGTTCAATCCTCCGCACCCCGGCTCGATTCTGCGTGAGGATGTACTGCCTGCATTGGGTCTGAGTGTGACGGAAGCGGCGGCGCAACTGGAGATTGCACGCCCCACGCTGTCGCGTGTGCTGAACGAGCACGCAGCGATCAGCGCCGAGATGGCGATTCGCCTGTCCGAATGGCTTGGAGGCGATGCCGGCACCTGGCTTCGCATGCAGGGCGAGTTCGACCTATGGGTCGCAAAGAAGCGACACAAGGTCAAGATCAAGAAGGCGGTGGCGGCGGTTCCCGCGGCTGAAGACGAGCGCTTTGCGCTTGCCGCCTGAGCGCCGGCAAGCCCGACAGCCTCCTACCGCAGCGTGATGTCGAGCGACTCGAAGGGCGCGTCGAATTCGGCGCGCCAGCGCTGTCCCGGCGCCAGCGGCCAGGCATCGGTCCATGTGCCGGTGGTCACCACGTCGCCGGGCTGCAATGCCGGCGCGCCCGGGCAACGCTGCAGTTCCTGGCTGAAATGGTGCAGGGCATGCAACGGACCATCGAGCACGTTGATGCCGGTGCCTTCGTCGATCAGCACGTCGCCCTGGTACAGCCGGACGCGGGTGCGGCCCAGCAGATCGTCCAGTGACTGCCCGCTACTGGCGAGACGCCTGACCGGCGTCTCGCGCCCGATGAGCAGGCGCGCATGCAATCCCCCGTCGACCACGGTGTCCGCGGCGCTGAACTTCCAGTCGGGGCAGTGCGACTGCACGATCTCGAAGCCGGGGGCCAGCCATACGATGCACTCGAAGAGCTTTTCCAGCGTGGCATCGCGCGGTGGCGTTGCGCCGATGCCGAACACGATCTCTGGCTCCAGCCGGGGCTGGCAGGTGCCTGCGAGGCCCACCTCGCTTGCACCGTCGCTCGCGCACGACAGCGACGTGTTCCAGACGGTTCCCCAGATCGGCGCATACACCGCGTAGCGCTCCCAGATGGTTCGGTTCGTGAAACCGATCTTGTAGCCCACGGGGCGCTCGCCGCGGCCCATGCGCAACGCCCGCAGCGCCAATGCCTGCTGGTAGGCAGCGTCGATGTCCGCGGCGATCGGAAGCACGCGGTCAGCGGGCCACAGGTGGCCTCGGTCGTAATGGTCGAGAACGGATAGAGGCGTCATGCGCGGCAGTCTACTGATCGACGCAGGCGGGCGGGCGCTCCTCTAAGCAGGGTGGAATCCGCAACCTGAAACCCCACTTTCAAAATACACTAACGGCAATCGGCTTGAATAAAGCACGCGCTCAACCGACACGTCGCGCAGCAATCCGTCAACCAGTGGAAAGACATACTCATCCAACATCGGTCGCCGTTAGCGTATTTTTTATGTCGTCCCTTCCACTGTTCCCCGAGCCCGCCGGCGATTCGCACCAGGCCGCCTTCGATGGCTGGCTTGCGGCCCAGCAGGCCAACGGCGCGCTGCGGCTTCCTTCGTCGGTCGCGGTCTACCGCGACATGTGGGGCAGCTTCACTGCCTGGTGCCTCGGCCAGTCGCCGGCGGTGACGCTGGCCTCGCTCGACCGCGGCGACCTGGCGGCGTTCCAGCAGGCGCGCTTCGGCATGAAGAGCGCCGACCTGTCGCTCTCGCCGCGCTATGCGCTTCGGCTGCTGCGCCTGATCGACCGCGTGCTCCGGCACCATGCCGAGGCGACCGGCCAGCGGGCGAACACCGCCGCCGCCGACTGGCTCGCGGAGCAGCCGACCGTGCGCTACGCCGATTCGGCGCGCGCCGATCCGCTGCCCGAGTTCCTCTCGCTCGCCGAGGCGAAGCAGCTCATCACCTGGCTTTCGAGCGCCCGCCCGCGGCCCGGCAGCACGGGCACGCGGCATGCGCAAAGCGCGCTGAGCTGGCAGGCACTGCGCAACCGCGTGGCCGTGGCCCTGCAGCTCGGCGCAGGGCTCGCGCCTGGCGACGTGCGCGTGCTGCGGCTCGATGCGCCGAGCTCGCAGATCGCGGGCCGCCGCGACCGGCCCTGGAAGCTCGCGGTGCCCGGCAACGGCAACTCGCCGGCGCGCGAGGCGCCGGTCGCGCCCTGGGCCGGCGAACTGCTCCAGCACTGGCTGCAAGTGCGTGCCGAAACCGGGATCGCGGGCGACTTCCTGTTTCCGGCCACGCGCACCGGCAAACCCTGGAGCAAAGAGGCGCAGTACGTCGCCGCCAGGCAGGTGCTCGAAGAGGCCGGGATCGAAGCGGTCGGCGGCGGCTCGTTCCTGCTGCGCCACACCTTCGCGCTGCGGCAATTGCGTCGCGGGGCGCGGATCGACGAGGTGGCGCGCTGGCTCGGTGTGGAACCAGAGGCGATGGGCAAGTACCAGCGCGTTCTGCAGGGCCCGGCCGACGTGGTGTGATCAGGCCTCGGGCCGTCGCCACAGCCAGAACGCCACCGCCGCCATGACCAGCGGCGCCCCGACCTTCACCGCCAGCGGCGCGCTCGTGGCCAGCAGCACGGCCGCACTCAGGCTCATCATGCCGGTGGCAGCCCATTTCGCGCGGCGCGGCACCGCCCCCGACTGCCGCCAGCGCACGATGTGTTCGCCGTAGCGCGGGTGCGCGAGCAGCCAGCGTTCCAGCGCCGGCCAGCCATGGCCGGCCGCCCAGGCGGCGGCGAGCAGGAAAGGCACCGTCGGCAGCACCGGAAGGAACACGCCGATCAGGCCGAGGGCCAGCAGCACCAGTGCGAGCAAGCGCCAGAGCAGCTTTGCGATGGCCCCATCGAGCCGCCTCAAGACGCGCACCGCCCGGGACGATGTTCCGACGCTATTTTCGACACACACATGGACGCATGGTAAATCGCCCGCGCACTCCAGATGGCCACAGCACGGTTCTCCGACACAATCGGCGCCATGAAGGAGATCGCACCTCTGCTCGACCAGGAGCCAGTCGCCGCTGCCACTGCGCGGCACGGCTCGCTGGCGCACGCCATGGCCCGCCGCGACGTGCAGCTCGACGAGGCCTTGGCCGCGGTGCGTGCCGCTGCCGAAAGCGCGGCGGTCAGTGTCGATGCCCTGATGGGCGTTGCGACGCCGGATACGCGGCTCAGGCTGGCATCCCTTGCGGCCGCGGAGTTGCCGCAGCGCACGGATTTCGTGAGCGTGGCGCAGCAACTGCAGGACATTGCCCTGCAGCTGCGCGCGATCGAGTCTTCGGTGCGCAAGGCGCTGGAGCGCCAGCGCAAGCAGGCCGAGCGGATAGGCTGAGGCGAACGCTGCGTGGTGGATGCTGCGCGTCAGGCGCCGCAGGCGCAACTGCGATGCAGCCGCCGATACGCCGCCGGCGTGCTACCGAGGCGCTCCCGGAATGCCGTCGTGAAATTCGCGGCACCCGAGAACCCGACCGCATGCGCCACTTCCTCGATGGCGAGCGGCGTCTCGACGAGCAGTCGCTGCGCGCGCAACAGCCGGGCCTCCCGCACGAATCCGGGCACGGTCCGGCCCGTGTGGACGCGGAACGCCCGCGCCAGCCGCTTCTCGTGCGTGCCCACGCGTGCGGCGAGTGTCGGCATTGGAGGCACTTTCGCAAGATCGCTCTCGATGAGCCGCTGCGCGGCCGCGGCGATCACGCGGTCCACGTCGTGAGCTGGTTGGTCTCCGGATTCCGACGGCGTGCCCGGCGCACCGACGACACCGTGCGGCACTTGCGCGCTGCGACGTGCGAGTGTGAGATGGACCGCGACGCGAACCAGCACCTCTTCGGGTTCGAAGGGCTTGAGGATGTAGTCGACGCCGCCCTCGCGCAGGCCGGTCAGCCGCTCTTCGAGCGTGGCCCCGGCGGTGAGAAAGATCACCGGAATGTGCGCCGTGGCGTGGTCCGCCTTCAGCAGCCGGCACACCTCGAAGCCGCTGGCGGCGCCCAGGTGCACGTCGAGCAGGATCAGGTCGGGCTGCAGCGCGCCGGCGCGGCGGTAGCTCTCGAGCGCGTCGAAGGCCAGGCTGATTCGGTGGCCGGCGTGGCGCAGCGATGCAAGCAGCACCTGGAGTTCCTCGACGTTGTCGTCGATGACCATGATGTGCGCACGCTCGGCGGGAGATTGAAGCCAGTAGGACATGAAGATGCGGCGCGTTGCGTGCCGCATGGTGCAAGTCCCGGTGTTTTTTTTCCTGCGCCCTGCCTGACCTTTTCTGACGGTTCCTGACCACGCGCCAGGCCCGTCCGTGCCGCTGCCCGGGGAGCGTCAGTTCGCGAGCACGTAGCCGGTGCCGCGCACCGAATGCAACGGCAGCCGCATGCCGAGCTTCGCGGCCTTGCGCCGCAGCCGGCTGGCGATCGCGTCGATGCGGTGTTCGTCGAAATCGAACACGTCGCCACCGAGCGCGCGGATCAGGTCGTCACGGCTCACTGCCGTGCCACGCTGCCCGAAAAGGCAGCCGAGAAAGGCGCGTTCGCTCGTCGTCAGCGCCATCTGCCGGCCTTCGGGATCGCCGAGAATCCAGTCGCCTTCGAGCAGCCGCCAGGCGGCGGGCTCGGGCGGCACAGGCGCTGCGTTCTCCAGCGGCGCGGCCATGAGGCGCCGTCCGACAGCGTGCAGCGTCTCGGCCAGTTCCATCATGTTCACCGGCTTCACCAGGTAGGCATCGGCACCTTCGCGCAAGCCCAGCAGCCGGTCTTCGAGCCTGCCCCGCGCGGTGACCAGCACAAGCCCGAGCCGCTGCCGCACCGCACGCAGGTGCGACACGATCGCGAGGCCGTTCTCGCCTGGCAGCCCGATGTCCACCACTGCGATGTCGCAGGGCTGAACCGCGAATGCCTTGTAGAACGACGAGGCATCGCCGAAGCCTTCCGCGTCGAAGCCGAGCTCTCCAAGCGCGAAGACGGTTTCTGCACGGATGTCTTCGTCGTCTTCGATCACATGGACGCGAAGACCGGTACGCGGGCTTGAGGATGGCATGACACGGAAAGTATAAAGTCGCGCCCCAATGCGCCTCCACGTCGAAACCATCCGGGCAGTCCCGGGCCGCCTGCTCGTTCTTCTCTGCCTGCTGCTGCTGTGGTGCTTTGCGACGCCAGCCGGCGCGCTGGTGCTGTCGGCTTCCGATGGCATCGACCGTGGCCTCGAGCTCTCCAGCGGCCTCGAGATCCAGCGCGACCCCTCGGGCCGGTGGCGCATTGCCGAGGTGGCCGGCGGCGCGCAGCAGCACGGATTCGCGCCGCTCGAAGGGCCGGTGCAGGAAGGCTTCAGCCGCGACGCGGTGTGGCTGCGATTCTCGCTGGCGCGCACGGCCGATGCGCCTGCACGATGGCTGCTGCGGGTGCGCCCGCCACGCATCCACGAAGCCACCTTGTATGCGCCCGACGGGCGCGGCGGATTCGTCGAGACGCCGCTCGGCGACGCCCGCCCTTTCGCGGCGCGCGAGATCCCCGACCACAACTTCGTGTTCCCGGTCGACCTGTCGACGGAGCCGGCCACTTATTTCCTTCGGCTGCGCAACAACGGGCCGTCCTTGCGGGCCGAGCTGGACCTGTGGCAGCCCGTCGGCTTCGAGCGCGACCGCACGGCCGACTACGCCATCATGGGCGTGCTGCTCGGCGCGGTCATGCTCGCCGTCTGCATGAACCTGATCTTCGGGGCCTGGCTGCGCGACGGGCTCTACGTCCACTACGCGCTCTACGTCCTCTGCATCGCAGCACTGTCGGTCAACCGCCAGGGGTTCGCAGCGGAGTGGTTTCTCGACCATCGCCCGGAGCGCGTCGCGCAAACTCTGCTGGCGGTCAACTGCTTCTTCAACATGGTGGGTACCGCGTTCATGTCGCGCATCTTCCAGTTCCGGCGCCATTGGCCGCCCGCTGCGCATTTTTTCAATGCAGTGGTCGTGTTCAACTTCGTCGCGTTCATGTTGGCCCTGGCCGGCCATCACGCCGCCATCGCGACCTGGGTCAGCGCGGGCAGCACCGCGTCCACGCTGTTCGGCGCCGTTTTCGTCTGCTACCTGATCTTCGTGCGACGCCAGTTCGGATACCTGCTGCCGGCCTCGGCCTTTGCGGTGGGAACGGTGCTGGGGCTCTATGGGCTGTTGAAGCTCTGGTTCGGCGACTGGGTGCCGGGCGCGCCGCCCGACCGCATCTACTGGCTCGGGACCATGGTCCACCTCATTCTGCTGAACGTGGCCGTGGCCGACCGCACGCGGCGCGCCGAGCGCGACTACCGCGCCGAGCGCGAGCGCGTGCTCGCGGTGCGGCTCGAAGCCGAACAGGCACTCGAAGGCACGGTGGCGCGGCGCACCGCCGAACTGCAGCAGGCCAACACCGCGCTGCACGAGGAAGTCGCGGCCCGCGCCCGCCTCGAAGCCCGGCTGCGCGCGTCGCTCGACGTCGAGCGGCAAGCGATCGCGCAGCAGCGCGAGTTCGTCTCGATGGTGTCGCACGAGTTCCGCACGCCGTTGACGGTGATCGACGGCGCGGCGCAGTCGCTCGACATCTCGAAGCTCGGCGCGGAGCCCGTGGTGAAGCAGCGCACCGAGCGAATCCGGCGCGCCGTGCAGCGCCTGACGATGCTGATCGAGAACATCCTGCTGGCCGACCGCCTTCAGCCCGAGAACCGGACGCTTCGCGTCGAAGCCCTCGACCTGGCAGCGCTTGCGCGCGGCCTGTGCGAGGGCTTCGACTTCCCCGGCGCTTCGCGCCTGCTGCTCGAGGTCCACGCCCCCCTGACCCAGGTGCGCGGCGACCGCGCGCTGCTCGAGATCGCGCTGCAGAACCTGATGCAGAACGCGCTGAAGTACTCGCCGCCGGAGCACCCGGTTCGCGTCGTGCTGCGGCAGACGGGCGACACCGTGCAGGTCGACGTGATCGACCGCGGGCCCGGTGTTGCACCGGCCGACGCGGACCGGATCTTCGAGAAATACTTCCGAGCCGAAACCGTGGGCGCGGTGGCGGGCACCGGCCTGGGGCTGCACCTGTCGCGCGAGATCGCGATGCGCCATGGGGGCGATGTGGTACTGCACGAGACAGGCGCCAGTGGGTCGACATTCCGCCTGGCGCTTCCTGCTGCGCCGCTCGAACGTAGCCCCTGATCGTCCGCGCGCATGCGAAAAACACCCGTGTCACCGGCTGCGGTTTTGGGGAGGGTAGGTGGAATCGTGTGTGCGGTCCCTTGGTGCACCGGGCTCGGTCCGTCGGGTATCGCTAGTCGCACAGCGTTGCGTGTTGCCGTCTGCTGCGCCCGCATCAATGCATAGCAGGCGCAGCGAGCGCGGAGCATGGTCCTCCACGCCGTCGTGGACAACCTCGCGCTGATTGCGGGCCTGCCAAGGCGTGGCAGTTGCCGCCACGCCTTGCGCCCGCATCAATGCCGCGAACTGCTGCCGCCATCGTCGCAGCGTATCCCTGCGAACACACAGTCGTTCGCCTGGTTCGTACTCCGGCTCGGATTTGACGCTCAGGTGGACATGAGGATGGGCCTGGTCCGTGTGAAGCACCATCGCATATCGGTACTTCGACGAGAAGTTCTGACGGGCAAAAGCGCGCGCAGCGGCAATCACCTTGCGCGGCGGCGTCCCATCCGGCATCGACAGCACGATATGGTGCAGCAGCTTCGCACGCGTATCCTTTCGGCCTTTCGGCGGCTTCGGCCGGTACCCGCTAGAGCACAAGTCAAGCTGCCATCCGTCGACCAGACGACTGATTGCGGAACGTCCATGCACCAGCTCGCCATCGTCCGTTTCGATGTCGAGCTTCCCGTTGCGGCCGATGTAGGTCAGGTGCGCCAACGCTCCTTCGATGTCTCTTGCGCCGCCGGATATTTTCACCACCACTTCGGGTCCATCGGGATTGGCTCCCCTCGCCAACTCGACCGCTCCGCCGCTTGACCGGCAAGTGGCGACGGGCCCGCGTCGGCCGTGGCTCACGAGGTCCAGCTCCAAGCCTGGCGTGCGGGGCAGCACCACCAGATGCCTACCCATGACCGGCTTCCCAGCTCTTGAGATTCGCCCGCACCACCGAAGCAACCGCTTCACGGACCGATTGAACGGCACGCGCGAGTTCCATCAGACCGTCCGGTGTGCAGGACGCAGATACTGGATCGTGTCGAGACAGGCGCAACATTTTCAGATTTCGGTCAATCGCGCCTAAGCGCCCAGCAAGTGCTTTGAGAGCATCGATTTCCGCAGGAGGCATGACCTGCGCGGTGCGCACGTGCGCTCGGATCAGCATCGAGAGATAGCGAGATGTCTTCATGTGCCGACTTGCGGCACGGGCTTCTGCCAACGCCCGGTCGCCAGGCCGCAACCTGAGCGTGACCCGGTCACTTGCTCTCCTGGGATCCGGCATCTCCGTCAGTACGTTGTGTGTGTCTCCAGCGAGGCTGGCACCGAGCAGCCTATCGATGGAAAGTGCAAGCAGCGCGGATTCCGTAAGCCCTTGTCTCGAGGCGAGCAAGGCAAGGGCCGCCTTGGTCTCGCGGGGGACTCGGGTTGAGACGACAGCGGGGCGTGGGGCGCAACGCATCAGGAAATCTATTGGACGTATACGATGGCTGACATCAGTCTATCCTGCCCTCATAGCAACACAAGGCCGCCACGTTCGGCATGCCGAACAGTCGAGATGCGAACATCGCATCCAGTAGCCGGAGCCGGAACGCAGGCATCGGCGACACACTTGCGCCGCCATACGCCCTAGGCAACGGAGTTCGCGAAGCTTACGGAGCGGCCAGGTCTCCTGGCTGGGCCATCGAGCGGGCGAGGATGAATTCGAACGCGTCGCCCGCATGGCGCGCAGCGGTGAAGATGGCGCTGCGATCGCCGCGCAGAACGCGCAGCCAGCTCTCTAGATAGGCCGCATGGCCTTCGATCGTCGCTTCGACCAGGCCGCAGTGCCCCAGCACGAAGGCGGCGCCGAGTTCCGCAACCAATTCCTCAAACGCATACGCACTGTCGCCGAAGCGCTGGCCGAAGCACCGACTCAGGCGGCTCGGGTGACCAGTCCAGTGGACCAATTCATGCAGCGACGTCGCGCAATACGCTTCGCCACTCGTGAAGCGCTCAGGCAGCGGCAGCCGGATCTCGTCGAGGTCCGGCAGGTACATCGCGCGCTCAAAACCATGGCGGATGGTGGGATTGCAGCCGCCAAGGAGCCGCACCGCAGCTTCCACCGGTCCGCCAGCGAATGTCTCGGGCGGTGGACCGAGTGCAGCCACCTCGCTCGGGAGCCCAGCTATTTGAGCCACGTTGAACAGCCAGAACGGCCGACACAGGAGCCGGCCCTCGAACGGCGCATGCTGCACCCGCTCATCGGCCGGCGGATCGCGATCCTCGTCCACGCGCTGGCCGCGATCTGAGAGCGCGCGCTCGAAATGCACGCACATCACAGCACGTTCTCCGCGCCTGACCTGGGCTCCCAGCGAGGCCGCCTGCTTGTAGGTCAGCCAGACGTTGGAGCTGTAGCCTTGCTCGATCGCCTCGTCCCAGAGAACCAGCACATTCGCGCCGCGATAGGCCTTGCCTGTCTTGCCGTTGCGGGGCATTCCGCGGCCGGCTGCCCGCAGCCAACGTTCGCGAAAAACATGGCCGCCCTTCTCGAGCATGGCAATGATCCGGTCCGTGAGGATCTGGCGCGGGTCCTTGCGACCGATGGATCCATACTTCGATGCCCGATTGCTCCCGAGCGCTGCTTTTGGTGAGCCCTCGGGGGGTACGGGGGGAACGCCCGTGGCTGCCAAGGCATCTGACCGAGATTGGCGAACGGGATTGCGTACTGCGCGCATGACTGGGCCTTTCTGCGGGGTGTGCCGCGGTGGTTGAAGATCTGCTTTCGGAGCCGCCTCGACGCATGAAGAGCGAGTGAAAGGGGCGATGTCCAGGGACCGCCCGGAAGCCGCAGCCGAGCAGCGAGAGGACCGGGTGAGGACGGTGGCGAAGCCCGAGCCCTGGACAACGGCACGCGCGAGCTATGCGTCGATCAAGAGGTGGCCCGAAGGCGGATGTGCCGCCGTACTGCCCGTCGCACAGGCCCGTGATGCGCCTCGCAGCGACATTGCCCTTGCTGCTGCCGCTTGACGTAGGCACAACGATCCGGCCTCAGGATCTTGTGCGCATGGAGCCGGCGAGAAGCGCGGCCGATGCCGTCCTTGCCGAGGAACTGACCGGTCGAGCATCCTGAACCTCCGGGCGGGCCAGTCCCTCATTTCATACGGCTTCTCGCCGCTTCACAACTTGCACTTCTCACAGGGGGGCCTTTCTTTGCCTCTCGCCATGTGGCGATGCATGGCAGCGAAATCTTCGCGTCCGTCGGTACTTCTGGAGGTACCTGCACTTGGCTTGAACCACGTACCGACAGCAAGGGAATGGCGATGCCGCTGACAGACACTTTCGTGAGGCAAGTGAAGCACAAGCGCGCCCCGACTGGCGAGCGCTACGCAGAGGGCGGCGGCATGTCTTGCGTCAATGGGTTGCCGGCAGGTACTGGCGCAAAGGCGATCGCTTCCAAGGCAAGGCCAAGACGAGTCGCTACCTTGGCGCAGCAGCGCCACCAACTCCTTGTGTGCCGGCGATCTGCTCGGGCGACCAGCATTGCGCCATCAATGCTCGAACCTTGCGCCACAGCGCGCCCTCGAAGTGGAGCTTGCACAGGCGCCGTGCCCGGCGTCGTACGCGGCGCGAGCGAGCGCCGGCCCTCACCACGTCGTAGCCACCCGCGATGCGCGGGCGCCCGATCGTGTCGAGCTCTGCATCGGCTTCGAAACCGCTGCGTCCCGACTCTCGTGTGATGGCGCTGGGAGCGCGCTGCAAGGTCCGGGCGATCGATCTGGCACGGTGGCCTTGCAGCTTCTTCCCCATGATCATCCCGCGCTCTCCGTCACTCAACTGTTCGTAGCTTCTGTTCATGGAAGCTCTCTCCTTCGGGATCGAGTGTGTTGCACTTCGAACTGGAAACCGTCCGTGTTCAGGTTTCAAGCTGACGGATCTCCGGATGGTCCGGAATCAATCGTCACGGTAGCGAAACGTGCATCCACCGCATGTTCTATTGGCATGCGCCGACGCGCCTCGCGCGCGGACATGCCGAAGCGCTGGCGAAAGAGCTTGCTGAAGACCGCCTGGTCGGAAAAGCCGCAAGCGTAGGCGATGGCGCCGATGCTCAGCTGGCCGCCTTTGGGCTGCTGCAGATAACCCAGGCTCTTGAGCAGGCGCTTTTCGCGCAGGGTCGCGTGCACGCTCATGTCCTGCGAAGAGAACAGGCGGTAGAGCTGTGCACGCGACAGCCCGGTGTCCCGTGCGATGTCGACGACGCTCAGGTCATGCCGATGCAGGTTGCTCTGGAGGAACCGGTGGACCATCTGCAGTCGATCCACGGCGGGCGCGGACCCGGCCAGATACACCGAACCGAGCAACGTCTCAGCAGTCTGGAAGATGCCTGCCAGGACCGCCTGCCGCTCATCAGATCCCAGCGCGACGCCATGGTGGCCAAAGGTACCCAGCTGAGATGCCAGGAAAGGCGCGAGCGCAAGATGGCCGATGGCCTCGATCGAGCGCGCCCTTGCCGCCGGCGCCTGGCCGATCAGCTGCACCAGCCGCGGCCTGGCGGGGCGCACGATGCTGACGCGCGCGTGGTCCCAGCGCCCACGCAACGGCTGCGCCACGTCACACAGCAATGCGCTGCCGGGCCCGAAGCGGGTTTGTATGCCGTTGCTCTGCTCGACCGTGAGCGTGCCGCGCTCGATGAGCCACAGGCAGATGTCGGCCTCTCGAGGCGCGCCGATGCATCCCAGGGTCGAGCGCATCTCCGATGCAGGCACTTCGCAATGCGCGACAGTTCCGTTGGAGTCTTCGCAAAGCACGCCATGGCCGCGCACCGCATCGTCCGATGCGAGCTCCAGGTGCATCGATCTGAAAATGTCCGTCGTGACTTCGCTGCGATGCGTGGCAGCGCTTCGGCCGGCGGCCGAGACAAAGCGCCGTCCGCCGCCGAACGCGGAAGAGGCTGCCGCCATCGACTTGTCCGAGGCCGTCGGGTCTGCCCGGAGGCCAGCGCGCGAGGCTCCTGTCATCGCGCTGGATGGCCAAACAGCAGGCATGGCAGGCGCGCTCGGAGTTCCGAAGGGTTCCATCACGGATCTTCGCGTCACGGCGCGCCGCCGGGGGCGATCAGCGCGTCGAACATCGCCTGCAGGGTCTGGGGCGACTTGCGGCGGCTGTCCAGGCTCCAGCACGCGCCCACGCGCGGCGGGACCGAAACCTGCATGAGCGGCTCGCCAGAGGCGCCCGGCGTGCGAATGTCCACCAGTGCCTGCGCCTGTCCGAGCTGCTGCGCGGCGAGGCGCTGCTTCTCGGCCGCCATCTCCACCAGATCGCGGGCGAGCTTCGTGAGCTGGGCCTGCGTCTTCAGGAGTGCGTCCTGCCCCTGCATGTCGTACCGCACGGTGATTCTGCTGACCTTCATGGCCTCGAGCCGTGCGCGACTCTGGGGGAAGTCGAGCACGCCATAGTCGCGTGTGCCGTCGCGGAACTCCCCCACGAAGTCGGCCACTCCGGTGGCACCCGCAAAACGCCGGCTCAGCGTGAGCTCGCCGAGCCGGATCTCCAGCGTGGCCTCCCCGCACGTCGCAGCGCTCCATTCGAGCTGCTCGGTCACCGGGAAGTTGTAGTTGTTGATCACGTTGGCACGCGCGGCGCAACGCAGCGTGAGCGTCGTCAGGTAGGGCTTGACCGTGGCCCCCGGATTTACGCCGGTGGGCTGCGCGGTGAGGGTCAACGGCAGTGGCACGGCGCGCAGGGTCTCGGTCTGGCGGCGGGTTTCGGCCAGGCGTGAATCGATCGCCTGCACCGCCTGGCTGGCTTCGAGCTGCTGCTTTTCGATGTCGGCCTGGCGTTTGCGTTGTGCAAGTTCGAGCTGTTGCTGGCCGACAAGCTGCTCGACGCGCTTGTTCACGGCGCCGTTGAGCAGCGGCAGGAAGTCCGGCGTCACGGGCAAGCTGTAGCCCAGCGTCTCGACCATGCTGAAGCGCGTCGCGTCGCGCCGCAGGAACGGCTTTGCAGGCCCGTCGACGAATGCCCATACGGTGCCCCGGGTGCCGAACAGCTGGTCCATGATCTGGGTCATCGAGGTGGCGCTCTGCAGCGGCCACATGACACTGGTCTCCCAATCCTTCTGCAGGACGCACGAGGCCTGCTGGTCTACATAGCGCAACAGCAGGTGCGAGGGACCGCTGGCGAGCTTCCAAACGACCGCGCTTTCGCCGCCGTCGAAGCCCGAGTCCTTGCGGAGCTCGCGCATGGCATCGGTCACGGCATGCAGGCGGGAGGAGGAAACGGCCGGGTCTCTGCCGAAAGCATGGAACTCACCCGCCAGCGCCATGGACTTGCCTTCGCCGTCGAGCGCCTCACGCATGACCGCATCCAGGCTGGCGTCGTACATCTTCAACTGCTTGCGCAGGGAGAGGTCCCGCCGCACTGTCTCGCGCCCGAGCGACAGGCTGGACGTGCTCGCCTTCAGCGCCCGGCCGCCGACCGCGTCGAGCGAACTCATCAGCGACACGGTGGCACTGTCCGCCAGCATCGCGCCGGTCCGGGTCTCGACCTGGAGCCGCCCCAGCGTGCGTGACAGCAGGAGCCAGGGCGGCAATTCCTCGTCGCGGAGCGACGCGAATTCCTGCCGCAGCCGCTCGATCAGCATCGTGTAGGGATCCTGCCGGTGGGCCACGCGCGCCAGCACGGTTCGCCAAGCGGCTTCGCTTGCGAGGAGCTGTTCGCCGGCTGGAAAGCCGATCGCGAAATGGTGCCAGGCGTTGGCACGCTGCAGCCGGTACCAGTGCTCGAAGCGCAACCTTTCACGCGCGAACCGGGGTCGATCCCGGACCGCGCTTGCCATATCGTCGAGGAACCGGTCGATGGCGCGCTGGCCCTCAAGCGTGAAGGCCACCGGCACGCGCGGGGCGGCCAGCTCGGCTGCGGCAGCCTTGGCGCTCATGCCGTCCGCGGCGCCCGCCACGGGCCGCCAAAACAGGGCCAACGTCACGTCGTCGCCCAGCAAGGCATCCGCCGGCAGGTCCAGCAGCCAGGCCAGTGGCAAAGCCCCGGCATAGGCCTCCTGCTCCAGTTGCATCTGCGAAGACGCGAGCCGGGCATCGAGGAACCCGTCCTCATCCGGATGCCAGGCAATGTAGGAGAGCCCAAGTCGCTCCAGCCGGTGGACCATCTGCGCGTCGACGCGGCGGGCCGGATCGACCGGCAGCAGACCCGGCAACCCGTCGAGATCGCTGCGCGAATCACCCGCGAGGCGCCGCTGGATGTGATGGATGCGGCGCACCAGGTTGTACGCGCGGCCCGCGCGCAACTGCTGGGTCGATATCCCGCTGTTCGGGCCCACATCCTGAAAGGCCTCGTAGTTCCCCCTCTCGATGTAGCGGCGAAAGTTGGAAACAAAACTGCGCTGGAGCTGCTGCTCGAGCTCGCCCACCTCGCTGGTCGCCACCATCCATTGGCCGACCCAGCGGTCGTTGCGCCTGTCGACCACGGCCAGTGCGTCGCTGATGCGCTCGAGCGTTCGCGCATCCTCGTCGAGCTTGCCGACGAAGCGCGCATCCAGCGGGTAGGTCTCGCGCACCAACCCAACTGTCGTGCGGTTGTGCTGGAAGGCCGCCGCCATCAGCAAGACGGCCGCAAGGCACAGGGTCACCCACGCGAGCAGCCCGAGGTGGCGCGTGGCCCGCCGCCAGTGGTTGACCAGCGCGGCTGGAAGGCCGGCGTTGCGGTCGCGCGGCAGGACGCGGCCAAAGAAGTCGTGCAGGAACAGGCCCGTATGGGTCGTGCGATGCGCGGGCACCGGCGCCAGCAGCTCTGGCAGCAGGGTCGAGACGGCGCCGCCTTGCTGCGCGCCGCTGCTGAAGAACAGGCCGCGCAGGAAGGGACTTTCCAGGTAGGGATGGTCGCTGAAGCAGGCGTCCAGAAACAGGCGCAAGCCGGCCTTCACTTGCGCGAGTTCGCTGGGGAACATCAGCAGCGCCGGCGTGGCGCCGGGCGCGCGCGCCGCCAGCTGCAGGCGCAGCAGGCCCAACCGCTCCCCGATGCGGGCGAATGCGCGGTCGACGAAGTGCTGCTCGCTGTTCGTCGCCAGATAGCCCATGGCATGGTCGAGCGCGCCGGGTTCGAGCCGCGCCGACCAATCCTCCCAACCGTACAGGTGGTCGCACTGCGTCACGAGCAGGTAGATGGGGAAGCGCCGGTCGAAGAGCCGGATCAGCTGCTCGATGCGCTCACGCAGCACCCGGCCCTCCTCGGCCAGGCCATCGCGATCGGGGTGCTGCAAACGCCGCACGTCGATCGTGAGCACCAGGCCGTTGATGCCCTCGTGCGGACGGTAGCGCGCGAGCTGGTCGAGCACCACGCTCCATTCCTCGCGGTCCTCGCGCGAGCCTTCGGCTTCCACGTAGCGGCCGGCGCAGTCGATCAGCACGGCATCGTCGAAGAACCACCAGTCGCAGTTGGCAGTCTGCAGGATCGGCGCGTTGCGGTCGACCTGTTGCAGGGGCAGGCTCAGCCGCGAGCGCGTGAGCGCCGTGGTCTTGCCGGCGCCCGAACGGCCCACCAGCATGTACCAGGGCAGCACGTCGAGCGGGTTGCCGTGGCGCCGCAGGCCCGAGCGCCGCAGCGTGTCGACGGCCATCTTCCAGCGCCGCTTGAGCACCGCCTGCGGCGCCATCGCCTCGGTGCGCAGGCGCTGGTCCATGTCGGTCCGCGCGATGGCGCTGCGCGAGCGTGCCGCCACCAGAAGGCGGCGCAAGAAGCGGTAGAGCAGGTAGAGGCCCACGGCGCCGCAGACGAAGGCCACCGCGCTCCACCATGGCCACCCGAGGTAGAGCGACACGCCCCAGCCGAGCAGCGCGAGCAACGCCAGCACGCAGGCCCAGACGATCAGTTTGCGGAGGAACTTCATCAGATCAGGGGCAAGATGGCCTGCACCTCATTGCGCAGCACCAGAAAAAAGACCAGGTACAAGCCGCAGAGCACCAGCACCGGCACCGTGAGCACCAGCACGCTCAGGCGCGAGAGCGCGAACCGCCGGCGACGCGTCGTTCCCCTGCCCTCCGGCGACTTCAGTTCGACGCCCGGGAACACCAGCGCGGCCACCTCCGCCGCGTCCAGGCCCCGCGCATTCGCCTGGGCGAGCACGCGACGCATCGCGCGAAGCCGTATGTCGGCCAGTGCGCGCCCTGCGTCGCCAGGGTCGCCATGGCCGAAGCGGCCCGTGAAGCCCATCGAGAGGCACAGCACATAGACCTCCTGCACGTCGGTCTGCGCGTCGCCAAGCCTGGCGAGCCTTTCGAAAAAGGCCACGCCCGCATTCGACACGTTGAAGAACTGCCGCTGCAGCAAATGGCGCTGCCAGCTTCCGGCGTGCGGCCAGTCGCAGGTGGACAGCGTTTCGTCGACCCAGGCCGCGACCGCGAACAGTGCACTGCGCAGGTCGTCCTCGGGCGTTCCGATGGCGAGCGCTTCCTGCTGCGCCAGCACCAGCAGCGGCTGCAGCCGCTCGGCCGTCGCCGCGGCGTCGCCGTCCGGGGCCAGAGCGAACTGGCGCACCACGGCCAACACCGGAATGAAAGCATCGACCAGTTTCACGGCCTACCTTCTGACGACGGCGATCTCGGCGCGAAGGTCGCTTGGCGCATCGAGCCACGACAGCGAGATCAAGCCGTCGTGCGTGATCGACTCCCACTGCCGGCTGATCTGCTCGATGCGGAAATAGTGCGAATCCGCGCGCCGCGGCAGCCCTTGCGGCGCCACCGGCAGGTGGATCAGCTCCAGGCCCGGCAGCGCCAGCGAGCGCAGTCTGGGCATCTCGGCGGTTGGCCCAAGCCGGGCATCGCTCGGTATCGCCTGCGCGACCGCGAGGGGAATCGAGTTGCTGCGAATGAGCAGGTAGAAGCGGTTGTGCTCGCTGAAGAGGCGCTTGGGCAGTTCGCCGTTGTAGAGATGGTCGCCTTCGGGCTGGAGCTGCACGATGAATTCGGCGCCCACGGTGATCTCGTTGAGCATGTGGGTGATCAGGGCATGCGTGCGGGCAAAGCAACGCCCGATCTGGCGATGGTCGTAGGCCGGAACGCCGGCGGTGCCATCCTCGGCCTCGCCGAACAGGTTGAAGCGCTGCGAGAACGAGCTCAACTCACCCACCAGTTGTCGCAGCACGCCATAGACCGCCCAGGGGTGCAGGTTCTCGACCTCGCTCAGGTGCTGCAACTGCGGACTGAAGCGGTTCATGGTTCGCAGCGCCAGCAAGAGCACCACGTCCGCTGCGTCAAGCCCCGCGCCGCGGGTCTCGCCCGGGGCCTTGTAGGCCTGAAGCTGCCGGGCCCGGCCCGCGAGCTCGTCGCGGATGTCGCGGACCTGCTGCTGCAGCCACTGCGAGCCCGTCATCGCATAGCAGGGGGGCACGTGGTCCTCGACCAGCCGCACCAGGGCGCCGTCGCGCACCAGCCTGGCGATCGGCACCAGCTCGTAGTCCTGCAGGGCTTCGATCTCGCCGTCCAGGAAGATGCGCAGCACGAACACCAGCGAGCGCACCTGCGCGGGAGGCGCGCTCGAATAGAGGTCGGGTACCTCGTCGCTCGCGTAGGTGGTGGCGTACCGGGTGGGTGCGAGGGCCGCATCGGCGATCTCGTCGACCGTGCTGACGTTCGACTCTGTCGCGTGCAGGCGGCGCAGTCCCAGGTAGACGGTCAGCGGCTCGTCGCCCTGAAACTGCTCCGTCGTGAAGCTCCGGCCCGCGATCACCGCATTGCCCGGGTACTCCACATAGGTGCGGTCGCGAAAGAGAACCCGGGCCGATTGCAATTCGATGCGCTGGTTCGCGATGGCCGCAGCGCCCAGCACGAGCTCGCCCACGCCCCAGAAATGCGGCTGACCGCTCTCCAGCGCCGGCTTGCGCTGGAACTGCTGGTGCAGGTCGGACTGCTGAAAATGCTGCGGCTGCAGGAACATGCCCTGCTGCCAATAGATGCCGGCCTTCTCGTTCATGGAATGGGTGCTCAGAGTTTGCGGGTGGACGGATCGAGGGCCTCGCCGGACCGGGGCGCGAGGTCGATTTCGCGGCCTCCCCCGTCCAGCGGAATCCACGCCGATTCCTTCTTCGGTATCGGGTAGGCATTGAGCATGCTCGCCGAGACGATGCCTTGCGCGCCCAGGTTCAGCCGGATCGCCAGCGGCACCGGCTCGGCGCTGTAGGTGCTCGAGAGCCAGCCCTTGCTGCTCACGGTGAGCGGCACTTCGAAGAGCCGGGCGTTGCCCTCGGCATCGAGCTGGTAGTAGCCGGCCACGAAGCCGACGTAGCGACCCTGCTGCGCCCGGTCGAGCGCGAGCAGCGTGCGCCGGCCCGGCGCCACCACATACCGGCTGAGCTGCAGGAAGTCTGGGCCGGCCTGGCCGCTTGCGAGCACGTGCGACATCCGCTGCGGGTCGGATTTCAGCTTCTGGAAGGCTGCGGCGTCGGTCATCTGGAACACGCTCAGCAGCAGCGTGTGCGGCACGTTCTCGTGGAGGTTGAGATCGGTGGCGGACGTGATCTCGATCAGCACACCGTCTTTTCCTGCCTCCCAGCTGACCTCGGCGCGCGCCTGCCTGGCCGTGTTGCCGCCCATCGCGGAATTGGCTGCCGCGCAGCCCTGCAGCACGGCGACGGCCACGGCACTCAGCGCCAGCGCGGCGGCCCATCGGCGGCTCACGAACGCCCTCCGGCCATGTTGCCGATGAAACAAAGCGCGTGTCGATTCGCAAGGCGCACCGAGGCCCGAGCCCGTACGATGGCGGACCGCTTCCGCCTCGCCCTTGCATGCACTGCCTGCCCTTCTCTCTTCGGTTCGCCTGGACCTCCGCCGTGTTCTGCACGGCGGCCATCGCAGGGGGTTGCGCCCATGCACCCAAGCCCCCACCCGGTGCCGAAGCCCAGCCGGTTGCCACGCCGCCAACCGTGGTACCCGCCCCGACTGCCGTCGGCCCGTTCAGCATCGCTGCGGTGCTCGCGGTGTACCGCACGCAGGTGATGCAGAACGGCACGCGCGAGCGCTGTGGCGTGCAGTTCGCAGCGCCGCCCGAAGCATCGCTGTGGTCGCGGATGTTCTCCTCCGAACCCACTGCAGAAGGCGATGTTCCGCCACCGGCCTTCGCGCCCGAGACCGTCTGCGACCCGGTCGCCACGCAGCGCCTGCAGGCCGCACGCTATCGCGTCACCTTCGGGTTCGACGGCGAGGAATACAGCGTCGATCTTGGCTACGACCCCGGTGCCGCGCTGCGCCTGGATTCGCTCGGGCACGTGATCGGACCCGCCCTGCTGCCCTGAGAAGCTGTGAACCATGAGGGCGCTGGCCTCAGTCGAGTGCGAGCAGCGTGGCATCGGCATCGTCCTCTTCCGTGTAGGGCATCCACAGCACCGCCTCGGGGCGTCCGCGTACGCGTGCGTAGTACGACATGGGCCCGGCCGGCGTGGCGCCGACCTCGTTGCGCAGGGCCCAGCCGGTGAAGGTGCGCCCGGCGCTCTCGAGCTTCAGGCCCGCTTGCCCGTAGGCGATGGTCGATGTCTCGGGCAGGCCACCGCTGGGCCCGGTGGCGTGGAAGTCGATCGAGGCGCCCTCGCCTGCGACGGCGAACATCACGCCTTGCCAACTGCCCGCACCGGGGGCAAGTTCGATCCATTGACCGAGTTGCGCGTTGCCGTGGACCGAGATCCGGTCGGCGCTCGCCGCGGGCCGGCGCCCTGCCCGATGCACGTGCGCGACCAGCTTGGCGGGCCAGGCCGCGCCAGGCGCCAGCACGAGCGCATCGCGCAGCTGCGCGGGCAGCGCGGCACGCGCGGAATCCGACGCGCCTCCCGCACCGGCGTCGTCGGGCCACAGGACGGCGATTCCGAAGTCGCCGCCCAGGGCACTGCGCAGGTTCGCGGCGATCAGGTTGAGGCCGTAGCGCACCGACGGGTCTTCCAGCGCCTTGGCATCGGCAAGCACCAGCCAGAGCGCGGCGCGCCGCGCGACGAACGCATCCACCATCGGTCGCCAATCGACTTCGAGCACCTTCTGCGACGTGGTCTCCCATGTGCCGCCCAGCGCCTTGAGGCCATAGCGCGCGAGCGTGCCGGCCACGGCGGACAGCCGCTGCGGATCGGGGGCGAGCGCGGTGACGGCGACGATGGTCATTGCGCTCTCACGCGGTGCGCAGCGCGTCGGCCACCGCGTTCAGGACCTTGGACGCGGCCGCGCCGAAGGCAGGCGTGCGTGCGTTGCTGGTCTCGCCGCCGCGCCAGTTCAGCATGAAGGCGAAGGTGACCGGCACGTTGTCGAATCGCATCTGCCCTGCCAGGGACAGCGCATGGAAATCTTCCCAGTCGATGCTGCCGCCCTTGCCGTAGGAAATCACGTCCGCGGGCACCACCTGCCACAACGCCGTCGCCTGCGAGGAAACGCGCTTGAACTCGCGCAGGCTGGCCGCCGTGGTGAAGTACTTGCCGGTCAGCACCTGCTGATACCAGTTCACCAGGTCGGCGGCAGAACTCAGCATCGACTCGGTGGGATTGATGACATCGGTCCGCGAGGCAAATCCGCTGCTCTCGCCGTTCTGGATCTTCTGCATGCCGGGCCAGCCCAGGTCGACCCCGATCGGGGCGCCCGCCAGGTAGGAGAACACGCGACGGGTCGAGTCGAAGATCTGCGTGTTCGTGAGGCCCGCCTGCGCGATCAGGCCGCGAACCCGTTCCGGTCCGGCCGCCGCCATCGCGATGTCGGTGGCCGTGTTGTCGCTGCGCGCGATCATGGCGTCCAGCACGTTGCCATAGTTCGATGTGCCGGTGAGTTCGCCCAGCACCGGGCTTCCGAGACTGCGCTGCATGTCGCTCACCTCGCAGCGGGTGGACAGGCCGACGCTGCTGCCCTCGGCCTCGGCCCCGCGCAGGAACTGGGCGAGGATGAAGGTCTTGACCGCGCTCGCTGCGAAGAGCTTGCGCTCGGTGCCCTGCCCCGCAGACCAGGGCGTGAGCGGTACGTCCGCACGCACCATCGCGCCCGCGGTGTCGGGCGCCATGGCCATGAACTCGGTGATCGCCTGGTTGACGGCCGCGGGCGCAGACTGGGCAAAGCTGCTGAAGCTGCTGCCCCCGCCGCCACAGGCCACGAGGGCAGGCGCTGCAATGGCCGCGGCGGCGCTGCGAAGCGCCTGTCGACGGCCGGGCAATGGAGGGGTGTCGGTTGGGGGTTTCTTGCCTGGGTGGAATTTCATGTGGGTTCCTCTGTTTCCGATTCAGCTGACGATGACGACTTTGGATTGGCTTGGTGCGAGCACCGCGCCCACGGCGTTGCCGGCGTTCTGCTTGGTGGGTGTGGCCAACCGAACGGCGGCCTGGCCCTCGAACTTGACCTTCGCGCTGCCGGCGATGAACTCGACTTCGCCCATCACCTTTCCCGACACCGCGCCCCCGGCCGTGCCGAGCTGGTCGCCGTTGGTGAGCGGAATCTTCGAGGCCTTGGTCAGCGCGGGCATGCCGCTCACCAGCACCTTGGTGGCCGGCGAATCGCCCATCGGCGGCACGCCGATGTTCGGAAAGGGCGTGGGCACCGGTCCCAGGGGCGTGGGCACCTGGCAGACATCGGGGGTGGCCAGGCACTGGCCGCCGGCAAGGGTCACTGCGAACATGGGTGGCGCCCTTCAACCGAGGTCGATGCGTTGGCCGTCGATCTTGACGGTGCCTTCGGCGAGCACGGTGGCCTGCCGCGCATGCAGCTGGGCATGGCCTTCGACCTCCCAGCGCGTACGCCCGGCACGCAGGTCGTCGAGTTCTTCGACCGTGCGGAAGCTGCTTCGCACCTTCTGCACCAGGCGGCCGACCTGCGCGCTGAGATCGCGTGCGAACAGCCGCATCTCGCCGACGACCCCGGTGAAGCTGCCGGCCGAGGCATTCGCGTGGCCGAAGCGCAGGTCGCCCCGGGTGGCCTCCAGCGTGAACTGCGGCGTGCGCGCCCGCAGCCCGGAGGACGCCGTGATGCCGACCTCGCGGCCTTCGATGCGAAGGCTCCCCTCCTGCGTCACGAGCCTGGCGCCGCCCGGCAGCTGCAGCGTTGCCTGCGCTGTCGCCGGGCGCGACAGCACGGCCAACACGTGCTGGCGGCAGGGCAGCACGCTCGTCGCGCCATTCCGCGGCTCGGCCAGCGGCATGTCGGACACAAGGCACAGCAGCACCACGTCACCGTCTTCCGGCGCCAGCAGACAGCTGGGCGCGACCTGCGCGCGCTGCTCGCCTTCGCTGCTGCGCACGAACAGCCAGGCACCGGCGCCACCGCAGACGGTGCCTGTGACGAGACGGGGCCCGGGCTCTGCAGCGCGATCGAGCGCGCAGGTCGAGAGGGATGGGTCGTGGTTGCTCATGGGGAGGTGCTCTCAGGAAAGAGTGGCCGGCGTCGGGCGCCAGTCTTCGGCGCGGGCGCGCCCGGCATCGGTTGCATGGCTGCCGCGACGCACGGCGTCGCGCCAGTTCGTGCCGCGCTCGACGACGCGATGCAGGTTCGCGCCGCTGAAGTCGGCATGGCTGCAATCGGCGTCGCTCAGCTCGGCATGCGAGAAGTCGCTGTCGACGAACACCGCCCGCGCCATCTGCGCGCCCTGGCAGCGGGCACCCGCGAAGTTCGATTGCGTTGCGCGCAGCTGCACCAGCCGCGCGGCCACGAGATCGGCACGCGCGAAGTCCGACATCTCGAAGTTGGCTTCGTCCAGCAGCGCGCGCGCCAGACGTGCATCGCCAAAGCGCACGTGCAGGCCCGTCGCACCGCTGAACGCTGCGCCCTCGAGCATCGCGTGCTGGAACTGGGCCTGCCGCAGCTGCGCCTTCGAGAAGTCGGCGCCCGCGAGATCGGCGCGGTTGAACTGCGCCATCAGCAGCACGCAGTTGCCCAGTCGCTGGCCCGCCAGCCTGGCGCCGGCGAGGTAGGCTTGGGTCAGGTCGGTGGCGTCGAAGCGGGCGCTGCCCAGGTCGGCGTCCATGGCGGTGAAGCGCTGCATCAGCGCGCGGCTGAAATCGGTGCCGTCGAAGCGGCACTGGTACGCATCGACGCGCAGCAGCGCGGCATCGGTGAAGCGGGCTGCCGACAGATCGCATCGGTCGAGCGTGGCATGGGTCCATCGCGCGCCTGCGGCATCGACCTCGCGCAGGCTGCATTCGCTCATCGAGATGCGCTCACCAAGCGAGTCGCGCAGCAGCGCGCCTTGCAGGTCGCAGGCTTGCCATTGGGTGGCCGTGAGCATGGCCTCGGCGAGCACGGCCCCGGCCAGCGTGCAGCGCTCGAACACGGCGCCTTCCAGGTTGGCACGCTCTAGCCGCGCCTGTCGCAGGTCGACGTCGCGCCAGTGCACCCTGGAAAGGTCGCACCCTGCGAAGTCGAGTCCGGCGACGCTGGCACCGGCCAGTTGGCGGCCGCCCTGGGCAACTGCCGCCAGGGCGGCGTCGGCATCGGCGAAGGAAGCGGGTCCGGTCGCGTTCATGCCTGTCGCGCCTCGGGCCGGCCCGGGATCTGCATCAGCGTGCCTGTGGTGAGTGCGCCCGCCGTGTGGGCATTCACGATGGCCGAGCCATAGGCGTCGATGGCATGCAGGTTGGCGCCGCCCAGTTGCGCGCCAGCGAGCTGCGCATGGCGCAGCGACGCGCCCATCAGGTTGGCACCGGAGGCGTCGGCAGCGTCCAGCGCGGCGCGGGAGAAATTGGCGCCCCTCGCATTGGCGCGGGCCAGCAGGAGTCCGGCCGCGCGCGCGCCGCTGAAGTCCGCGCCTTCCAGCGAGGCCGACTGCATGGCCGCGCCCTGCAGGTCGACGCCATCGCTCCAGGCCGCGCCATCGAGATTCGCGCCGCGCAGGTTCGCGCCCGCGAACACGCTGCCCACGCCGGCGCGCGCGCCGCGCAGCTTGGCACCGCTGAAGTCCGCCTTCGGCGCCTGCGTGGCATACCACTGCGAACGCTCGGCCTGGACGCAGGCCAGCACGGCGCCTTCCATGAGCGCTCCATCGAAGCGCGCGGCCGTCAGCGTCGCACCTGTGAGGTCCGCGCCCTCGAGCGCGCAGCCGCTGAAGTCGGCTTGTTCGGCTTGCAGGTTCGCGCCACGCAGGCCGGCCATCCGGCTGCCGCTGAAGTCGGCCCTGGCGCACTGGGCGTCCTGCAGGCTGGCGGCGTTGAACGCGCTGCCGCTGAAATCCGCCGCGTTCAATGTGGCGCCTCCGAGTGCGGCACCGGTGAACCGGCTGCCGGCCGCGCGCACCGACTGAAAGCTGGCGTTCGTCGCATCGACGCCCTCGAAGCTGGCCCCCTGCAGGATGGCCTGGTCGAAGCGGGCGCCGGCGAGTCGGGTGCGGTCGAAGCGCGTCTTCTCGAGCGTGGCCGTGCTGAAGTCGGCGTTGGACAGGTCGAGCTCGCTCAGGTCCAGGTCGTCCAGCTTCAGCCCCGCGAAACTGCGGCCCTCGGCCTGCCAGGTGATCACTTCCTCGCGGTTGGTCGGAGGATGAGGCACGGGCGCGGGCGCGAACGCGGGTTCCGGTTCTGGTGCAGGTGCTGCTGGTGCCGCCGCGATGCTCGCAGGCGTTGGGGTGGCCGCTGCGCCGGTGGCCGACGGTGCGCCAGGCGGCGGCAGCGCCGGCGGCTTCGCATCGATCAACGCCAACGCCGGAAACTGACGCATGAAGGAAACCGCATCGTCATGGGCACCGCGGCTGCTCAGGAAGTCAGCCACGTCGTCATGGTCGATGCCGTTGTCGCGCATCACCTGCACGGTGTTCAGTCGCATCTGCCGTGTCTGCGCCTCGATGTCCGCCAGGCTCACGTCGGCCGGCGGCAACGCGCCCTGGCGCCCGCGGATGAACCCGTCGACATCGGCCTGCGTGAGGCCGTGTTGCGCCAGCACGGCCGCGCGCTCAGCCTGCAGCTTCTGCGTCATGGCATCGATCTCGGCCAGCGACACGTCGCGCACCGGCGGTGGAGGCGGCTGCATCATGGCCTCGATCTGCGAGCGCGGGATGCCGTGCTCGGCAAGCAGCCGATCCGTCTGTGCATTCATCTCGGCCGTGAGGCGTTCGATCTCGGCCGATGCAGGGTCGGCAACCACTGCGGGCACCGGGGCGGCCACGTTCGGCTTCGGGGCTTGCCCGGGCGATGCCGAATCGGTCGCACCCGCTGCAACGGGCGCTGCAAGCACGGGTGCTGGTGCCACCGTTGCCGCTGCCGACCCCGCGGCCGCCGGGGGCGGCAATTGGTCGCGGTAGTGCGCATCAGGCAGCGGCGCGTCGCACAACCGCTCCCAGCCCATGACGAGGCAGGCAACGTCCTGTGCCTCCTCGTCGTCGATCTCCAGCGTGCCGCGGTAGAGCACCGCGCCCAGGCCCAGGCCCGGCATCAGCCAGAGCGTCTCGGCACGGGTGGCGATCTCCCTGAACCCGGCCTGTTCGCCTTGGCCGCGGAGCGCCGCGAAGCAGCGACCGCGCAAGGCCGGCAGCGCGCTCTCGATGTGCGGCTGCTCGGGATGCAGATGGCTCAGTTCGATCGCCTCGTCGCCGGCAAAGAATCCGGCCAGTCGCTGGTCCGGCGGCGCGCTCTGGAAGTAGTCGCCGCCCGTGTCCTCGGGCAGGTGCGGCCAGGTCTTCTGCAGCCAGGCCGTGCCGACGGCGCCCAGGTGCCGCTGGCGTTGCGGCGCGCCGCTGTCGACACCCCAGTAGCCGGCCGGCGCCGGACGGTCGCCCATGAAGGCAATCGGATCGCGCGGGTCCTCCACGTTGGGCAGGGCCGGCGCGGCCTTGCCGAGCGCGTTCGCTTCGTTGCCCGGGCCGCCGAAGGCGTTGGCCGGCACGAGGGGCATGCGTGTGAAGGGCGCGGTCGCCGACATCGTGCCGAGTGCGCTCCATTGCCGGTCGCCATGGACGATCAGGGGCTTGACCAGGCTGCCGACGCGCGCGCGCACCGCGAGTTCGGTCACGGCATTGGCGCCGGGCGCACAGGCCTCGCCGTAGATCAGGAACTCGGCCTTCGGCTTCGGGTAGCCCTCGTCGAGCACGGCCGGCGCGCCGGGCGCCTGCGCCAGTCGCTGCCACAGCTCGGTTTCGGGGCGCAGCGCATCGAGGCCCGCCGACGCCAGCGGAAACAGGGCCACCAGGCCGACGGCCAGGCGGTCCTGTGCCTGCCATCGCAGCGCGCGATGGACGACCGCCATGTTGTCGGGCTTGATGATCTTCATGGTCGAGGTCTCAGCCCAGCTTGACCAGGGCGCCGTCGAGGCTGACGCCGAACGACTGGAACTTCCCCGATGCGGATCCGCTTGTGAGCTCAAGGCCCTGATCGCTGGCCTTCCACCCCGAAACACCAAAGGTCAGCGAGGCCGAGCTGCTGTCGATGCTGATGCGCCGGGTCGCCGAGGCAACGTTGTTGGCCGCCACGCTGATCCGCACCTTCGGCGCAGCCAGGTCCAGGGCATCCGCTTCTGCCTTCACCGTGCCCTGCTTGGACTGCAGGCTTGCCGTGTCCTTGCCCACCGAATAGGAAAAGCCCGTCAACCGGTTGCCGACGACGTTGCCCAGGTGGCCCGTCGGCGCATCGAACTCGAGTTCGTCGGCAGACAAGTGAATGCGCTTGGCGCCCATGGTTATTTCGCCCCCGGTCGGCGGATTCGCATTCCAATCGGTTTTCTTTTTTGCCTGGATGCTCACGCCCTTCGAGGGCGACATGTCGAACTCGCAGTGAACATCGAGCGCCTGCATGGGTTGGAACGCCGGTATGCCCGCGTCGGGGCCATTGACCGTCTGCTTGATGCCGTCCACCCCCAGGCTCATCTCACTCATCAACTTGAGGTCCTCGATCTCGGCCTGCAGCTTTCTTGCATAGGCCTGCATCAAGGCCATCGCGGTCACATTGGAAACTGCATCCAGCCCGAACTTGCCGATGATGCCGGGCCAGCCCTGCAGCGTCTGGCGATCGGGGTTCGAAGAGGCGGCGTGTTCGGCGGCGCGCTTCTTGTACTTGTCCTCGATCTCTTTTTCTTCGGCGAGCCGCCATGCCAGCCTGTCGGCGTCGGTCTTGACGTCGGAAGGAATCAGCTTGTTCTTGAGACCTTCCTTTTCGCTCGCCTCGTCCTTGGCCTCGTCCTCGGCGAACTTGGCGTCCCTGGCCTCCTGGTCCTTCTTGGCCTGTTTCTGCTTCGAGCCCAGTGCAGCCCCGCCGGCGCTCGCGTTCACCGCCATGCCGAAGGCGGTGGACTGCGCGAAGTTCAGCGCCGTGTAGGCAGCGATCATCGCGCGCAGCTTCTGCTTCGACTTCTCGAGTGCGGCAGAGGTGGCCTCATCCTCGAACGCGCCGGCCTGGATGGTTGCCGTGTCGTTGGATTTGCCCCCGAAGGAGCGCGACAGGCTGACCCCGCTCGAGTCGTCGATCGAGAGGTTCTTGAGGCCGTCCGAGCCCTTGAACGCGCCCATGGCGGGAAGCGTCCCCAGACTCATCGACCAGCTGATGCTGGAGGACGCGCTGATGCCGATGCTCGTACCCATCGAGACAGCATTCGAGAAGGCCGCGCCGATCGACGCACTGGTACCGAGCGAGAGTGAATTCGACGGCCCGAAGCTCATCGCGTTGTTGTTGCCGAAGGACACCGCGTCCATGCCGCCGGTGGTGGCCTCGTAGATGCTGCCGCCGCCCTCGGGATGAACGGAGCCGATGCCGATGCTGCTCTTGTGAAAGGGCGAATGCAGCCAGATCACTTCCTTGCCCTTGGTGTCGGCCATCAGCACCTGGTTGCCGCCCTTGGTGCTGATCAGGTTGTCCTGCGGGTTGCGCTGGTCGACCACGTTCGGGTTCTGCGAATTCGGCACTGCGCCGACGATCACAGGCTGGTCAGGGTCACCGTCGGTGAACGACAGCAGCACCTCCGCGCCCTTGTGAAGCGGAAAGTGCATGCCGTGATCGCTGCCCGCGTAGGGCGAGGCCATGCGCACCGGCGCCGAGCCCTTGGCCGCACCCTTCTCCGTGCGGTCGAAAGGAATCTGCACCTTGTACTGGCCGTAGGCGTCGAGCTCGGCGTAGTCGCCGCTGCCCTCGGCGTCGACCGTGGCGTTCATGATGCCCGCCACGCGCGGCTTCGGCGTGGTGCGCGAGGGACGGAACTGGGCCGCCGCCGGCAGCGCGAGGAAGCTGTTGCGATAGCTGGTGTGGCCCTCACGCTCGTCGAAGGGGGTCTTCAGGCCCGCCAGCAGCGCGCCCGCCTGCGAGCCTTCATGCGTGATCTCCGTGACCAGGTAGCGGCCGTTGAAGTCGTCGCGGTAGTGGTGCGACAGGTCCATGAAATAGCCGGTGCGCAGGCCCACGGCGGTGGATTCGCCACTGAATACGCGCTCGCCGCAGCGCAGTTCCTGCGCACGGATGTTGGCGTAGCGCTGCCCCTCCTCCTCGGTGCGGAAATTCTCGCCATACAGCATCTCCTCGCCGATGCCGTTGGCCGCGACCTCGACTTGTGCCACCAAGGGCACACCCGCGCGTCGGTGGTTGTAGTCCTGCAGCACCAGGCTGCGCGGCAGCGGTCGCGTGCGACAGACGAAGCCCTGGACCGAATCCGGCGCCAGTCCGACATCGAGTTCGTCGGCCGGCCGGTAGTTGACCGCCACCGCCTGGGCGGGTTGGGCGATCTTGCCGTCGAGCAACACCAAGCGGTCGGCGCCATCGACCTGTTCGAAATAGTAGTAGATGCCCTCGCGCTCGAACCACCGCGAGACGAAGTCCAGTGGCGTCTCCTGGTACTGGCAGACATAGCTGAGCGGGCGATAGCGCTCGATCAGCCTGAATTCGTAGTCGTTCGCCGGGCTGAAGCGCGCGCCCTTCAGGATCGCCTCCACGATCTCCGGAATGGTCTGCTCGTGCAGGTAGACCTCGGAAGACCGGCAGAGCGAGAGTTGCCACAACCGCGGCACCAGCACCGCACGGTAGAAGGTGAAGCCGCCAGCCTGGTGCAGCTGGTCGAACTCGGCCAGCACGCCCGCATACGGGGTGGCCTGCGCGCGGCCGTCGGGCGCGAGGATGCGCAGCTCGGCCTTGGCGGCGAGCACGCGCGCGAGGTCCAGCTGCGCGTTGTCGGAGACGAGCAGGAGTTCGAAGCGGTAGGGCTTCGAAATGGCCTCGAAGCCGCTCATGCGCACGACCGCGAAGGTGTCGCTCGGGCAGGCCGCGCTTGCGAACTCGAAGCGGCGGTCGGAGGGAAGGCGATCGGAGAGGGTGCGCATGGCTTGGACTCGTGGATCAGGCGGTGGCCTCGGCATCGAAGCGCACCGTGAATTCGCCCGCGGCATCGACATCCAGATGAACGGTGCTGGCAGGCTCGCCGCTGCCCATGCGCTGCAGCATCTGCTGCGACATCAGCGGCAGCACCTTTCCGCGCAGGATGAAGTCGATGTTGCGGGCACCCGTCTCCACCTCGGTGCAGCGCGCCGCAATGCGCTCGACCACCGCGTCGGCAAAGGTGAAGCGCACCTTGTTGTTGTGCGCCAGCCGCAGGGCGATGCGCTCGAGCTTCAGGCGCACGATGCCGCCGAGCGCCTGGGCGTGGAGCGTCACATAGGGCACGATGGTCATGCGCGCGAGCAGTGCGGGCTTGAAGTGGCTCGACAGCAGCGGCCGGATCGCAGTGGCAAGAAGGGCCGGATCGACCGGATCGTCGCCCTGCGTCATCTCGGTGATCACATCGGTGGCGAGGTTGGAAGTGAGGAAGATGACGGTGTTGGCGAAGTCGATCTCCTTGCCCTCGCCATCCGACAGCATCCCCTTGTCGAAGACCTGGTAGAACAGGTTGAGCACGTCCAGGTGGGCCTTTTCGACCTCGTCGAGCAGCACCACCGAATAAGGCCGCTGGCGCACCGCTTCGGTCAGGAGTCCGCCTTCGCCGTAGCCCACGTAGCCCGGCGGCGAGCCGATCAACCGGCTCACGTTGTGGCGCTCCTGGAACTCGCTCATGTTCACGACCACGGTCGACTTCTCGTCGCCGAACAGCAGGTCCGCGACAGCCAGCGCGGTCTCGGTCTTGCCGACCCCCGAAGGGCCGACCAGCAGGAAGACGCCCAGCGGCTGACGCGGATCGTTCAGGCCCGAACTCGCGGTCTTGACGATCTCGGCCACCTGGTCGAGCGCGGCGTCCTGTCCGCGGATGCGGCGCTTGAGCGCATCGGCCAGGCCCAGCGCGGTGCTCGCGCGGTCGCGCTGCATCTTGCCGACCGGCACGCCGGTCCAGTCGGACACCACCTTGGCCACCACCTCGGGATCGACATCGATACGCACCAGCGCGTCGCCGCCCTGGGCGCGGGCGAAGGCCTGCTCGGCCTGGACCAGCACGGCTTCGAGCGCCTGCAGCGCCGGCGCCTCGGGCAATTCTCCTTGCTCGCCCTGCTCGCGCCGCGCCGCGCCGAAGGCCGCGCGCGCGTCGCGCAGAACCTGGGCGGCGGCGCGCTGTGCCTGCCAGCGCGCCCGCAGTTCCTCGGCCTCGGCCGCGAGCGTGCGCATCTGCGCGTCGATGTCGGCAAAACGCCCGGCATCCACGGGCTGGCGATGATCGACGTCCTGCCGCAGGCCGCGCGCCTCGCGTTCGAGCGCCTGCATGCGCCGTTCGGTGTCCTCGAGCCGGTCGGGCTTGGCGTGCTGCAGCACCTTGACCCGTGCGCACGCGGTGTCGAGCAGGTCCACGGCCTTGTCGGGCAATTGGCGGCCCGTGATGTAGCGGCTGGAGAGTTCGGCCGCGGCCACCAGCGCGTCGTCGCGGATGGCAACCTGGTGCACCTCCTGGTAGCGCTCGCGCAGGCCGCGCAGGATCTGTATCGCGGTGGCGACATCGGGCTCGTCGAGCTTCACGAGCTGGAAGCGGCGCGCCAGCGCAGCGTCCTTCTCGAAGTACTTCTTGTACTCGGCCCAGGTGGTGGCGGCGATGGTACGCAGCTCGCCGCGCGCCAACGCGGGCTTCAGCAGGTTGGCCGCATCCGACGTACCGGCCTGCCCGCCTGCGCCGATGAGCGTGTGCGCCTCGTCGATGAAGAGAATGATCGGCGTGGCCGAGCCCTTGACCTCCTCGATGACGCCCTTCAGGCGATTCTCGAACTCGCCCTTCACGCTGGCGCCCGCCTGCAGCATGCCCATGTCCAGGCCCAGCAGCGTCACGTCCTTGAGCATCTCGGGCACGTCGCCCTCGACGATGCGCAGCGCCAGGCCCTCGACCACCGCGGTCTTGCCCACGCCTGGATCGCCGACGCAGATCGGGTTGTTCTTGCGCCGGCGCGCGAGGATGTCCACCATCTGGCGGATCTCGGCGTCGCGGCCGAAGACCGGATCGATCTTGCCGGCGCGCGCCTTGTCGGTGAAGTTCTCGCAGTATTTGGCGATCGCACCGGCCGGCGCGCCGCCTGCACCGCCTTCGACGCCTGCGCCCTCCCCCACGGCCGAGGGATGGCCCTCGATCGAGCCGGCGCAGACGCTGGGGAACTGCGCGAGCAGGGTCTCCTTGTGCAGCGGGCGCAGCAGCGGCCCCAGGGCGCCGCCGGCATAGAAACCCGCGCGCGCCACCAGCGCGGCGAGCACGGCGCCGGAGCGGATGAGCGTCTGCCCGAGGTCCACCGACCCCAGCAGCCAGGCATCCTGCAGCAGCTCCAGCAACAGCGGCGAGAACGCCGGCCGGCCGGCATTGCCGGTGCGCATCTCCTCCAGGACGCGGTCGACGCCGTGGCGAAGGACGCCGGCATCGATACCGTTCTGGCGCAGCAGCAGTGACAGGTCCGCCTGCGGCTCGTCAAGCAACCGGTGCAGCAGGTGTTCGAGCGTAATTTCGTAATGGCCGCGCGAGATGCACAGGCCGGCTGCGTTCTCGAGCGAGGACTTGCAATGGTCGTCGAGGCGGCCGACGAGCGGCTTGAGTTCAACCAGCAACATGGGGAGTGGTCCTTGTAGGGGAAGTGAGGGGCGCCGCAAGGCGGAAGCCGACGGCCGGCTGGTCGCCGTCCCGCGCACCGGGCAGCCAGGTGTCCAGGCCCAGGCGCGACCAGACCGGCGCACCGAGACGTGCCGTGCGTCCCTGGTCCTTGCGCAGCCTGAGTTCGACAGCCACCTGCAGCGGCCGCGTGAGATAGAAGCGCACCAGAAACTGCAGCCGCCGATGGCCCGCCGCACCCGGCAGCAGTTGCTGGAAAAGCGCCTCCGGCAGTTCGGCGAAGACCAGGCACAGCAGGTTGTCGCAGTCCTCGACCTGCACGCCGAGCGGGCAGGTTTCACCCAGTGCATGGGCCTGCAGCCCAAGCCGCAGGCGCTGGTCGTCGGGTATCGGCACCCAGTTCGGCACGCAGGACTCAACCTCGACAGCGGCCGGCGCAAAGGCATCGGCCAGCAGCATGCGAAGCCCCAGCACAGAGCGCGTGCGCTGCGCGAACAGATTGAGATGGCGCAGCAGGCTCCCGGCCTCGGGCGCCAGGCTCTCGCGCTGCGCGGGCGAGCCCAGGCCGGCGAAGGCGTACAGGGTGTCGAGCGCTTCCGGGTCCTGATCCTCGACCACGCGCATCTGCAGCCGGTACTTGCGCCAGGCATCGAACAGCTGCGGATAGAGCGAGCCGTGCAGGATGTCGAGGAAGTCGCGCCGCGCGTGGCGGCCCTCGCGCTCGTCGTCGAGCAGGTCTTCGGTGTAGAAGGTCGGCAGCGGCGATGACACACCGTAGAGGCCGAAGAAGCTGGCCGTGACGCGGTAGGCGTCCTCGCTGCCGTCGGCTGCGGCACCCCGCATGCGCTCGATGCGCGCGATGTCGTTGTCCGGAAACCCCAGGCTGAGATGGGGCCGCACGCGGATGTTGCGCGCCCCGGCGCGGCGCAGAAGGCGGATCGCCTGGAAATAGCCGTAGTTCGAGGCCCGAGCGCGCAGATCGTCTTTCAGAGCAGGCATTGCCGTCCCAGTCTGGCCGGCCATTCGAAGGCCTCGCCCGTGTCGATGTCGCGCAGTTCGAGCCTGGTGTAGGCGTTGATGGTCGCGTAGTCGCCCAGGAAGCGCTCGATCACGCAACCGAAGACATAGAGGCCGCCCAGGCTCGCGAAGTGGCTGCTGCGGCAGCCCAGGCGCAGCCGCTGGCCGCTGAGCATGCGCCGTCCGATCAACCGCGTCTCCGGCTCGGCGAGAAGCGACTCGATGCCCGCGATGCGGTGCCGGTTGGCGATCTCGCGGCCATGGTCCTGTCGCTCGGAGAAGATGTACAGGCCCAGCATCATCTTGAGGTTGGCCGCATCGGCCAGCGACAGGAAGTTCAGCGAGATGTGCGAGATCATCCGCCACAGCAGGTGCTCGTCGGCCGGCGGATCGAGCTGCGGCGTGACCGGCCGGATGTTGCGAAAGGACAGCCGCTCGGGTGAGCTGCTGGTGGGCTGGCTGATGTCGCCGAGCTTCAGGCTCTCGGGCAGCTCGTGGTTCGTGCAGGTCAGCGAGATCGACAGCGTCTCGCTCGCCAGCGGCTGGTGGCGCGGGGTGGCGATCGACATGAACAGGTCCTGGCCGCGGCCCACGGCCGAAGCGCGGCGAGACAGCGAGTAGCTCGCCGGTGCCTGGTTCGCCTGGTTCGCCTGGCCCGGCAGGCCGGCCATGCCGAAGGGCAGGTACACGCGCTCCTCGCCCGCACCCTGCACATAGCCGACGACGCGGTCGACCGAGAAGATCTGGTAGTGGCCCTTCTTCTCGTTCTCGGGCCGCACGCGGTACTCGCTCGTGCGGTGTTCATGCGGGATCGGTTCGCCGGGGTGTTCGAACAGGTTGAGCACCGGCACCACATTGAGCTGAAAGCTGTTGTCACGCAGCTCGGGCGCCCACTCCGGCAGGTCCGTGAGCGTGAGCCAGACGCTGAATTGCTGGCCGGCGCGTGCGTCACCCCAGCGCTCGAACCCGTCGAGCTCGATGAACAGCAGCTTCTCAGGCAGCGCGAAATATTCCTGGATGACGCGAAACCCCGAGAAGGCATGCTGCGGATAGGCCAGCATCTCGTGATCGAAGCCGGCGCATCGAAGCGCCTCGCGGCCGAGTGGGAAGCGTTCGCCGCCCTGTTGCGGGCTTCCGGCGGCGACTTCGACCTGCGCCACGCGGGTCATCAGCAGCATCAGCAGGTTGCTGGCCTGGGCAAAGCCCGCGCCCAGGAAGAGCCGGATCCGCCCGCGCCGCCATTGCGAGAGGTCGATGCCCTGCAGCGCGAAGTCCAGCCGCAGCGCGGGCGCCCGGCCCGCATCGTGCACAAGTTCGAAGCCGCGCAGCGCGAGTGGCTCCACCTGCAGTGCATGGCTGAGCCGAAAGCGGCAGCGCGTGCCATCCACCGGCAGCGAGGCGAGCTCGCTGCCCGCGGGCACCTGCACCGCCTCGGTGAGCGGGGCCTTGGGCTCGAACACCACGAGCGTCGCCGCCGGCACCGGCCGAAGGTAGTGCGGGAACAGCTGGTTGGCGAGCTCCTGGAGCAGCTCCGGAAATTCGTCGTCCAGTTTCTGCCTGGTGAGGCCGTTGAGGAAGGCCACGCCTTCGAGCAGCCGCTCCACGTCCGGATCGCCCGAGGGCTCGGCCAACATCGGCGCCAACGCCGGGTTGGCGCGTGCGAAGTCCACCGACAGCGTGCGCAATTGCTGCAGCTGGTCCTGGTAGTAGCGAAGAAATGTGGCTTTGCTCATCTCGTCTGGGGGCGCGGTTCGCGCGAGGCGGTCAACGCCTCAGTGCATGGTCGGGCACGCTGACCTTGCCGTTGCTGCCGACGATGGTCGATAGTTGCAAGGGGATCTCCTGGCCGTCCACATCGAGCCGCCCATCGACATCGAAGCGCAGCGACATCGGTTCGAGCGGATCGGCACGCAGCCTCACCTGGGGCGCACCCAGGCGGGGCTCGTAGCGCAGGATCACCTGCCGGATGGCGACTTCGATGTCGCGCACCGATCCGGCCGAGAGGCCGCCCGCGAGATTGGTGAAGTCCGGCACGCCGAAGTGCGGATCGAGCGGGACGCTGCCCTGGCGGGTGTTCAGGATGCAGCGCAGGTGCGCGATCACGGAGTCGATCAGCAGGCTCGCCCCGGCGGCAGCATGGCGCTCGGTTCCGCTTTCCCAGCGGGCCACGCGTTCGAGCAGGCGGAATTCACTCACGGCACGCGATCAGCCGCCGTCCGCTCAGGACTTCGGCGCGAGCCAGGAATCCTCGGCTTCGATGCCGTCGGGATTGAAGGTCCAGGTGATCTTCTCGTAGGTGAACGCCACGTCTTCCATGTGCCCCATCTGCTTGTTCTCGGGGTTCAGGCAGTTGGGCGTCCAGGAGCGGATGCTCGTGAGGATGGCGTTCTCGAGCTTGACCGTGTAGTACTTCTCTTCGGTGCCCTTGGGCGAGATCCGGTAGAACTCGAGCTCCACCGACTTCATCTGCTCGCCCGAGGTCAGGGCCTGGAACAGCTTGGGCGAGGACTTGTCGATTTCCTTGGTCAGCGTAGTCGGGCCGTGGACGCGCTTGCCGGTAGGCAGGCCGGTCTGCGGACTCTTGGGAATCTCGATCGTGTGCTCGACGGCCTGCACGAGGATTTTCCCGTCATGGCCCTTGACCTTGGTGGAGCCTTCGATCTTTCCCTGATTCTGACCTTCGAGGGTGAGGTAGCACGGCATCGGCATTTGAATACTTTCGTTGTTCGGCAATTCGTGCCGACGTTAAAACCCCGTCAATTCGAAGAATGCGTTCGCATAATTCGGATTTGAATCGCGGCCTGGGGCAGAGTTATTGGCTGCGTTGGTCTCAATTGTGTTGGGGAGCGGCTACCGCAGTATTTCCTTTTGGGCCGTCCAGGTTACCCATGCAACATGGACGGGCCGCTCCTGCAATAAAGGACTAATTCTTTTCGAGCTTGCCGACCAGCGACAGTGTGAAAGACGCGCCCATGTACTTGAAATGCGGCCGCACCTTCAGATCGACCCGGTACCAGCCCGGCTCGCCCTCGACGTCGAGCACGTTGATCTCCGCCTGGCGCAGGGGACGGCGGCTGCGCACGCCCGCGGCCGGGTTGTCCATGTCGGCCACGTACTGGCGGATCCAGAGGTTGAGCTCCTTCTCGAGGTCGGCGCGCTCCTTCCACATGCCGATGTTTTCGCGCTGAATCACCTTGATGTAGTGCGCCAGCCGGCTCACCACGAAGATGTAGGGCAGCTGGGTGCTGAGCTTGTAGTTGAGCTCGGCCTCCTTGCCCTCCTTGCTCTGGCCGAAGAACTTCGGCTTCTGCGTCGAGTTGGCCGAGAAGAACGCCGCGTTGTCGCTGTTCTTGCGCATCGTCAGCGCGATGAAGCCCTGCTCGGCCAGCTCGAACTCGCGCCGCTCGGAGATGAGGATGTCGGTCGGGATCTTGTTCTGGATCGCGCCCATCGACTCGTACGAGTAGATCGGCAGATCGGACACCGTGCCGCCGCCCTGCGGCCCGATCACGTTGGCGCACCAGCGGTAGTCGGCGAAGCTCTCGGTCAGTCTCGAGGCAAACGCAAAGGCCGCGTTGCCCCAGAGAAAGTCCTTGTTGCCGCCGGTCACGCTCTCCTGGTAGTTGAACTTCTTGCTCGGCACCGTGTCGGCCCCATAGGGCGTGCGCAGCAGGAAGTGCGGCAGGGTCAGGCCCACGTAGCGCGCGTCCTGGCTCTCGCGGAAGGCATTCCACTTGACGAACTGCGGGCCCTCGAACACCGACGACAGGTCCTTCAGGTTCGGCAGCTGCTCGAAGGTGTCGATGCCGAAGAACTGCGGCCCGGCCGCCGCGATGAAGGGCGTGTGCGCCATGGCAGCGGTGCTGGCGGCGTACTGCAGGAGCTTGATGTCCTGCGCCCCGGGGCCGAACTCGTAGTTGGCCACGATCGCGCCGAAGGGCTGTCCGCCGAACTGGCCGTATTCGGCCGTGTAGAGGTTCTTGTAGAGCCCCGACTTCGTGACGTCCGCGGCGTCCTCGAAGTCTTCCAGCAGCGCCTGCTTGCTGACGCTGAGGATCTGGATCTTCACGTTCTCGCGGAAGTTGGTGCGGTCGACCAGGAACTTCAGCGAGCGCCAGGCAGACTCCATGGCCTGGAATTCGGGATGGTGCAGGATCGCGTCGACCGCGCCGGAGAGCCTCTGGTCGAGCCCCGCGATCATGTCGTCGACGGTCGCCTGGGTCACACGCTCGACCGCGTTCTGCGGCTCGAGCAGGTGCGAGATGAACGCCTGCAGTCCCTGGCGGGTGATCGGATAGGCATCGTCGCCGGGTTTGACGCGCGCGGATGCGACCAGTTCGTCCAGCAGCGAGGCAGCGGCGGCGGCAGGCGCAGAGGCGTCCGGCTGGGCTTGTGTTTTTTCCATGGCGGGCCTTCCGTTACTTTTCTTCGATGCCGAGTTCGCCCAGCAGGCGCGCGCGCACCTGTTCGTCCTGGACCAGCTCCTGCACGCGCTTGCGGAAATCGGGGATGTTGCCGAGCGGCCCCTTCAGCGCCTTGAGCGCGTCGCGCAACAGCAGCAGTTGCTGCAGCTCGGGCACCTTCCCGACGAGAGCATCGGGCGAGAAGTCGTCGATCGACTCGAAGCTCAGCTTGACCGGCAACTGCGCGCCCTCGGGGGCCTTCGGGTCGAGGTTGCTGTCGATGCCGATGCTGAGTTCGAGCTTCTGGGCCTTCAGCACGTCGTTGAAGTTCTCCTTGTCGACCGACACCGGCCTGGTGTCCTCGACGGCCTGATCGGTGGCGCGCCCCGTGAAGTCGCCCAGTACCAGCAACTTCAGCGGCAATTCGACTTCCGACTGCGCATCGCCGACGGCGGGGCGATAAACGATATTGACGCGCTCCTTGGGAGCGACTGATCCATCGGCTGCCATGGAAATCTCCTGAAATAGGTTGAGTGACCCAACGCAAAAAGCCAGAGGAAAAAACGCCCCATGCATTTCACACAAGATGCCATCGAAAGTATTCATTTCAGTGGCATGCGACGTTGAATGCCGTGCGTTTCCGGAGCGACGAAGTTTCGGGTTAAAAAGTGTTTCCCCGTTAGTCGATGCATCTCAAACTCTTGTCAATTCGTCTCAACCGTTAATTGGCTGACCGAGTGCGGTTAAAGTCCGGCCGCAAAATGCAACCGTTACAGATGAAAGAACCGGGGTCCCCGAAATTGCGCCCGCCCGGTGTGTTGGCCGGCTGCGCCGCCTTGTCCTTTCTGCTCGGCCTGTCCTACTACCTCCCCGCCCATGCCGGCCCGGGGATGGCGGCCGACCCGTCGCTGTCGACGCTCGCCTGGCCGGCGCCCGCCATCGGCGTGGCGTTGCTGTGGCGCCGGCATGTCCGCGAGTGGCCGCTGTACCTGCTGCTGGCCGCCGGGGCGCTGGCGCTGGCCGGCGCGCGTGCGCCTTCGACATGGTCGGCGGTCAACGTCATGCTGGCCGCGCTGGCCCTGCTCGCAGTCGCGCTGGGCGCCTGGCTCGGACAGCGCTGGATCGCGAACGACGGGCACCTGGATTCCTCGCGCCGCCTTTTGCGCTTCACGCTACTTCTGCCGGTGGGCTGGTCGATGCTGCATGCGGCGCTGGTCGCCACCCTGCTCTGGTGGGGCAGTGCGGCCGAATGGCTGGCGCCCTGGCGAGGTGTCTACGTTGCCAATGCGGTGGCCATGCTGACGCTGGTGCCCGCACTGCTTGCCTGTGGAACACCAGCGGCCAACACGGTCTTGCGCGAGCGCAGCAACTGGTCGCCGATCGCGGCCACCTTCGCCTGCCTGGCGCTGGCGCTGGTGCCCGGCATGCACGACGAAGTGGTGCGCACGGCCCTCTCCCTGCCGCTGTGCTGGGCCGCGGTGCGCAGCGGCATGGTGCTGGTGGCCCCCCTGAATGCGGTGATCGCCATCGGCATGGTCGGCCTCACGCTGGCCGGCTTCGGCCCCTACGAGGAATTCGGCTACGGCATGTGGACCCTGCAGGTCGACCTCATCGGCATTGCTGTTTTGTCGCTGCTGCTCGCGGTCTCGATCGGCGAACGCCAGCGCATGGCGGCCCGGCTCGACCAGGCACGTCGCTTCGAATCGCTCGGCTTTCTGGCCGGTGGCGTGGCCCACGACTTCAACAATGTGCTGGGCACGATCCGCGCGTGTGCCGAAATCGCCGGCGAGCGCATTCCGCCCGACAGTCCGGCCCAGGCCGAACTGGCGCAACTGGGCCGCGCCACCGACCGTGGCATCGACATGACCCAGCAGATCCTGCTCGCCGCGCGCCAGGGCGATCCGAAGCGCGAGCGTGTCGACCTCGGCGCACTGGTCGACGAGGCGATCGAGATGGCACGCCCGCTGTGCCCCGCGCACATCCGCATCACGCGCGCACCCATGGCCGAACGCGCCCGGACGTTGTCCGCACCCCTGGTGCTGGCCCATCGCGGGCAGTTGTTGCGGGCGGTCCAGAACCTGTTGCGCAACGCGGTGCAGGCAGCGCGGCAGCAGGTCACGCTCACGGTCGGCGCGCACAGCGCCGCGGCCCGGTGCGACGTCCGCTTCGACATCGTGCTGGGCGACCAACGCGCCGGGAACGGTGGCGCGCACGGCTGGGTGGAGGTCGTGGACGACGGCCACGGCATCGCCGCAGATCACTGGCCGCACCTGTTCGATCCGTTCTATTCCACACGCCAGGCGCAGGGGGGCTCGGGCCTCGGGCTGGCGATCGTGGCGGGCGTGGCGAGCGGGCACGGAGGCTTCGTCGGCATGGCCACGGCGCCAGGGCACGGCAGCCTGTTCCGGCTCGAAGTGCCGTTGTTCGACACCGCCGGCGCCGAGCCCCCACTGGAAAGACCATGCGCATGAAGATCGAAGCCACGAACCCGCAACCACGCGGGCCCGTCCTGATCGTCGACGACGACGGTTCACTGGCCACGCTCCTCGGCAGCTACCTGGCGGGCCATGGCATCGAGAGCCACGTGACCCGCAACGTCAAGGAATCGCTCGAGGCCGTCGAGCAGCGCGACTACACCATGGTGCTGCTCGACCTCGGACTGCCCGACGGCGACGGCGTGGACCTGACGCGTCATTGGCGCCAGGAACACCGGTTCCCGATCATCTGCATGAGCGGGCGCGAGGACGAAGCCGACCGGGTCATGGGGCTGGAACTCGGTGCAGACGACTATGTGGTCAAGCCGTTCTCCTTGCGGGAGATGCTGGCGCGCATGCGCGCGGTCTGGCGTCGCACCGATGCAATCCGCAGTCCGGTGACGCGCGGCAAGCATCCGCGGGCCTACCGGTTCGACGGCTGGGAGCTGAATCTCAACACGCGCCGCTTGCGGTCCGGCGAGGGCCGCGAGGTGGCGCTGTCGCCGAGCCAGTTCAACCTGATGGTGATGTTCCTGGGCGCGCCCGGAACGATCGTCACGCGCGAGCAGCTGATCGAAAGAACGCGCGCCTTCGACGACGTGTTCGATCGCTCGATCGACGTTCAGATACTGCGCCTGCGCCGAAAGATCGAAGCCGATCCGAAGCGTCCCGCGCTGCTTCGCACCGAGCGCGGCGCGGGCTACTACTTCGACGCGCTCTGCGTCGAGGCCATCTGGGACTGAGCGCGCTGCGCCACAAGACGACGAGGAACGACCAAAGTGGACATTGCCCTGCTGGACGGCATCGGAAGCCGGCCCGTCACCGCCATGCAGCCCGCGGGCAGCAATGTGCGGGAGGATCCGCGCTTCGACGCGCTGCAGCTGGAGATCGGCAAGCTCTCGAACCCCGGCGCCGACGGCCAGACCGACTGGCCGCGCGTGGCACGGCTTGCTGCGCCGCTTCTGGCCGATGGCGGCAAGGACCTGCTGGTGGCGTGCTACCTCAATGCCGCACTGCTGCAGACGGACGGCCTGACCGGCCTGCGCGCTGGCCTGCAGGTGCTGGCCGACCTGCACGAGAATTTTTGGGAGGCCATGTCGCCACCCGTGACGCGACTGCGCGCGCGCCGCAACGCGCTCCAGTGGCTGCTTGATCGGATCGAGCTGAGTGCCCGGGAGCGGCCATGGAGCGAACTCGCACCGCAGGCCTCCGGGCTGGTCACCGGCCTCCTGGCCGCCGGCCGGCGCATCGATGACCTGCTGCGCGCCAAGGACGAAGAGGCGCCCTCGATGCGGGCGTTGCTGGCGTTGATCGATCAGGTGCCCGTCGCCGAGAACGCAGCGCCGGCGGTCGCCGCGCCAGCAGTTGAGATGGCCGGCACCTCCCCTTCCCCCGTCTCAGCGCCCGCTGCGCTCGCAGCGCCGCCCAGCCTGCCCACGCTCACCGCCCTGGCCCCACCGGCCCCCGGTGAGGATCTCGCCCAGGCGCTGGCACCCGCCCTCGCGCATCTGAACCACGTGGTCGACGTCATGATGGCAGCGGACCCAGGCGATGCCCGCGCCTATCGCATCAGCCGCTTCGCCAACTGGGGCAGCATCGACGCGCTGCCACCCGCCACGGACAGCATGACCCAGATCGGTGCGCCGATCTCGCAGGTGGCGGACGCGATGCGGCGCATGCAGGACGCAGCGGCCGAGCCGCTCGACGCCATCGGCTTTGCCGAGTCCCAGTTTCCGGCCTATCCTTTCTGGCTCGATCTGCAGGCGCTCAGTGCCGCGGCGCTGGCGCAGATCGGCGATGCCGGCGCTGCCGCGCGTGCGGAGGTCGAGCGCAGCACCTTCGCACTGCTGCAGCGGCTGCCGGGGCTGGACAGCCTGTGCTTCGGCAACGGCATGCCCTTCGCGAGCGCGCGCACGCTGGAA
Organism: Variovorax sp. Soil_C_19; assembly: GCF_057657255.1. Taxonomy (NCBI): domain Bacteria; kingdom Pseudomonadati; phylum Pseudomonadota; class Betaproteobacteria; order Burkholderiales; family Comamonadaceae; genus Variovorax; species Variovorax sp. Soil_C_19. Next base: position 29,220 of record NZ_JBDGIV010000008.1, on the reverse strand, counting down.
TGGATTGGCAGCTTGGGCGGGCCCGCGGCGTTGGCCAGCGGCGCCGCAGCGGGCATGACAGGCGACGGCCTTGGCAGCGTGGTGGCGCAGGCCCATGGGCTCGCGGCGAGCGGCGAACTCGAGGCAGCCGTGTCGCTGCTGCGGCAGGCCATCGCCCGCGCTGCGGACGCACCCGCGCAGCTGCGCGCGCAGATCCGGCTGTGCCAGTTGCTCAGCGTGCACCGGGAGGGTCGCGTGCCGCTACCCTTTGCGCGGCTCCTGGTCGAGAGGATCGAGCACCACGACCTGGACCGGTGGGACCCCGAATTGGCGATCGAGGCATGGGTGGCGGTCTACCCCGTCCTGAGCCAGGACGATGCCGATCCGCTTGAGCGGCATGCCGCACTCACGGCCATCGCCCGGCTGGACCCGGCGCGCGCGATCGCGCTGACCTGACCCGCTCAGGGCGTGCGGGTGAACGTGCCGCGGTCCAGGTCCTCCGCGTAGTAGTCCATCGTCAGGCCCGTGGAGATGCCGGAGACGCCGGGCTCGAAGTCCACCCTGCCGAGGGATCCTGCGGGAGCGTTCTCGCCCGACAGGTCGAACACATAGGTGTTGCCGCTCCAGTGACGCAGCGGGAAGCGCCGCTCGCCCGTCGGCCCCATCCTCAACACCAGCCCGCTGCCGTCGAATTCCACGATGGCGCTGCCGTAGTAACGGCTGGCATAGGTGCCGGTGTAGGCATTGCTGCCGAGCGCGGGCACCGGTTGTGCGGGCGACTGCTGGCCGGCCAGCGAGCCCTCGGGCGCGTAGAACGGTTCGAAGCGCTCTCCATAGGCGGCGATCCAATCTTCCGAGGTCGTGCCACGTTCGACCAGTTCTTCGAACGTCTGGTTCAGCGCTTCGGCCGCGCCCACCGGTGCGGCGTTGATCAGCGTGACGATCGCGAGGTCGGCCGCCGGAATCACGGTGAAGGCAGTGCCCGCGCCGAGCATGAAGGCGCCCGAATGGGACAGCTTCAGGCGCCCACCCGTCGACGTGCCGACATTGAATCCATAGCCGTAGTGATTCGCACGCTCGGACGGGTCCGCGGGCGGGGGCCCGTTCACGATCTGTCCGGTGATCGCGGGCTTCAGCGCCGCGGGGGTGTACACCGTGCGCCCCTTGTAGCGGCCGTCGCGAAGAAGAAGGGTCATCCACTTCGCGATGTCGTTGACGCTCGAACTCACACCGCCTGCAGGCGATTGCGCATCGGGCTGGCGCTGGTAGACGGCCTGGTAGCTGCCGTCCTGCATCACGTGCGGCGTCGCGCGGTTGGCGCGCTGCATGAAGTCGACGAAGCGGGAACTGGTGGCATTCATCCCCACCGGCGCATAGAGCACGCGCTCGGACAGCGTCGCCCAATCGGTGCCATAGGCGTTGGCCGCCGCCTCCGCGCCCGCGGTGAGGCCGAAGTTGGCATAGGCGTAGCTGGTCCGGAAGGCCCGCAGCGGCACGTAGCGCAGGCGTTGCAGGATCTGCTCGCGGTCATAGCCCAGGTCCTCGAGCTGGTCGCCGGCAGCAGGCGGCAGGCCGGAGCGGTGCGCGAAGAAGTCGCCGATCGTGACCTGTTGCGTGACCGCCGCGTCCGACAGGCTGAAGCCCGGCAAATGGCTCGCTGCAGGCATGTCCCAGGAGACGCCATGGCCTCCCACGAGCCCGGCGACGACCGTCGCGGCGATCGGCTTGGACATCGATGCAAGCTGGAACACCGTGTCGGAATCGATCCGTTCCGGCGAACCGACCCGGCGCACGCCGAAGCCCTTGGCGTAGACGACCTGTCCGTCCTTCACCACGGCGATGGCCATACCGGGCACCTTCGTGCGTCGCATCACTTCGGCCGCCACGCCGTCGAGCTTGGCCACGGCGGCATCGATCTGCGCCGAGGCAACGGGTGTGATGTTGAACGGCGCAGGCGACGGCGTGCCCGGCGACGAGGGCGGCACGTGGAACGCTGCGCCACCACCACCACCACCGCCGCCGCAGCCGGCCAATGCGGCACCTGCCGCGAGGAAGAGCGCATGGACGAAGCGGCGCAGGAGAACGGGTTTGCAGATCATTGGAATCCGGAAGTTGAAGGAGCCCCGACGAGGGCGGCCGATGGTGCGCAAGGGGCATCGGGATGGCAAGGCTGCAGGCGCGGCCGAGTGATGCAAGCTGAGCGCGGTGCGCGTTGGTCAAACCGCATGTCGGCTAGACCAGCGTGACCCTGCCCGACGCAATGTCGTACATGGCGCCGACGATCTTGATACGCCCGTCCGCCTCCAGACCGGCCAGCACTGCGCTGCGTCCTCGGATGAGCGGCAGCGCCTGCTGCACGTGGGTCTTGGTCACGGCGTCGACGAAGGCGTCGTTCTTCGAAGTGCGCGGGCCTGCGAACACCGTGGCGTCGATGGCCGACTTGAAGCGAGCCAGCAGCAGCGTGAGGTTTCCGAGCACGACGTTGTCGATCGCCCCCTTGGTGGCGCCGCAGCCGGTGTGGCCCATGACCATCACCACCTTGGCCCCTGCCGCGGCGCAGGCGAATTCCATCGACCCCAGGATGTCGTCGTTCACCGCGTTGCCGGCGACGCGCGCGTTGAAGGTGTCGCCAATGCCAAGGTCGCAGACCACCTCGACGGGCGCGCGCGAGTCGATGCACGACAACACCATGGCCGCCGGGAACTGGCCGGCGGCGCTGGAACGCATCTCCGCCAGGAAGTTGCGCTCCTTGTGCACGCCCGACAGGAAGCGCGCGTTGCCGTCCATGATCTTCCCGATCACCTGGTCGGGCGTCATCGCGTTGCGCTGCGCCTCGCTCAGCGAAGCCGCCTCGGTGGACGACGATGCGGTGCCGACGCCCACGCCGACCAGGGCCGCCGCGAAGGAGGTGCCCAGGAAATGACGGCGGTGCGGCTCGCAACAGGCTGGGCGCAGGCTCTTCATGAATGATCTCGAGGGTTGTGACCGCGGCAAGTCTCTCTGCAAACGCCCTCGAGGCGTTAGCTCGTCCGTCTCACGCTTTGGTCGATGCGTCTCACAGGGCCAGCGCGCGGCTTGCGCGCGCTGTTTCGTTCGTCAGGCCGCGCTCAGGGCAGGTAGTCGACCGGCACGGGGAAGCTCAGGAAGTTCTTCGTGAGCTGCTCGTCCCTGATCTGGTTCGGATTGGCCCCGTTGCACCATTGCGCCGACTTTGGATGCACCCCACCGTCGCTTCGGGTCACGCTGCAGGACAGTCCGGCCTTGATCCCGGCCTTGTTGCTGGGACATTGTCCCGGCTCGGCACCCGCTGCGCACGCCGCGAACTGCTCGGTGACATGGAACGTGTACAGGTTGTCCTTCAGGTCGGTGAAGCGCACCTTGACCGGATAGCTCGGCACGCTGCCCACCCGGAAACCCGCGATCAGGCTGTTGGTCGGCATGGTGACGTCCTGCTTGATCGCGCTGCAGCCCGGATCGCTCGCCTCCTGGTTCAATGAGCACACGCCATACTTCTTGATCAGCGGGGTGCCCTGGCTCAGCGTGGACGGCGCGCCGATCGCGAGCGAAAAGCCATCCGTGAAGCTGAACTGCTTGGTATTCTCCAGCCCGTTGGCGCCGCCGACCACGAAGACCAGGCCATCGCCCAGCTCGCTCATGAAGCCCACGGCGTCGTCGACCGAGAACCCGTAGGCATTCATCTGCAGATCTTCATGGATCAGCGCGACGTATGGGTTGAAGTTCAGCTTGGGGTTGTTCTTGACCGCAGGCTGCCGGTAGCCGTATTGCAGGTCGTGGATGTACATGGGTTGGATCGTTGCATGCGTCCAGCCGGGGATCTTGGTCCCCGCCAGCTTGTTGTCGCCCGCGCCACACCCCTCGTTGAACGGCACCCAGCCGTAGATGTGCTTGAGGGCCTCCATGTAGGTGAAGACCGGCTTCTCGGGCTCCTCGCCCTTGCAGGATCCGCCCTCGTAGAGCGCCAGGTATTCCGCGTGGTTCTGCGCGAAGAACTGCCTGACCGTCTCCATCTTCGTCGCCATGTCGGCCGGGCAGGCGATCGTCTCGGTGACGTAGGGGCTGAGGTCCTCGGCGCCCCAGTTGGCGCAGGAGCCCCACAGGTTCTGCATGCGCTGGACCGCTTCGCCGAAGTGCAGATTCTTCTTCTCGTCTTCGGTGCATTGGCCCCCGATGCACTTCTGCACCGTCAGGACCGGCGGGCTGTCCGCCGGCTTGACCGGCACGTCGTCGTTGGGGGGCAGCACACCCGTTCGTTGCGCGAAGACGTTGTAGCCGCCCGGCAGCTTCAGCGAATGGAGGTTGTAGACCGGCCATCCGCTGCCTGCATCGGTCGCCATGAACGAGGCCAGCGCATCGGCGAACTTGCCCAGAGATTGCACGGACCCGCTGTACCCGATGTAGGGGTTGTTCTTGGGGCCGATGCCGACCGGCAGATAGACGTGGTCGACGTAGGAGATGTTGTAGCCGACGTTGTCGGGCTTCAGCAGCGGCTTTTGCCCATCCGGAATGATGGCATCGCCGAAGGTGTATTCCGACAGCTGCGCATGGATGTTCTCGGGGAACTGGACCTTGCTTGAATAGACGGTCAATGCGCAGCTCGTGTTCTGGCCCTGGCACGACACGGCGCCTGGGGTTTGCAGCTTCACGTCTTCCTGCTCGCGCAGCCTGTCGTTCCTGTCCGCCAGGACGACACGGCCGCCGTTCCACCAGGTGATGTACTTCTCGGCCGACAGCGCCGTGTACAGCGGGAGGGTGACGGTGACCGACGAGTTGGCCGGAATCCCCGTTCCCTCGTTGACGTACAGCTTGTAGACACTCTCGGTCGGGTACAGCTTGTCGTCGACGCGGAAGCATCCTCGAATCCATTCGTTCTTCGAGTTTTCGCTCGTCGAGAGCACGGGATAGATCACCCGGTCGGAGTTGTTGTGCACCGTGATCGACTTCGGCTTGACCGTGACGGGATTGCCTTCGAAGTCCTTGCAGGTGACATCTGCAGACGGAGTGCCGCCACCGCCGCCCCCACCGCTGCCGGAGTCCGGGGGCGGCACTACTGGCAGGAATGCCACCGGGAAGGAGGAACCCCCTCCGCTGCCGCCGCCGCACGCGGAAAGTACCACCGCGACAACCAGTGTACCGGCGCGAAGCAGGGCGCCGGCCATTCCATGCTTTGCCGACTTGCTTACCAATATGTTCATCGTTTTCTCCAGGAACCCAACGTCAGCGACGGGGTGAATTTCAATTCTGTGGGAGCAGCCAGGGCGCCGAGCTCGAATGTTTCGAATGAAATAAATTGCATTTGAAACAGCGCTACCTCGCCGGCCCTTGCGCAGCGCGCACGTCGCGCGGTGTCGCGTTGAAGCGCTGGCGAAACAGCTTGCTGAAGACGGCCGGATCCGAGAATCCGCAGGCATGGCTGATCGCGCCGATGCTCAGCCGCTCGCCCTCGCCCTGCGCCAGATGGGCCATGCTTTTCTGCAGACGCCGCTCGCGCAACGTGCCGCGCACGCTGGTCTCCTGCGTCTCGAACAGCCGATAGAGCTGCGCGCGCGACATGCTGGTGCCGCGCGCAATGTCTGCCACGCTCAGCTCAATGCGGTGCATGTTGTGCTCGATGTAGCGATGCACCGCCTGCAGTTTGGCGGCGTCAGGGCTTTCGTGACCGGCCGCCGGGGACGCGGACGCCACCGCCTTGAGCAGCGCCTCGGCGACCTGGACGATGCCGCCGACAACCTCGCCGAGTTCCGCGGCTGTCAATGTGGCGGCGTGGACGGCGAAGGTCTGGAGCTGTGCCGCGAGGAAGGGCGCGAGCCCAAGGTGCTCGAGACGCTGCGCAGCGCCCGGTCCGCTGGGGGCCACATGCTCGGGGATCTGACTGTGCCGGGGGGCGTTCAGCCGGATGTAGCTGAAGCGCGCGTGACCCCACCGCCCGCGGAGTGGCTGCATCCCCCGCCAGAGCAAAACGGTGCCAGGACCGTATTCGGTGCGGCCCGTGCCCGCCTCTTCGAGCGCAAGCTCGCCTTTCTCGATCACCCAGATGCTGATGCCGGGCACGATCGGGACGCAGTTCTCTGCAGGCAGCGCGCGCATCTCGGAAGGCGGCACTTCGCTGTGGCCTACCCAGCCATGGCGGCCCTCGCAGAAGAAGCCTTCGGCGCGAAAAGGAGGATCTGCAACGATCTCCAGGTTCATAGGCGCGGCGAGCCGAGTGGCGTGTCCGCACTGCGCCACGACAGGCGCGACGCCTCTCGGCATGAGCGGAATCGTCCATCCGGTCGGCACAAGTGCTCGAAAGCCGTTGCACGCCTCTTCGGGCAGGAGGCGTGCGGCGAAACGCGTCGCTGCCGCGCCCATTCCTGCCACGGTTGCGGGCTGGCCATGTTGCGCGCCTGCGAGCCCGCTCATGCGAGGCCCCTGATTTCACGGCGGGTCGAACGAGGCATAGAGCATTGATGTGCCATGCGCGGCACCCAGCCTGGCTCAAGCCCCAGAAGCGAGGCGGTCATCGCGCGACGAGTGAATGTCGCGGCGCTCATGGCGAAGGGCCGCGTACAGCGCGCAGCAAGGTCAAAGGCATTGAGGTTCGGCAGCGTGAAATAGTTCACGCGGACGATAGAAGCGCCTCTGGCAGGCGACAAGCACCGAACACGACAGCGTCACTATCCGAGTGCGCCACGGCCGCACCACCGGCCAGCTCGCGCGGCTGCCTGGCCGGCTTCAGCGGGCCTGTCTGAAATCCGCCGGCGTCTTGCCGGTCCAGCGCTTGAAGGAGCGGTAGAAGGAGTTGGGCTCCGAGAACCCGAGCAGGTAGGCGATCTCGGTCAGGGTGGCGCGACCGGCCGACAGGTAGCGCTGCGCCATTTCCAGACGGACCTCATCCAGCAGGGTGGAAAAGCGCACACCCTCGTCCGCCAGGCGGCGCTGCAGCGTGCGCGCGCTCAGGAAGAGCGCGCGCGACACGCTTTCGATGTCAGGAACGTCGCCGTGCAACTGCTGCTCCAGGATCTCGCGCACCGCCGCCGCCGTGCCGCTGCACGTGGTCTCATAGGTCTGCAGGTCGCGCTCGGCCGCATCCTCGAACATGGAGGCCACGCGCCGGTTGGCACTGACCAGCGGCAGGTCAAGATCGGCGCGGCGGAAGACGATCGTATCGTGCGCCTGGTCGAACAGCGCCGGGCAGCCGAAGGCATCGGCGTACATCGTGTGATAGGAGGGCCGCTCCTTGAGGGTCACGCGCACCGGCACGATCTCGCGCTCGGTGAAGGTGCGCCCGAAGACGAGCAGCGTACCCATCTGGATGTCCAACTGGGCCCGTCTGTAGGGTCGCGGCGGTCCGTCGAAGCGGATCCGGAGCTCGCACTCCTCGGCACCGGGATGCATGTCGATGTGGCAGGCCGACACCAGCGCGTTGTAGCGCGCGATCCGGGCCAGTGCCGCGCCGAAGTTCGCGCTCAGCATGCCGGCGAATCCCACCACACCGAACAGTTCCGAGCGCATCGGCTGGAGACCGACCGCGAGGCCCGCAGCGGGGTTGGCCGCTTTCTCGTGCATGACGACGAACACACGGTCGGCCTGCTCGCCGGACAGCGGTTTCCGGAGTTCGTCGGGTTGGAGGCCGGCAAGCACTGCCACCTCGTCCAGATCCATTCCGGCTTTCTGCAAGCCGTCGAGCACGTTGAAGGGGAGGCGGGCCAGGGTCATGGAAATGGGTGGAGGGGCCCGCCTTCGGCGGACCCTGTTGGTGCGGGGTCAGGCCTCGCGGCGAGCCGGCAGCGGTCTGACCTGATTCTCGGCCAGGGAATGTTACAGATCAAGACCGAGCGGTAGTTCAGGCGCGGATCGTTCCCATGCGAGCCGACGCGCGATACGAAAGTTCTAGATCCGCCGCGGAACGATCGCTGGTGAGGTGACGGCCACGCTGCGAGTGCACATGAAGGGTCTGCGCGGGGAGATCATCCGTGTCCGAGCGGCACGAGCGGCGCGGCGAATTCCCGGCCTCGCGAAGCGTCGGATGCATGCGCCAGCCGGGAGGCAGCCGTGCCGAGGCCGAAGCGCACGTCTGGCGGCGCCGCCTTGAAATTGCCTGTCATGCAACGCGTGCGCGCGGACGAAGGCCTGCCCCAAGTGTGCGAAAGGATGGCCTGGCGCCGCACAGTTGCATCCGATGCAAGCGTTGCGCACGCGCAGAAGCTCGTCGAGGATGCCGCCATCACAACGAACGACGCCGGAGACAACGACGATGCACTCTCGAACTTCCTTCACCGGTCCGCGCCGCAGAACCCTCTGCCTCTTGCTCTCGACCTGCGCCTGGATGGCGGCAGCTCACGCGCAAGGCAGCTACCGCATCGCGACCGAGGGTTCCTATCCCCCGTGGAGCTTCAAGGATGCGCAAGGGACGCTGCAGGGCTGGGACGTCGAGATCGCGAAGGCGCTCTGCGAGAAGATGAAGGCCAGGTGCGAGATCGTCGCCCAGGACTGGGATGGGATCATTCCCGGCCTCGTCGCGCGCAAGTACGACATGATCGTCGCGAGCATGGCCATCACGCCGCAGCGGCGCGAGCGCGTGGCCTTCTCGGCCAAGTACAAGGACACCATCTCGCGCTTCGTCGCCCGCAAGGGAACGCCGCCCGACGTCAGCCCCGCCGCGCTCAAGGGAAAGACCATCGGCGTGCAGCGCGGCTCCGTCCAGGCGGCCTACCTCGCGCAGAACTACCGCGACGCCGAGCTCAAGTTCTACGACACGCCGCAGGCGGCCGAACTCGACCTCGTCGCCGGTCGGGTCGCGTACATCCTCGGCAACATGGTCACCTACCATGTCGGCTTCCTGAAGACGCCCGAGGCGAAGGATTTCGCGTTCACCGGGCCGGAGCTCAAAGGCGGCATTCTCGGCGAGGGCAACGGCATCGCGGTGCGCAAGGACGACGGCGAGACGCTCGCGCGCATCAACGCCGCGCTGGAGGCGATCCGAGCCGATGGCACCTACGATCGCATCACGGCGAAGTACTTCCCGTTCAAGCTGATGTAGGCGTCGCGGCCTCCAATGGACTTCCTCCAAGGTTTTGGTGGCCAGTTGCTCCTGGGCACCCTCGTGACGCTGCAGCTCGCCGCGTGCTCCCTCGCGCTCGGCACACTGCTCGGTGCCGCCGTTTGCGCGCTGCAGCTCGCGGGCAACCGCGGGCTGCGGGCGCTCGGCAACGGCTATGCGGCGGTGATCCGCGGCATTCCCGACCTGCTCGTCGTCTTCGCGGTCTTCTTCGGTGGCTCTCTCGCGCTCGCCACCCTGACCGGGCGCTATGTCGAGATCGACACGTTCCTCGCGGGTGTCGTCGCGCTGGCCCTCTCGTTCGGCGCCTACGCGGCCGAGATCGCGAGGGGCGCGCTGCTGGCGGTTCCGAGGACGCAGCGGGAAGCCGCGAGGACGCTCGGTCTTTCAGGCCTTCAGGCGCTGTGCACCGTCGTGCTGCCCCAGGCAGTCCGCTTCGCGCTGGCACCGTTCGGCAACCAGTCGATCGTGCTGCTCAAGCAGACCTCGATCGTCTCCATCGTGGGATGCGACGAGCTCATGCGCAAGGCCGCCGAAGCTTCCGGCGCGACGCGCGAACCGTTCACGATGTATCTCGCCACGGCCTGCATCTACCTTGTCCTGACCGGCTTCGCCACGCTCTGCCTCGAGTGGGGAGAGCGGCGCGCCGCGCGTCCCCTGGCCAGCTGATCCCATGTTCGACATCACCCTCCTATGGTCCGTCGCCCCCGCTCTGCTCGAAGGTGCGTGGCTCACGCTGAAGCTCACCGCATGGGTCGTCGGCATCGGCACGGCCCTGGCTGTCCCCGTGGCGCTTTGCAAGAACTCGCGCGTGAGCGGAATCCGGGCGGTCGCGCATGCCTACCTGCTCTTCTTTCGCGGCACGCCCGCGCTGGTACAGCTTTTCCTCCTCTACTACGGGGCGGGCCAGTTCGATGCCATCCGCCACTCCGCGCTGTGGCCCGTGCTGCGCGATCCGTTCTGGTGCGTCGTGATCGCGTTGGGACTGAATTCCGCCGCCTACACAGGCAAGACGCTCGGGGCGGCGCTCGCGGCCGTTCCGCGCGGCACCCGGGAAGCGGCGCGCGTGCTCGGGCTCGCACGTGCGCACACCTTCTGGTTGGTCGAACTGCCGCTTGCGGCACGCACCGCGCTGCCGGCGTTCGGCAACGAGGTCATCCTGACCTGCAAGGCCACCTCGCTCGCGAGCACCGTGACGCTGCTCGAGCTCACCGGCACGGCTCGGCTGCTCACTTCCGAAACCTATGCGCCCTACGAGGTTTTTCTAGGGGCTGGCATCGTCTACCTCGCCATCAACTACGCGCTGCTGCGCGGGCTGCGCGCGCTGGAAGCCCCTCCCAGCCGCGGGCACTGAATCGAGCATCCCCATGAAATTCATCACCCTTGGCCCGACCGGCAGCAACCACGAATTCGTGGCCCGCCGCTACCTCGACTTCCATGGACTGCAGCACACCGCAAGCCTGGCCCTCGCGCAGGACTTCGATCGATGCGCAGACGCCGTGCTGCGTGGGACCGCGGATTTCATGATCCAGTGCGCCGTGCATCCCGAGACCGCTTCGACCGTCGCGAAGTGCTTCATCGGGCTGCATCTGATCGACACCTTCATCGCCCCGAGCCAGGACCTCGCCATCCTCCAGCGCCACGACGCGGCGCAGCCCACGTCGCTCGCGGTCATGCGCCCCACCCTGCCCTACATCGACCGTCATCGCTGGCAGCACATCGAGTTCGTGGACACTGTCGCAGAGGTCACGCAGGGCGTGATCGACGGCAGGTATCCGGCCGGCGTGGGCTATGCCCGTGCGGCCCAAGAGCATCCCGCGCAGTTGCGCATGGCGCAGTTCATCGGCACGGTGGACGATGCGTGGATGGTCTACGGCCGCACCCGCGTCCGCACGGGGGAACTGACCGCCTGGCGCGACAGCCCGGCAGCCGAACTCTACAAGGGGGCGGCATGAGCGCGGGCACGCCGGCCGCCACCATTTCCCCGGTGGTGTCCGTCGAGGGCCTGTCGAAGGCGTTCGCAGCCCACAAGGTCCTCGACCACATCGATCTGAACGTTTCTGCGGGCGAGCGCGTGGTGGTCTGCGGCCCGTCGGGCTCGGGGAAATCAACGCTCGCGAGGTGCATCAGCGGACTCGAGGGCTACGCAAGCGGTGCGGTGACGGTCAACGGGGTCGTTGTCTCGCCGCGCATGCGCCACGCCGATCTGGTGCGGGCCAATATCGGCATGGTGTTCCAGCAGTTCAACCTGTTCCCGCACCTTACGGTGCTCGAGAACTGCACCTTGGCGCAGCGCTGGGTGCGGCGCCGTTCCGCGAGCGAAGCCCGTGAGACGGCGCTCGAGTACCTGGGGAAGGTCCGGCTCGCCGAGAAGGCCTCGGCGTACCCGGCTCAGCTCTCGGGTGGACAACAGCAGCGCGTCGCCATCGCACGCGCGCTCTGCCTGAATCCCACGGTCATGCTGTTCGATGAGGCCACGTCGGCGCTCGATCCCGAGATGGTCAAGGAAGTGCTCGAGACCATGATCCTCCTCGCGCGCGACGGCATGACGATGATCTGCATCACGCACGAGATGGGCTTCGCCCGCGCGGTTGCGGACAAGGTCGTCTTCATGGACGACGGCCGCGTCGTCCAGTCGGCACCACCCGGCCAGTTCTTCGGCGAAGGCGCCGACCCGCGGATCCGGAGATTCCTCAGCCAGGTCTTCTGATCCGGCGCGCACGGGTCGATCAGTTCGCGCACACGCGCGCCAGCCCGCGGTCCAGCGCGATCCCGTAAAGCGGCGGCAACCGGTTCGCCGCAGCGTGCCATGCGGTGGCATCGGCCAGCTGCTCGCGGCAGTCGGTCCGAGCGCGAAGCGAACGGGTGGCGATGAGTTCATCGATGAACCGCGGGCGCAGGCGGTCGAGCGCGGGGCGCAGCTCGCCGCGCAGATCGGCTCGAGTTTCTGCCGGCGCCCGCCCCCCGCGCCGCCACTCGGCCATGAGCGCGAACTGGACGAGCTTGCTCGCTTCGATCTGGTCCGTGAAGAAGGCCGTCGCCACTTCATGCGCCAGGCCCCGGTCGTTCGCCTCGCGCGCTGCTGCCGCGACGACCTGGCCTTCGCGCGGATCGCCCGGCGGATCTTCGACCGGCTGGCCTGTGTCCCATTTGGTGAGCGCCACCTGGCGCGACAGGTCGAGCCGCACCGCGCTCATCGCGACGAGCCGCGAGAACCCGGTGCCCGGGTCAGGCCCGTGCGCATCCGAAGCGCACGCGAGCAAGACCATGCCGACGAGGCAGGCGCCGGCCGCCCGAAGGCCGGTTTTCAGATAAGGCAGCTGCATGGGAACCTCCGATCCGAGCGGCCCGCCGGCGGCGCCGGCGTCATCCGTTCGACGTCACGCCAGCCTAGCGACCCCGCGATCTCGTGTCGCCTGCAAAGGTTCCGAGTTGCATGCTCTCGCGTCAGCGGTCATTGGCAGGTTTCATCGGTTCCGATGCAGCACCCTCCGCGCTCAGGTGATTCCGCGCCGGCTGGTGATCGAACAGCACGAGCGGCGTCGGGGTGCGGCCGTCGCCGAGTCCGATGCGCCAACTCACAGGCACGGGAGCGATCGCTGCGTTCCAAACAGGCGCAGCCCCGGCCCGTGCAGGGAGATCCCATCTTAGAATTTGAGCCGCGGACCACTCCCGAAGTCCTCGCCGCTGCCTCACCACAGATCCAACCCGTCCCGATTTTCCGATGCGAATGAAAAGATTGCCCACTGCAGTTCCAGGCCTGGACGTAATCCTCAGTGGCGGGCTGTTCGAGGGTGGCGTCTACATCTTCGAAGGACCGCCCGGCGTGGGAAAGACAACGCTCGCCAACCAGATCGCGTACACGCTGGCCCGGCGGAGGATGCGCACGCTCTATGTGACCATGCTTGCCGAGTCGCATGCGCGCATGCTGCAGCACATGGAACAGCAGGTGTTCTTTGATCAGGCCGATGTCAATGCCGAGGTCTTCTACGTCAGTGGCTATCGCGAGTTCGAGCAGGGCGGGCTGAAGGCCGTGGTCGAGTTGCTGCGCGGCGAACTCCAGCGCAGCGGCGCCGGTCTTCTAGTCATCGACGGACTGGTGGTCAACAGGGGTGTGACCACCGATGATTCCGTGCGCCAGTTTGTGCACGAGCTGCAGAGCCTGGTCAGCGCGATGTCATGTACCTGCTTGGTGCTGACGAGCGGCACCGGCAATGCCCTGAGCGCCGAGCAAACCATGGTCGACGGCATTTTCTCGTTCGAGGACCATGGCTTCCATTGGCGTGCCGAGCGCCGCATGCAAGTTCGCAAGTTCCGCGGCAGCCAGGTCATACGCGGGCAGCATACGTTCTGCATCACGATGCAGGGGCTGCAGTTCTTCCCCAGGCTCGAGAGCCTGCCGCGGCGCGACGACAGTGTCGAACTGGGTCGCGGCATTCTCCCGACTGGCCTGGGCCCGCTTGATGCAGTCCTACAAGACGGTGGAGTTCTCTCCGGCAGCTCTTCAGTGGTGATCGGGCACAGTGGCTCGGGCAAGACAGCATTGGGCCTTGCATTCGCATCCGGCTGTTCTCCGGCCTCACCCGGCCTGCTGCTTTGCGGCACCGAATCCGCGGCGGATCTGCTGCTTGCGTCGACCGAACTGGGCTTCGCCGCGGGTGAAGCGGTGGACGAGGGTGTCCTGACGATCGAACAACTGGGAGGCGAGGACGAGTCTATGGATGAGATGGGGCACAAGCTGTTGAGGCTTGTCGACGAGCTGAGGATCCGAAGGTTGGTGGTGGATGGCCTTGAAGGCCTGGCGGACACCCTGGCATTTCCTGAGCGGGGCTACCGCTTTCTGGGTCGACTGCTTCTCGAACTCAAGCAACGCGGCGTGACATCGATGTTCACGGTGGATCCCGCCGCTTTGGCTGTTGCGGCTGGTACCCCGCTCGCCGATGGCGTGGTAGGCCGGTTCGACAACGCTTTCACTTTCTCCGCAGCGGCGGTTCAGGCCCTGCAACCCGGCAGGCGTCCCCTCGAGATCACCAAGGTTCGCGGAACGCGCGCCACCAAGAGAGCCGCCGACGTTCACCTGTCCCGATTCGATGCCACACAGCCCCCAAACGCCTGAGTGAAAGGAGCCGTTCATGAAGCTGGTCCTGATCGTCGAGGACGAATTTGGCAATGCCGAGGTACTGCGGCTCTTGTTTGAAGCCGAGGGCTATCGCGTGGCTGCCGCGTCCAACGGACGCGCCGCGCTGGCGCTGCTCCAGGGTGAAAAGCCGGCGCTGATTCTTTCGGACTTCATGATGCCGATCATGAACGGGGCCGAACTCGGCAACGCCGTTCGCAGCGATTCGACGTTGTCGCAGGTACCGTTCGTTTTCATGAGCGGGACCAACGAAGAGGTCGTGCAGCGCCTCTTTCGGGACTACGACGCTTTCCTCTCGAAGCCCTTCGACTTTCCGGAGATGCTGTCGCTGGTGGAGCGATTGATTGCGGGGGGACGCCCGGCCCGGCCGAGCGCCGAGGAAGTGGACAGATCCATGCGGCACCTGCTCAAAGGGATCCACCTGCCACCGGAACGCTGAGCGCCCTGGCGCCCGGGTGCAACGAGCGCATCGGGACCGGAGGACACGCAATCAGGCTCTCGCGTGTGCACGCGGCGGTCCTGCGCCCCGCATCTCGCATTGCGCGATGGCGCAGGCGCCCCAGATCGGAACTCTGCCGGGCGGCGCCCGATCCCAAGGACTGCGCGCCGTCTCCGAGGCAGGCTGACGCCTTCGCACTGCCCCGCGACACAGTCTCTGCACGCCAGGTCGCGCGGGTTGTTTGCCCGATGTCGGAAGCGCGCCCCGATTCAGATCGCCCTGCGCGCCGTCGGCGCTGTCTGACCCAGATCGATCGGCAGCGTACCGCCGGCCTTCACTTCCCGAAGCACGACCGCCGAGCGCACATGCGTGACGCCGGCCTGCTCGAAGAGCGTGGTGTGAAGGAATTTCTCGTAGTGCTTGATGTCCGGCACGAGCACCGTGAGGATGTAGTCGGCCGGCCCCGTGGCCGAAACGCAGCGCACGATCTGTGGGCTTGCCTGCACCGCACGCTCGAAGTCGCGGACCTTGGACTCGTGATGCCGGTCCAGGTTGACTTCGGTCACGGCGGCAAGGTTGAGCCCCACCTTCTCGCGGTCGACCACGACCGTGTAGCCGCGGATCACGCCCGTGGCCTCCATGTCCTTGATGCGGCGCCAGCATGGGGTCGAGGACAGCCCCACCTTGTCGGCGATCTGCTGCACGGACTGGCGCGCGTCGCGTTGCAGTTCGAGCAGGATCTGGAGCGAGTAGGCATCAAGAGGAACAGAATCGTCGTTCATGGTGGTTTCGGGAGGAAGTTCTTCTCAAAACAAGGGTGACCTCGGGTGCATCGGGAAGAGTATTCCTCCGGGCGGCGAAGAACAATCCTTGCATGAAGCCGCCCGCCACCTCCCCTGTCCAGCGCCCCAGCTACCAGCTCTCCGACGGCCTCTGGGCCCGCTCGGGCGCCGTGTTCCTGACCGGCACGCAGGCGCTCGTGCGATTGCTCCTGATGCAACGACAGCGCGACGCCGCGCGCGGCCTCGACACCCGCGGCTTCGTCAGCGGCTACCGCGGCTCGCCGCTCGGGATGGTCGACCAGGCGATCTGGAAGGCCGGCCCGGACTTCGCCGATGCGGGCATCCGCTTCGTACCGGCAATCAACGAGGAACTCGCGGCCACGCAGGTGCTCGGCACGCAGCGCGTCGAATCCGACCCCGAGCGCACGGTCGAGGGCGTGTTCGCGATGTGGTACGGCAAGGGCCCGGGCGTCGACCGCGCCGGCGACGCGCTCAAGCACGGCAATGCCTACGGATCATCCCCGCACGGCGGGGTGCTGGTCGTCGCAGGTGACGACCACGGCTGCGTCTCGTCCTCGATGCCGCATCAGAGCGACCACGCGTTCGCGGCCTGGAGCATGCCGGTGGTGCAGCCGGCCTGCGTGGCCGAGTACCTCGAGTTCGGCCTCTATGGCTACGAGCTCTCGCGTTATTCGGGCGCCTGGGTCGCGATGGCCGCGCTCTCCGAGGTGGTCGAGAGCGCGGGCACGGTCGACCTCGACCTGATCGCCGCGCGCGCCGCCGCCTGGGCCGATGCCGAGGGCGTGCACGCCGCCTCCGGCCATCGCGCCCCGGCCGACGGCCTGCACTACCGCTGGCCCGACCTGCCGTCGCTGCGCATCGAGTCGCGGCTGGCCGACAAGCTCGCGGCCGCCGCGGCCTTCGCGCGCGTCAACAGCATCGATCGCGAAGTGATCCACAGCCCGCAGGCGAGGGTCGGCATCGTGACCTGCGGCAAGGCGCACTACGACCTCATGGAAGTGCTGCGCCGCCTCGCGCTGACGCCCGAGACGCTGGCGCGCGCGGGCGTGCGGCTCTACAAGGTGGGCCTGAGCTTCCCGCTCGAGCAGACCCGCATGCGCACCTTCGCGCAGGGCCTGGAAGAGATCCTCGTCGTCGAGGAAAAGGCCTCCGTCGTCGAGACCCAGCTGCGCGACCTCTTCTACAACGCGCCAGCGGGCGCCAGGCCGGCGCTGGTGGGCAAGCAGGATCGCGACGGCCGGCCCTTCATCTCGGCGCTCGGCGAGCTGCGGCCGTCGCGCCTGATCGAGCAGGTGGCCCGATGGCTTGCCGCCCACTTTCCGGACCACCACGAGTTCGGAGGCCCTCTGCTGCAGCATGTGCGCGATTTCACGCCGCCGCAGCTGCTCGGCAACGCGAGCGACACGGTCAAGCGCCTGCCCTACTTCTGCGCCGGCTGCCCGCACAACACGAGCACACGGGTACCCGAGGGCTCGACCGCGCGTGCCGGCATCGGCTGCCACTTCATGGCCAACTGGATGGACCGCAGCACCGCGGGACTGATCCAGATGGGGGGCGAGGGCGTGGACTGGATCTCGCATGCGATGTTCACGCGCACCCCGCATGTGTTCCAGAACCTCGGCGACGGCACCTACTACCACTCGGGCTACCTCGCGATCCGCCAGGCCGTCGCCGCCAAGGCGACCCTCACCTACAAGATCCTCTTCAACGACGCGGTCGCGATGACGGGCGGCCAGCCGGTCGACGGTGTGATCAGCGTCGACGCGATCGCGCGCCAGGTCGAATCCGAAGGGGTCAGGCAGATCGTCGTCGTCAGCGACGCGATCGAGAAGTACGCGCCGCAGCGCGGCCGCTTCCCGGCCGGCACCGAATTCCATGACCGCAGCGAGCTGGACGCGGTCCAGCGCCGGCTGCGCGAGGTTCCCGGCGTGACCGTGCTCATCTACGAGCAGACCTGCGCCGCCGAGAAGCGCCGCCGGCGCAAGAAGGGGCAGCTGGCGGATCCGCCCACGCGCCTGTTCATCAACGAGGCGGTCTGCGAAGGCTGCGGCGACTGCTCCGTCCAGAGCAACTGCGTCGCGGTGCTGCCGCTCGAGACCGCGCTCGGCCGCAAGCGCAAGATCGACCAGACGAGCTGCAACAAGGACTATTCGTGCGCGAAGGGCTTCTGCCCGAGCTTCGTCAGCGTGACAGGCGGGACGCTGCGCAGGAAGCGCGGCGCGCTGGCCGACGGGCACGACGCCTTCCTTGAGCAGGTGCAGGCACTGCCCGGGCCTGCCGCTCGCAGCGACTGGGAAGCGCCCTACGACCTGCTCGTCACCGGTGTCGGCGGCACCGGCGTGGTCACCGTCGGCGCGGTGATCGCGGTGGCGGCTCACCTCGAAGGCAAGTCCGCCAGCGTGCTCGATTTCATGGGCTTCGCGCAGAAGGGCGGCGCCGTCCTGAGCTTCGTGCGGCTCGCCGACCGGTCCGAACGGCTCAACCAGGTGCGCATCGACACCCAGCAGGCCGACGCGATCCTCGCATGCGACATCGTGGTCGGCGCTTCGCCGGAAGCCCTGCAGACCGTGCGCCACGGCCGCACCCGCATCCTCGCGAACACGCACGGGATCCCGGTGGCCGAATCGCTGCGCAATCCCGACGCCGACCTGCAAATCGAATTGCTCTGCGAGAAGATGCGCTTCGCGGCCGGCCGCGACCAGGTCGAAACGTTCGACGCGCAGGTCCTGGCCGAGGAATTCCTCGGCGACACGCTCGCCTCGAACATCCTCGCCACCGGATATGCCTGGCAGCGCGGCCTGATCCCGCTGAGCCTCGAGGCGCTGACGCGCGCCATCGAGCTCAACGGCGTCGCCGTCGCAGCGAACCTCACGGCGTTCGCACTCGGGCGCCTCGCCGCAGACCGGCCAGACGCGATCGAGACGCTGCGAGGCGGCGGCGCAGCCGCCGCAACGGACCTCGCCGATGCATCGCTCGATACGCTGATCGCCGAAGCCCGTACGCAGTTGCACAGCTACCAGGACGCCGCCTGGGCGCGGCGCTTCGAAACGCGCGTGCGCCGGATCGCTCAGTGCGAGGCCGCGCTGGTGGGCGGCGATCCGTCCCTGCCGCTCGCGCGCAATGCTGCACGCAGCCTGCGCAAGCTCATGAGCTACAAGGATGAATACGAGGTCGCGCGGCTCTATAGCGACGGCCGCTTCCGCAAGGAGCTCGCCGGGCAATTCGAAGGCAATCCAAGCCTCGCGTTCCACATGGCACCACCCTTTCTCGCGCGTCCCCGCAACGGCCAGCCACCGGCCAAGATCCGCCTGGGCGGCTGGATGCTGCCTGCCATGAAATGGCTCGCCCACGGCAAGCGGCTGCGCGGCACGCCCTTCGATCCCTTCGGCCACACGGCGGAGCGACGGCTCGAACGGGCGCTGATCGGCCAGTTCGAAGCCCGGCTCGACGAACTCGCATGCGAACTCACGCCTGCCAACCAGGTGCTCGCCGCCCAGATCGCCGCACTGCCGCTCGCGATCCGCGGCTTCGGCCATGTGAAGCTCGCGAACCTTGCCATGGCCCGCGCCCGCGAGGCGGAGCTGATGCACCGTTTCTCGCCGGATCGCTACCCGAGGCCCGCGGGTCCGCCCGGCGTGGGCCAGATCCGAGGGATCGCCGTCGTCGCGCAGTGAACGACAGGCGCAGTGTCCTTCAATGGTGGACCCGTTGATCGTTGGCAACGGCGACACACCCTTCCGACGGCCGCACCCCGGGCCTGCGGCATGGCTAAGCCTGCATGACTGCGAAAACGTCCAGGGTGTTGCGGCAACGCTCGGCGTGCAAAAGACGGAAGGAGCACAGCGCCCGACGGGCGTCGATTCCCGGCCTGGCCGCAGATCCTTGCCACCCGCAGCTTAGCTGCGCTGCAGTTCGAGAAGGCGTCCGGCCAAGTCCTCACTGTCGCAGGCGAGCTCGCAGCGGGCCAAGCCGAAACTTCAGCCGGCATCTCGCATTCGCCGAATCGGTCCGGCGAACCGTTCCTCGATCTGAACGTCGTGCTCCGACTGCGGCAGCATCTTCCTAGGTCGCAAGCCGCGTGAATTGCGCTCTGGTGAGGAGCCGCTTGAAATCGCCGTCAAACGTTACAAGGTGCTCGCCCTGGTGCGAGACCGCCGCAGCCAACCACGCGTCCGGAATGTCGTTAGCGGTCAGATTGTTGTCGGCGCAGAGTCGATGCAGCAGATCCCATTCACCGCCAAGCTCCCTCATCTCGACCCCGGGTGAGTTCAGGATAGCCTGGACGAAATTCAGCGCCGCATCGATCGGCGTGGGCATCACAAAGATTTTTGAGTTCGTCACCAGGCGCAGAAAGCTCGCAACCACCATAGGCTGCAAGGCAAGAGAGCGTCCTGCGCTCGCATCCGCAAGCGCTCGCTCAAGCCAGCTGAGTGCGGTTGCATGGTTCGGATGGTCGCTTCGAGACGCCGCGACCAGAACATTCACGTCAGGCGTCACGGTCAGCCGCGTCCAGCAGTTCCTTGTTGCTCAGGCCGCTCATGCGGCCGACCAGCCCCCCCTTGCCGCGAAACACGGGCAAACGCGCAGTCTGGGAAGCTGCCGGCTTGACCTTCAGCCGCATTTGTAGCCCTTCCTCGATAAGGCGCGTGAGGCTCGTGCGCTGCTGCGCCGCAAGCGACTTGGCCTGCATCAACAAATTGTCGTTCAGATCAAGCGTCGTCTTCATAATCAACCCGCCAAAAATGCGATACAGATTTCTGTATTATAACTTTGCGTCGGTGCTGGTCAAGGCGCGGCGCTCTGACCATGGCGTGTGGGGGCATCGATCACGACCTGGTCGGCGGCCACTGGCGAGCGATATGCACCAAGGTCGATATCCAGCGTCGGCACGCACCTCGTAGATCAGCCGATAGCTCTCGTGTGGGATCAACTCACGCGTGCCGAGGATCTGTCCGGCCCGTCCTAGCAGGGGATGCTCGGCCAGCCGGCCCAGGCCGAGATCTACGCCGCCCGCTAAGCCGAGCAAGACGACGCCGACTGGAGCCCCGATGCACCTTGTCTTTGACACCGATGCCCTGTCCTTCGCGCTACTGGAGCGCGGCACACCGCACCACCTGCTGTAACGGCCGCTGGTTCCATGGCAACGACGAGATCTGCAAGTTGCCGCAGACGATCCTTCTCATGTGCGTCGTCATGCCGGCGTGGTTCGCCGCCGGCTTCGCCGACTGGGCGCTGCACCGGCGCACGCGGTTCGAACGCAACGCGGGCGTGCGGGAGTCGGTGTTGCACATCGTCATGCTGGCCGAGATCGGCATTCCCATCCTGGCCGTGATCCTTCTCGAGTTCAACGCCGGTGTGCTTGCGCTGTGCCTCTGGGCTTTCGCGATGCACGAGGTCACGGTGTACCTCGATCTGCGGTGGGCAGCGCCTCGGCGGGCGATCACCCCGCTGGAGCAGATGGTGCACAGCGTGCAGGAGATGCTGCCCGTTGCGGCCATCGCCCTGCTTGCTTCCTTGCACTGGGAGGCCACACTGCGTTGCTGGGCGTCGGGGCGAGGCAGCGTTCGCGCCCGTGCTGCGCGCCGATGCCCCGCCGCTGGGCTATCTGGCCGTGCTCGCGGTGGCTTCCGTGCTGCTGGGCGCTTGCTACCTCGAGGAGCTGTGGCGCTGCATCCGCCATTGGCGGCGCGGCGCGCCCGGGCGAAGAACGACGGCCGAAGGTCGGGACCTGTCCGATCGGTGAAACTGCCAACGCCCACGCCGCGAAGGGCAGGCAGAATGCGGTTGGGAGCATCTCACGGACCGAAGCCTGCGAAGTTTGGAGGAGAACAGCCACGAAGCCGTGGACCATCCTCGTGGCCTGGTCGCGATCGCTCCGGCATGGGCGCAGACCCTGCGGTCCTGCTGGAAGCATGCAACGCGATGGAGCCGGCCAGCAACCGCCTCGAGTGCCTGCGTGCAGCCAGCGGCATCGGCCACGGCGCCCCGCCCCTCTCAAGCCAGGACTCGGCCATGCCGCAGCCCGTGCATGCGCCAGGCGCGCCGCGCACTGCTGTCTCCCGGACCGAGAACGGCGCCGCCGGAGGCAAGACCTGCCCCGTCGGCTCCCGCGGCGCAACGTACACGATCACCGCCAGGGGGCGGAAGAAGTACGGCGGATGCTGAGCATCGCGTGGCCGGGTGGGACCTGGCTTGCGAGCCCTCGCGATGGCGCCGCCGCCGCGCTTGCGTCATCGCCGCATGCCGCGCATACCGATAGCCAAGACGATAGCCAGGCGCGTCGTCAGTGGCTACAACTCTTTCTCGCAGGAGCCGCCGGGTAGCTACCCCATCGTGCGCGCGTGACTCGCGACGCGCGATCAGAATCTCCGACGCCTGCCCCACCAGGGCAGGTCGTGTCCGCTCGACGACAGGAGGAACCCAGCCGCGAGGAGGCCCGTCAAGGCCGCCGGTGCCCAAAGCCTGGCGGCCTTGTTGTTCGTGCGGCTCACAATGGCGCGACGCCGACGAGCGCCGTGGCTCGTGCGCTGGTGGCCGGCGTGGACGCTGCCGCAACGGCGGCCGCAAACTGCACATCGACCTGCACTGCACAGGATCACGGATGTGGGCGATGCTGTTCGTGCTGGCCCTGAGCAGCGTCGCCTTCAACCTGCCCCAGGTGTACGAGCCCGCGATGAAAGCGCCTGCAGCAACGGGCTATCTGGGAAAATCGACCTGCTGCCTGAGTGCGTCCAACTCGGCATCGATCGGGCGCTCGCTCAACACCTTTCGGCAACAATGCCGCAGCACAGGGTCCCTCCGCACCGATGTCTCGCCAATATTTGAACGTTCCCTTCGCTCAGAAGGACGCTGCCAAGGCGCTCGGCGCGCGCTTCGATGGTGCGGTCAAGCGCTGGTACGTCGAGCCCGGCACCGACCTCGTCCCCTTTGGCGCCTGGCTGCCGGCGGATGCAGCCTCTGCGGGCGCTGGCTCCGGCGACCTCGCCCTCGCGGGCACCGCGGAAACGGGCTTGGCCCTTCCCAAGGGTGGCATCCCGCTCTCGCGCCTCCTCGGTGGCGTTGCAAGCGCCGTGGCCCAGGCTTTCGCCGGCGGCGTCTGGACCCTGGTGGAGGTCAACGAGGCCAGCATCCGCAACGGGCATGTCTATCTGGAGCTCTCCGAGCGCGATCGCAGTGGCCAGCCGATCGCCCGGGCGCGGGCCATGATCTGGGCCTCGACGGCCTCCCGCATCCTGCCCGACTTCGAAAACGCCACCGGTGCCGTGATCGGCGCGGGCATCAAGCTGTTGGTGCGGGCCAAGCCGGTGGTGAACGCGCGGTTCGGCCTGAACCTGGAAATCGATGCCATCGATCCCGAATACACACTCGGCGACCTCGAGGCGCGCAAGAAGGGAATACGCACACGGCTCCAGCAGGAAGGCCTGTTCGACCGAAATCGCCGGCTTCCCCCCGCGTGGGACTACAGCCTCGTGCTCGTCGTTGCGCCGCAGGAAGCCGCCGGGCTGGGCGACTTCCGTAAGGAGGCCGAGCGGCTTGCGCAGTTCGGCATCTGCCGCTTCGTCTACGCGCACAGCCGCTTCCAGGGCGAGGGCGCGGGGCGCGAGATCGCCGGCGCCGCGGCCGCGGCGCTGCGCAGAATGGAAGATGACTTTGAGGCCCGCCCCGACGCCATCGTCGTCATTCGAGGCGGCGGGGCCGTGAATGATCTCGCGTGGCTTGATGACTACGACCTGGCCCGCTTTATCTGCGAGCAGAACATCCCGGTCCTGACCGGAATCGGCCATGAGCGCGACAGCACGATGGCCGACGAGGTGGCGCACACCCGCTTCGACACGCCGAGCAAGGCCATCGGGGGCATCGAGCAGCAGATCGCGCGCCGGGCGCGAGAAGCCCGGATGGCCGGGGACGCAATCCTCGCAGCCTCTGCGCGCGACGCGCGCACCGTCTCGGTGTCGCTGGAGCGTTTCAACGCGGAGATCCGGGCCGACGCACGGGAGCATCTCTTCCGGGCCAAGCAAGCCAACACGACGGCGCTCCATGCGGTCTCGGTCGGTTCGGTGCAGCGCGTCCACGACGCCTCGAGGCATACCGAAGCCCTATTCAACCAGGCGCGCGGCGACGCGCTTCAAGCACTGGCTACGGCCGGGCAGCAAGTGCCGTCCTGGATGACCGCGATCCGCGCCGGCGCGCTGGCGAATCTCAATGCGTCCCGATCGGCCACACGCGTCGCCCTCAACACGGTGGTCGACCGCACGGGCGCGGCGGCGCGCGCCACCGCGCAGGCGCTGGATGGGTGCATGCAGCAGGTCGCGGAGCGTTCGGACGGCGTCATGCAACGGACCCGAGACAACGCCCAGGGACTGATACGCGAGATCGCCGGACAAGGCCCCGAGAAGACACTGACCCGCGGCTTCGCCATCGTGCGCGCCCCCGACGGGAAGCCGGTGACCTCGAGCGTGCAGGCGCGAAGCGCGCCGCAACTCCAGATTCAATTCAAGGACGGACCCACCGACGTCCGGACCGTCCCTGCCCAAAGAAGGAAATGACCATGGCTCAACGAAGTTTCAAGGAGGCGTACGGCGTGCTGCAGCGGCATGCCGAGACGCTGCGCGACCAGAACGAACCGAACATCGACGACCTGCTGACGATCGTCACGGAGTCCGTCGATGCGTACAAGGTCTGCAAGGAGCGCATCGACGCTGTCGAAGCGGCGCTCAAGGCGGCTCTCGACGGCGCGGGTGTCGGGGCATCGATGTTCGGCGCTGCTGCCGCTGAGAGAAACAGCGAAACACCCAGGAAAAGCACCTCCGCAACACGAGCGCCACATGCGGCGCCAGCGGCGGAGAAAGGCTTCGACGACGACGACAACCCATTTTAGGGAAGGTCTTGGACGGGCGCCTCCCGGATCACAAGGAAATCGTAGCGTGAAGAGGCAGGAGGCAGGGCTGCAGTCTTATATCCGGCCCGTTCTGCAGGCTGAT
This sequence comes from Variovorax sp. Soil_C_19, assembly GCF_057657255.1. Lineage (NCBI taxonomy): Bacteria > Pseudomonadati > Pseudomonadota > Betaproteobacteria > Burkholderiales > Comamonadaceae > Variovorax > Variovorax sp. Soil_C_19. The sequence continues at coordinate 4,823 of NZ_JBDGIV010000008.1, read as the reverse complement.
ATGCGCGCTGGCCTTGATGGTTTTCGCTGACAAGGTTCCCATCTGAACATCGAGCTCGCTGCTCTTGTTCCCTATCGGAGTGTGCTCGTCCCGGTCCGACCTGCCTGTCCCATCAAACGCGCCCATGCCATCTGAACAAGTCCACCGAAAGCGGCAGTTCGGCTTGGTGAAGGTGCGTCTCCTTGGCTTGGCGACTGAGGTGCGCCTGATCGCCGATCACGTCGGGTTGCCGCAGAAGTTCGGAGATGCCCATGTTCTCCGGCCTCAGCAGAGCGGGACGTCCTTGGTCGGGTAGCCGTCGGTGCAAGCGGTGCCGAGGGCAGCCAAGAGGAGCAAGCTTCCGGCGACCCTCTGGCCGGCAGAAGCAGCGACTCGATGCTTTGCCACGGAATCTACTCAACGCCGAAGGTTTCATCGGCTCGAGGCCGGGGCCTTGGGGACGCGTGCCGCCAGAACCTTGTCGATGGTCTTGCCGTCCATGTCGACGATCTCGAAGCGCCAGCCTTCCCAGTCGACGGTGTCGGTGATCTTCGGCAAGCGTCCCGTCAGCAACATCATCATGCCGCTGAGGGTGTGGTAACGGCCGCGATCCTCTTCCGGCACCTCGTCCAGTGTCAGCCTGTCCTTCAGTTCGGGAACTGGGATGTGGCCATCGAGCAGCCAGCTGCCGTCATCGCGCTGAACGGCCCACGATGTCTCTGGATTGCGCGGCTGGAACTCGCCGGTGATGGCCTCGATGAGGTCCTGCAGCGTGACGATGCCCTGGACTTCACCGTACTCGTCGACAACGAACGCCATGCGGACATCGGAGGATCGGAAGTTGTCGAGCAACTCCATGCCGGTCAGCGTCTCGGGTACGTAGAGCGGCGTCTGCAGCGGTTGACTGCTCAGGGCGCGTTGTCCGCCGCGCAGGGCCTGGGACAGCCACTTGCGTGCATTGACGATGCCCAGCACGTTGTCGAGACCGCCGCGCACAACTGGAAAGTGCTCGTGGTTCGAGGATTCGATCCGGGCGAGGTTTTCCTCGAAAGGCAAGTCCACCTCCAGGATCTTCACGTCGCCGCGAGGCACCATGAGCGACCCGATCTCGCGGTCGTCGAGGCGGAAAACGTTGCGGACCATGGCGTGCTCGTGAGACTCGATCACCCCTGCGGTCGTACCTTCGACCAGCATCGCGTGGATCTCTTCCTCGGTGACCGGGCTGCCGCTGGTTTCCTTCACGCCCAGCAGGCGCAGCAGCGTGCGCGTCGAGACGGACAGCAGGACGACGAAGGGCTTGGTGGCAACGGCGAGCCAGTTGATCGGCCGCGCGACCAGGCGGGCGAACGTCTCGGGGTACGACTGGCCGATGCGCTTGGGCACGAGTTCACCGACCACGATGGAGAAGTAGGTGATGACCAGAACGACGAGGCCCGTGGCGCCGTAGCTGGCGTACGGATCGGGGACACCGAGGCTCGAGAGCCAGACGGCGAGCGGTGCGGCAAGCGCTGCCTCGCCGACGATGCCGTTGAGGACGCCGATGGAGGTGATGCCGATCTGGATGGTCGAGAGAAAGCGCGTCGGGTCTTGACCCAGTTCGACGGCAGCGACAGCGGAGCGGTTGCCCTCATCCACAAGCTTCTGCAACCGCGCCTTGCGCGCAGTCACAAGAGCGATCTCGGACATGGCGAACAAGCCGTTGAGCAGGATCAGAGCGAAAAGTATGGCAATTTCCATGGCGAACCAAACAAGGAAGAAGGAGAGTCAGTGCAGGCACACGGTTGCTGCAATGACGGAGTGGTCCAGGGCGCCGCATCGGGCGTCGGAATCCGTAAAGCGACCTCAGACGAGGTGCAATGTGTCGAAGAGGCTCAGGCGCTCTTGGGAGGGCGGCGCAGGCCCTCGAGATGAGGCGAAGCTCGCATTGGATCGTCGGCCTGCCGGGGGAGCCCTGATCCGGCGGCACTGCAGGTGATGGACACGCAAGCGGTGCCAGCCAGTGCGGCAAGGTCCAGCGCGGGTTCTCCAAAAGGCTGCGCCGGTTGATCGTCGATCACATGGTCGTCCATGGACCCATGCAGATCGCTGCGCTTGCCTTCGCCCGCCAGGCTCGCTGCCTGCTCGTGCAAGTCGAGTGCCTCGGCAAAGCGCTGCTCGGTGACGGCCAGGCTCGACCAGAGCATGAGGACGGCGAGCAAGACTGCGATGACACGGGGGGGCATTGAGCCGCCAGTGTACAGGCGAGCACTCGGGATTGTCGCCCCGGCATTGGCGCGGGCTGCTTGGTCTAAGTCAAACCGCCCCAGCAGTGGCCTGACTTGCGAATTGCCGGTGGTAGTTTGTCTCGGCTTCGTCGGGCAGGATGTACCCGATGGGTTCGAGCAGGCGATGGTGGTTGAACCAGGAGACCATTCGAGCGCCGCGAGTTCCACGGCTTCCTCTGAAATCCATGGCGCCCGGCGAAGGGAATCCGCGGCTCCCGATCGCTCTGGCCTGCTGCCGGCTCGTCCGATTTGGTTCGGATGCTGCCTGCCAGTGCGTGCGCAGGCAGCTGTTCATCGCAGGCGCCGATCTCGAGCTCGAAGGCATCCGATGCGGGCGCAGGCGATGCACGACTGGCCCTCCAACTCGCCGATCGTTGTCGCGTTGCATGTCGTCCCGAATCGAAGTACTGTGCGGACCTTCAACGATTTTGGGGCAGACCTCATGACAATACCTGGCATCCAGATTGTCGAGGCGGCCGATGAAGCCCGCGCTGTTGCTGCCGTGGTGCTGGCGTTCGGCTCGGACCCGGCGGCGCGCTGGACATGGCCTGAACCCGAGCAGTACCTCCGGCACTTCCCGGCGTTCGTCCATGCCCTCGGGGGCAAGGCATTTTCCCATAGGAGCGCCTATTGCATGGACGACCATGCAGGCGCGGCGCTGTGGCTGCCACCGGGAGTCAGTCCGGACGAAGAAGCGCCAATGGCCCTGCTGCAGCGCACGGGCTCGGCGGGCTTCAGACGGGACGGCCCGGCGGTTTTCGAGCAGATGGGGCAGTATCACCCGCAAGAGCCGCATTGGTATCTCCCGTTCATCGGGGTCGATCCCTCCCGTCAGGGCGAGGGGTTCGGTGCGGCCCTGATGAAACACACGCTCGCTCCGTGCGACCGTGAGGGCGGGTTGGCTTACCTCGAATCGTCCAACCCGAAGAACATTCGGCTGTATGAGCGGTATGGGTTCAAGTTGCTGGGTACGATCCAGGTGGGAACCTCGCCTCCCATCTTCCCGATGCTGCGCACGCCGCGGCGGTGAGCGCACCCAAGTAGTGCCGCATGGATGAACGGTCCGAGCGATCCGATCTGCTGGCGGCCCTGACGACGGAGCATTTCGTGCTGCAGACGGCGAACAACTCGACGTACTCGGAGGCCGCCGCCCGAAGCACGCTTTATGTCATGGCGCTTTCGAGCTCGCTGGTGGGCATCGGTTTTGTCGCCGGCTCCACGGACCTGCTGATCCCGTTCGCTGCGATCGTGCTTCCCGTGGTGTTCCTGCTGGGTACCAGCGCTGGCGCATCGAGGAGCGGTCTGGAACGCGGCCGTCCGAGTGACCACGTCAAAAGTCATCCGAGGACAAGCAAGGTCATGGGGTGGTTTGGACGGGCGAAGTGGCAGGCGTCCAGGAACGTCCGGTGTTGGCGACTGTAGCCGGTCGCATCGCCATCGTGAAAAGGCCTGAGCTGCTGTATCGACTTCTCCAAAGCAGACACCTCAAGTCGCCGGAGCGGATTCCTCGCTACGCCAGGGATTCACCTGCAAGTTTTCTCTGCACAGATCGTCTGCGTGAACAGTGGTAGCAGGCCGGCCCGACCCGAGACGATCGCTCGGAACCGGGTTGCCCGCCCTGGCGGGTTCGAATTCGATGACGTCAGCCATCTCCGCGGCCATCGCCTTCTCGCTCTTCAGCCCACTTCATCGCCAGCTCCCTGGCTCGGTGGAGCGCCAGCCCGGCTGTGGCGTGGCTCTCCGGATCAAGCACCAGGGTGCGGATCTGGTCGTCTGGTGGCGCCTTGTAGCGCACCGTCGCCTGAAACCCACCCGAGGGCAACTGCTCGCCGCTGCACAGGAACCGCCACCCTTGGTAGTCGAGGGTCTCCATCTCGTCCATCTTTGCCTTCCTGTCGAAAGTCTCTATTAGAGGCACTGTGACCTGCCCCCTGCTGCCGGGCCATTCATAACGAGGAAGTCCGGGGTTTCTCCGGACACGCCTGCGGCGCGAGCCCTGGGGCCTTGCGCCGGATCCCGGGTCAGAGCCTCTGCTCCCGTACAGCATGGCAGACCCTCACTCCCCTTTCCAGAGAACACACGGCCGAAGTCCTTTCGCGGCTGGCCGATGTCGACGCAGGAGATGGGCGCTTTTCAGGCAGCCGGTGCTGCTTGATCGCCTGCGGGTTGCGGCCCCGCCTGATTGCAAAGCGGTGTCGGCACGATAGGCCGGAATAGGCGGTCACGATGCCCCGGAATACCCATCTGCCGCGTTGGTCTCGAATTCCTGACCGGTCGGGTCGCTCAGGAGGTGCCGACTCTGTTGAGCTGCCCAACGATGGGCGTCGAAGAATCGCCTGGACCGCACGAGCTGTTCGTTGCCGAGATTGCCTGGGCCGCGCGCGAGCTCTTCCTGCCACGCGACTAAGGACGCAATCAGTTCGCGCACGTTCCCGAAGCACCCTTCGAGCGACTGTGCATACGCGAGCCTCGCGACCATGGTGTCGTTCAGGGTCGGCAACGTGCTGTTGGCGCCGACCGGAAACTGAGCCAGTTTTGTAGGTAGTGCCGAAGTAAAAGTGAGCCAGGTGTTCAACCTAC